>NZ_BMGB01000002.1:321026-642053 GCF_014639655.1 Conyzicola nivalis
GAGACACGAGCGTCGAACTCTCCAGCTTCGTGCGACCCGACCCCGAACCGGGATCGCCCGACGCGATGGCCAACGAGCTCGGGCTGCGCAGTCTGTCTTTCGAAGTCGACGATCTGCAGGGCATGGTCGACCTGCTGGCCGCCGACGGCTACGGGCTGGTCGGCGGCATCGGCCAATACGAAAACGTCTGGCGCATGGCCTATGTGCGTGGTCCGGAGGGAATCATCGTGGCCCTGGCCGAACGGATCGGCTGACGCGTTCAGCTGTTCGCGATCAGACCCTGGATGACCTGGATCGCCACGGCGATGAGGAACGCGTTGTAGAAGAAGCTTGTGACGCTGTGGATCAGGATCACCCGCCGCACCTTCCTCGACGCGATCGTGGCTCCCGAGATGGCGAACGAGGTGCCGACGGTGAACGACAGGTACAGGAAGTCGCCGAGGGTGGGATCGGCGTCGATGCCTGGAAAGCTGATCATCGACGCGTCGGTCAGCCGCTCGTAGACGCTCTCGTAGATCTCGGCGAATCCCGCCTGCAGCAGCAGCCAGGCCACGACAACGCCGATGGAACCGAGGAGCCCGACGAGAAGGGCATCGGATGTCCCGGTCCCGTTCGCTCCCTCGGTGGTGAGCAGCCTCACGGCTGAGGCAACGCCCGCGACGCTCGCGACGATGGGGAGGACCCAGGACAAATATTCCAGCACCTTGCGGGGGAGCGGCCTGCTGGTACTCGGGGCGTTGCGGGTCGACCTGTTGCGGAACGTCGTGAACAGCAGGATGAGATAGACGACCGCGACGACCTCCCAGGCGACCAGCACGGGGACGAACGGCACGAAGATGTAGACGATCGCCAGGTTTGAGATGACCGTGGCGAGGACGATGCTGATCAGGTCGTCCGATTTTCTCGGCGGTCGGGGCACGGGCTCGGCAGACGTCATCTCGACCTTCCCTCCCTCTCGGCAGCAGCCAGCCTAGCTCTGCGGCTGCACCTGAGCGCCGGAGAGACGTTCACGCAGTTCTTCGAGGTGGGTGGGCAGGGCCGCCAGTTCCCGGTCGCCCTGCGGACTGGTCACGGTGACGATGTGCAGCTGCGGGTTGATCGTGAGCACCTGCTTCCACGACGGTCGCACGCCGGTGTCGTCGCCCAGATCGTCGACGTCGAACTCGACGGGCGCACCACGCGGGATGCGCACCTGCCAGCGATACCGCTGGAAACTCAGGTGACCCGGCGTGACGGTGAAACTGCCGTGCTGCCACGGGCCGCCCGGTTCTCGCATCGCGGCCTCGATCCGTTCGCCGACGATCCGGCGGCCAAGGGCCAGCCCCAGCGCTAGGCCGCCAATAGCGACAACCAGCGCAAAGCCGATGACGATCGCGACGACGGCGGGAGGCAGGTCGGGGCCACGGCCGAGCAGGCTGGGGAGAAGAACTACGAGTAGGCCGAGCAGCAGCCCGACGAAGAGGCCACCGATACGGAACGTCTGCTCGCGCAGTGGGGTTTTTCGGCGTGGCATCTCAGGGGCTCCTCGGCTAGGCGTCAATCGACGAATGCTCAATCGACTAGCCAGAAGCTACCAGACGGAATCGACGACTGAACCGAGTCGCGCTCGTTGACGCCCTTACTGGTCGCCGACCTTCTTGTCGGCGGCGTCGCTCGCGCCGTCGATCTTCTCGTCGAACTTGCCGCCGCTCGCCGAGCTCGCCGCGTCGCCCGCCTTGTCGAGTCCGGCGTCCGTCGCCTGCTCGCCCTTGTCACTGTTTGCAAAATCCTTGGCCTTGTCGCCAAGTCCACTCAGGTCAGCCATGAGAAATCTCCCTTGAAATCGATGCGGCTTGCCGGCGGCGAGCCCTAGGCCCAGTATGCGCAGCGGGTCGGAAGGCTTCGCGGGGTTGCAATCGCCGCGACGCGCGCGACCGATCAGGGCCGCAACCCCTTGGAGCGGGCCGTTTCGCGGGCGTACCCTCGACCCGTCCCCGACGATGTGGAGTCTCCCATGGTGTTTCGACGTGCCGGCGTTGCCCTGATGATGGCCGTGTTGCTGTCCGTTCCCGTCGCAGCATCGGCCGCGACGCCGCAACCGAGGCCGGCACCAAACCCCCAACCGGCCACCGAGTACAGCAACCCGCTGCGCCTCGCGATCGACGGGCGAGAAGCCGCGAGCTGCGCCGACCCCGACGTCATCCGCGGTCAGGAGAAGGGCGACACCTCCTGGTATCTCTACTGCACGTCCGACGCCCTGTTCGAAGACGAGCGTGACGCGGCCGGCGGCCTCGTGATCCACAACGTGCCGATGTTCCGCTCCGAAGACCTCGTGACCTGGAGCTATGTCGGCGACGCCTTCCCGACCAAGCCGTCGTGGGTCGCCCCGACCGGCGGCGTGTGGGCGCCCGAGATCTCCTACCGCGACGGCCGGTACCTGCTCTACTACGGCGCATCCGAGACCACGTTGCCGGGCGGCTCGTCGGCGATCGGGGTGGCGACGAGCGACAGCCCGACCGGTCCGTGGACCGACACGGGCGTGCCGGTCGTGAACCCAGACCCCGCCGGCCGCTGGCAGTTCGACCCCGAGGTGCTCACGACGAAGGACGCCACCTACCTCTACTTCGGCAGCTACTTCGGCGGCATCTTCGCGCGCGAACTCGCGACCGACGGATTGACGACGGATGCAGCATCCGAAACCCGCATCACGGTCGACAACCGCTATGAGGGTGCCGTCGTTCTACGCCACGGCGGGTGGTACTACCTGCTCGCGTCGGCGACCAACTGCTGCAACGGTCCGCTGACCGGGTACGCGGTGTTCGCCGCGCGGTCGAAGAGCCCGCTCGGTCCGTTCGTCGACCGCGACGGCGTGTCCGTGCTCGACGGAAGGGTGGGCGGCACCCCGGTGCTCACCCAGAACGGCAACCGCTGGGTCGGCACCGGACACAACACGGTCTTCACCGACTTCGACGGCCAGGACTGGACCATCTACCACGCCGTCGACCAGGGCGACCCGTACTACGCGGGCGACGTCGGCTACACAAAGCGCCCGGCGCTGCTCGACCCGCTCGACTGGCGTCAGGGCTGGCCGGTGGTGCGCGGCGGGGCCGGTCCTTCCGACGAGACGATGCCCGCGCCCGCCGCCCAGCCCGGAGACAACACGTCCTACCGCCCGCGGTTCGTGCGCGACCCGCGCCCGGGCAAGACCTACGAGCGGCTCAGCGACAGCTTCGACGAGCCCCTGCTGACCAACTGGACGTGGACCCGGCCCGAGTCGGCGGTGTTCGAGCTGCGCGACGGCCAGTTGCGCTGGCAGACCCAGGCGGCCGACCTGCATCCGCCGGCCGAACCGCTCGCCTCGATCCTGAGCGAGCCGGCGCCCGCGGGCGACTACGTTGTCGAGACGAAGGTCTCGGTGACGACGCCGGCCGAGGGCTGCTGCCAGAACTACGTTCAGGGCGGGCTGCTCATCTACGCCGACGACGGCAACTACGTGAAACTCACGTCGGCCTCGATCTGGAACACCCGGCAGACCGAGTTCGGCAAGCAGGTGTCGCCCGTTCCCGAGGGCTACCCGAACTACGGCAACACCGTCGTCGGACCGGTCGGCGAGGCGGCGTACCTACGCATCGTGCATCGCGGCGGCCTTTACACCGCGTACACGAGCGTCGACGGACGCGACTGGGTGCGCGGCGGCACGTGGGCCCACGACCTCGCGTCGCCCCGCATCGGTCTCGTGTCGATGGGCGGCGCGGGCTTCGAGAGCCGCTTCGACTACGTGCGGGTGAGCGCGCTGCGCGACTGACGTCGCACAGAGTTCCGGATGCTGCGCGCGCCGCTCTATGCTTGCGGCAGTTATCACTGCAGCCGTCTTACCGGCACCCGACGTTAGGAACTGGGTTGAATGTCGCAGCGGTTCCCTGGTTTCAGGTAGCTCTTTTCGTGCTCACCCTCGCCGTCGTGATCGTCGGCGTAGCGGCCTTCTCTTGGCCAACGTGGCTCATAGCTCTCCCGATCGTGTGGGGGCCGAGCATTGGCATGTCGTACCGGGAGCGAGTCGGGCGCAGCGAAGAGTGAAGGTCGGCGAGGCCCAGCTTTACGCCGTGCCGCGGCCACGTTTTTCGGCGAACCGCTGCGCCTGCCACTCGTGCACGTCGGGCAGCCAGTCGAGCGGCGCCGCCGCGCCGACCCGGACGTCGTCGACGACACCGGCGTCACGCAGCGCTTCCGCGTAGGCGCGGTCTTGTGCGATCCGCGCCGGCAGCTGCCCGGCTGCGCCCACCGAGCCGTGACCGGGGATGACGACATCGACCTCGCCGGCCAGGTCGTCGAACAACTGCAGCGCGGCTAGGTAGTCGCCGATTGGATCCGCCGCCTCCAGGTCGAGGAAAGGCATCAGGATGTCGGAGAGCATGTCGCCCGCGACGAGGACCCGGCTCTGCTCGACCAGCAGCGCGGCGTGGCCGACGGCGTGCGCCCGGTGTTCGATGATCCGCACCCGCGGGCCGTCCCACGGGATCTCGGTGGCGCCGTCGGGTAGAGCGGTGATGTGGCCGAGCAGCTCCACGGGGATCGCCCCGACGTATTCGGGCGGCAGCACCTCGGCGACCTGGTCCTCCCAGTCGGGCTGCGCGAGCAGCTCGCGCATAAACGCCGCGTTACGTGCCGTGCCGTACCGGGGAACGTCACCGAAGTTCTGGTGCCAGAGCACGTGGTCCCAATCGGGGTGGGTCGAGAAGCCGGCCACGACCGGCCGCCCCAATGCGCGCAGGTCGTTCGCGAGATCGGCCATCTCGTCGCCCGTGATGCCGGGGTCGACGAGCAGCACGCCGTTTCGGCCCTGCACGACGGTGGAGTTGCTCTGGATGAACTCGCTCACGTGAACGAGCACACCCTCCGCGACTGTGATCAGCATTGATCGTCTCCTCTTCTTGTTGTCAGCCCGGTTTTGTTGTCAGCCCAGTGCCATCGCGGCGACCGCGAGGGTGCAGATTCCGATGCCGGCCCGTTGGGGGATGGCGACGCGCTCGCCGAGAAGGCCCGCCGCGAGCAGCACGGTGACGGCCGGGTAGAGCGAGGCGAGTACGCCGGCGACGCCGAGGTTGGTGGATGCCGTGGCGACCATAAAGGCGAGGGTGCCGAGGGCGCCGAGAACTCCGGCAGCGCTGCCCCAGCCGAGCACGCCTCGCGACGGCCGCCAGACCTGCTTGAGGCCGGCGGCGGTGATGACCGCGAGGGCCGCACCGACGAGCTGGTTGACCGCGAGCGGCAGCAGACCGGCGCCATCGGAGATCTGCGCGAGTGCGATGAACAGCACGCCGAAGCCCGCTCCCGCGATGGCGCCGTCGACGAGGGCTCCGGGCGCATCCGTCGGTCGTCTGGTCGAGACGGGATCTCGCGCCACCAACCAGATGCCCGGAAGCGCGGCGAGCATGCCCACCCAGACCAGCCAGCCGGGGCGCTCGCCGAATGCCACGCCGGCCAGCACGGGCAGGGCCGCGGCGCCGACCGCCGAGATCGGGGCGACCAGTCCCATGCGGCCGCGGGCGAGACCGCGATACAGGAAGATGCTGCCGGTTGCCGAGCCGACTCCCGCGAGCAGGGCCCAGGCGAAGTCCAGCGCGACCGGATCGCCCGGCAGCATCAGCCCCGCGCCGAGCATCGCGACCGCGCCGGCGCTCTGCCCGACCAGCACGACCTGCCAGAGCGAGTACCGCCTCGAACCGAGGCCGCCGATGAAGTCCGAGGCGCCGTAGGCCACGGCCGCCGCGAGCGCCAACACGATGCCGATGTTCATGGCATCGAGTCTCGCGCCGATGCGGTCTGCTGAGAAGGTCCACCGGGGTATCGGATCACTGGACCATTTGGTGAAATGGTCGCATGACCGTGAAGTGGGCGCGCGGCGGCCCCGACCTGCTCGTGGTGCTCGACCGCGGCGCCGGGCCGCTCGGAGCCCAGATCCAGGACCAGTTGCGGGCGGTGATCCGCGATCGACGGCTGAGCGCGGGCGAGCGGCTGCCGTCGACGCGGCAGCTGGCCGGGTTGCTCGGAGTCTCGCGCGGCACGATCGTCGAGGTCTACGAACAACTGCTCGCTGAAGGGTATGTCGAGTCGGCGGTCGGCTCGGGCACGCGGGTCGCGGCGCTGCCGACGTCGGCCGGGTTCACGGTCGATGCGGTCGCGCCCGCTTCGCCGCCGCCGGTCGAGATCGACTTCGAGTACGGCATTCCCGACCTCGGCTCGGTGCCGCTCGCCGACTGGAGTTGGGCGGTGTCAGAGGCGACGCGGACCCTGCCGACCGCGCAGCTGGGCGACGAAGACGTCGCGGGGTCGCGGCACCTGCGCGAGGTCGTCACGAGCTACCACCGTCGGGTCAGGTCGGGAGTGGCCGGTGCCGACGACGCGGTCATCGTCTCGGGCTTCCGGCAGGGCCTGACATTCGCCCTCGCGGCGCTCACGCAGCGCGGGATCCGCCGCATAGCGCTCGAGAATCCGGGTCCACGCGACCACGATGTGATCGCCCGCCGCGCGGGGCTCGAGGCGGTGCCGGTCGCGGTCGACGACCAGGGCCTCGATGTTGCCGGTCTGCGAGAGACCGGGGCGCGCGCGGTGCTGCTGACGCCGGCGCACCAGTGCCCCACGGGTGTCGCGCTCGGCCCGGCGCGGCGACGCGAGCTGATCGCCTGGGCCGAAGAGGTCGACGGGGTGATCCTCGAAGACGACTACGACGCCGAGTTCAGGTACGACCGTCAGCCGGTCGGTTCGCTGCAGGGCTTGAACCCCGAGCGGGTGATCGCGCTGGGTTCGGTCAGCAAGACCTTGGCTCCGGCGATCCGGCTGGGCTGGGTGCTCGCGCCGCCGCGGTTCCTGCCGGGAATCGTCGACGAGAAACGGCTGAGCAGCCGCGGCGCTCCCGGCCTCGACCAAGAGGCCTTGGCGCTGCTTATGGAGACCGGCCGCTTCGACCGTCATCTGCGGCGCGTGCGCGAAATCTACCGCGCCCGCCGCGACGTGCTGGCCGCCGAGGTGGAGGTCGCGTTCGGGCCGGGTCAGCTGCACGGACTGGCCGCCGGATGTCACGCCCTCCTGCACCTCCCGGCGGGGTCGTCCGAGCTCGAGGTGGTGGCGGCCGCGGCGACCATGGGCGTGCGGGTCAACGGGCTCGGGCACTACTTGGTTGAGGGGTCAGCCCCGGAAGCGTTCCCGCCCGCCCTCGTGCTCGGCTTCGGCAACGTGAGCGAGAACCAGGTCCGGCGAGGCATCCGGGCGATCGCCGAGGCGCATACGATGTCGGTACCATGTCCTCCGACCAGCCCAAGAAACTCCGAAGTGACGCGGCAGTGAATGCCGAACGCGTCATGGCCGCCGCAGTTCGCGCCGGCCTTGCGGAGGGCAAAAACGTTCCCCTCGCCCAGATCGCGGCCGATGCCGGGGTCGGCATCGGAACGCTGTACCGCCGCTACCCGAACCGTGAAGCGCTCATGGAGGCCCTGCAGGTGCGCGCCTATCGGCTGCTTATCGCCGAGGCCGAAGACGCGCTCGCGGCTGGTGAATCGGGTCTCGACTCGGTCGACCGGTACCTGCGACAGTCGTTCGAGCACCGCGACCAGCTGGTGCTTCCCTTGCACGGAGCGCCTCGCACCGAAGACACCGAGTCTGCCCAGCTTCGCGACCGGCTGAAGGTGCTCATCGCGGCCATCATCGAGCGCGGACATAGCGATGGCACCCTTCGGCCCGAGGTGACGGGACTAACCGTCGTGCGGTTCGGGGCGATGTTGGCGCAGCCGATGACGAGCGTGCGAGGCTGGGCCGACAGCGCAGCGGAGCAGCGAGCGGTATTTCTGCGGGGGATCTCGAACCCGCCCGCGCGCTGACGGATCGATCGCCGCAGATCGACCCCAAAAGTTAACCGGACGAAATGCTCCGTATGTAGTTACGCTGATCGAGTGCTCCTAGACAACTCGGCAGACGACTACACATCCGCAACCACACCCCTCAACTCGGCGACCGACCAAGTCCCCGCGCGGGTCGCCGTGATCTCGACGCCGGCGGACATCTCGGCGTCGTTGGCCCAGGTCGCGGACCTCGAGCGGTCCACCGGGCGAAAGTTCACGATCGCGATCCAGGCCACCGGACACGGTGCCGGCGCCCCGGTCGACGACACCGTCGTGCTCTTCGACACCTCTCGCTTGAACAGCGTGACCATCGACGCTCAGGCACGCGTCGCAACGGTCGGGGCCGGGGCCACCTGGGGCGCCGTCAACGCCGCCGCCGAGAAGCACGGGCTGCTCGGCCTCGCCGGCTCCTCCCCGAGCGTCTCCGTCTCTGGGTACACGTTCGCCGGCGGCATCGGGTGGCTGGTTCGCCGCGACGGGCTCGCGAGCGGCAGTCTCCGGCGCGTGCACTACATCGACGGCAACGGCCGGTCGCGCATCGCCGAGGACGACGCCGCCGAACAACTCGACCGCGACGCCATCTGGGCCTTCCGAGGCGCGGGCGGAGTGGGCATCGCCCACACCCTCGAGTTTGATCTCGCGCCGGTCGACGATCTCTACGCCGGCCTGCTGTTGTGGCACGGCAGCGCCCTCCCCGAGCTGGTCGCAGCGTGGAGAGACGGCATCAAGCGAATCGGCCCGACCGTGTCGACGAGCATCGCTGTGATGCACGTGCCGCCTGTGCCGCCATTCCCCCCGGAACTGCACGGATCGATAGCCGTTCACCTCGCCGTCGCCGCCCCTGACGGCCCCGACGGCGCGACGCCACTCCTCGACGCCATGCGAGCCGCCGCCACCCCGGTCGCCGACGACTGGGGTCCTAAAGACGCGGCCGGGCTCGCGCGCATCCACCTCGATCCGCCCGTGGCTTCGCCCGGCGTCGGTGACGCCCGCTGGCTCGACGCGTCGACTCCCGACATCGCCGAGCAGATCTTCAGGGCCGCGGCCGCACCGGATGCGCCGCTGGTCATGGTGGAGATCCGCCACGTTGCCGGGGCGCCGACCAAGAAGGACGGAGCGGTCGTCTCGCCTCCCGGTGATTTCATCTATCACGGTGTGGGGTCGCTGATGTTGGCGCAACGCGACCGGATCGACGCCGGTCTGGAGGCGCTGAGGCCGTCCTGGGCCGCCGCCGACACCGGGGTCGCGCCGGGATCGTGGCTGGAGGCGGCCGCGACGGCACTGTCTGCGCTTCGCGACGATGTGCTCGAGCGCGCTCGGGCCATCGCCGACGAGGTAGATCCAGACCGCCGCATCCGTCGCTCGCGACTTCTCGCACAGCCCGATGACCGGGCCTGACGACGCCGACCCGACCGCCTCGTGTCAGCTCGACTTGCGCCGACGCGGGGCCGCGGAGCGCGGCGGTGCCGAGCGCATGTGATCGCGCACGCGACCCAACACGTCGGCAAGCACCTCGACGTCGACGCGCTCCAGCGGTTCCAAGAAGAGCTCGTCGAGCACGGCGATATGGCCGGGGAAGACCTTCGACAGGATGTCCCGGCCAGCGTCGGTGATCGTCACCGTGGTGCTGCGCTCGTCGTCGACCGACGGGGCACGCGTGACGAGGCCGCGCTGTTCGAGCGTCTGCGCCTGGTAGGTGAGCCCGCTGCGGCTGTAGACAACGCCGTCGGCGAGGTCGGTCATGCGGTGGCTGCCGTCGGGCGAATCGCCCAAGCGGGCGAGCAGCTGGAACTGTACGTAGCTCAGATCGCCGGCCTCGCGCAGTTGTTGCTCGACCGTGTGCCGCAACAGGCTGCTCACCTCGATGAGGGACAGGTAGGCACCCAGCTGCGCGGGGTCGAGGGAACGCGGGGAAGAAGGCATGTCGAAAGCTTATCGGATGCTACGAACTCAAAGTAGTTGCTACGAACTCGAAGCAGTGCTACAGTCCTAACAAGTGCTTCACATTCGAAGCAACAACAGAAAGAAGACGATCATGCAGGCAGTACGTTTCCACGAATTCGGCGGCCCCGAGGTTCTCCGTTACGAGCAGGCAGACCAGCCCGTCGCCGCACAGGGCGAGGTACTCATCCGCGTCGCCGGCTCCGCCTTCAACCCGGCCGACGCCGGTATCCGCGGCGGCACGCTCCCCTTCCCTGTCACGCTGCCGCACGTGCCCGGCTACGACGTGTCCGGCACGATCGAGGCGGTCGGCGAGGGAGTGACCACCTGGGCGGTCGGCGACGCCGTCGTCGGATTCCTCCCGATGGGCGCGGATGGGTCGGCGGCCGAGTTCGTCGTCGCTCCGGCCGACGTGCTCGCGAAGGCCCCGTCGAGCATCGACCTCGCCGATGCCGCGGCGCTGCCGTCGGTCGCGCTGACCGCATGGCAGGCGCTCTTCGACCTGGCCGAGCTCACGAGCGGCCAGCGACTGCTGATCACCGGTGCCGGGGGAGCGGTGGGCGGCTACGCCATCCAGCTCGCCAAGCGAGCCGGCGCCTACGTCATCGCCACCGCGAGCCCGCGCAGCCACGACAGCGTCGCGGCTGCCGGGGCCGACGAGGTCATCGACCACACCAGTTCGACCGTGCTCGACTCGGTCGCCGAACAGGTCGACGTGCTGCTCAACCTGGCGCCCATCAGCCCCGAAGATTTCACCGCACTCGTCCCACTCGTCCGTGACGGCGGCATCGTCGTCGCCACGACCGCGTGGATGACGACGCCCGGCGACGACACACGAGGTGTGCGCACCGCCGGCGTCTTCGTGCAGGCCGACGCCAACGAGCTCACCCAGCTGGTGTCGCTCGTCGACAGCGGCGAGCTCACCGTCGACGTCGCACAGCGCGTCTCGCTGAGCGACCTCCCCTCCATCCACGCGAAGGCCGCTGACGGCGACGTGCACGGCAAGGTCGTCGCCGTGCCCGACGCGTTCTAATACCTCGCATCCCCACCACACACTCGAACGGATCGAAATGACCCCCACACAACAACTCCCCATCGCCGTCATCGGCGCCACCGGCCAGCAAGGACGCAGCGTCGTCGACGCATTGCTCGAATCGGATGTACCGGTCCGCGCCCTCGTGCGTGCCCCCGAGTCATCCGGCGCCCGTGCTCTGAGCGCCGCCGGCGCCGAGGTCGTGAAGGCCGACCAGGAGAACCCGGAATCGCTCGCCGAGGCCCTCGCGGACGTCGCCAGCCTCTTCTACATGACGACATTCGAAGGAGCGGACGGCACCGACGGCGAGGTGCGTCGCGGACGCGCGGTCGCTGACGCTGCCGCCCGGGCGGGCGTTCCGCGCGTCGTCTACTCCTCGGTAGGAGGCGCCGAACGCTCGACGGGAATCCCGCACTTCGACAGCAAGTTCGAGGTCGAGAAGCACCTCCGCGGGGCGCTGCCAGCCGCCATCATCCGACCCGTCTTCTTTATGGAGAATCTGATCCCGCAGCTGACGCCCAACGACGACGGGGAAATCGTCATTCGTATGCCGATGCCGGGCGACGTGGCTGTGCAGATGATCGCCGTCCGTGACATCGGTCGCGCTGCCGCCCGTCTGCTGCTCGAGCCGAACGCGATCGACGGCGACTCCATCGAGGTGGCGGGTGACGAGCTGACGCTCGATCGTGTTGCCGCGCAGGCTGGCGAGATCTTCGGTGTTCCGGCGCGGTTCGAGACCATTCCGCTCGAGTACCTCGGCGACGACGAAGACCTCAAGGCGATGTTCCGCTGGTTCGCCAGAGGCCGGGCCTACCGGGCCGACCTGGCGGAGTCGCGGTCGCTGGTCGCAGGCATGAGCGACCTCGGTTCGTGGATGGCCGCGCAGGTGCGCGACGGCCGGCGCGAGTCGATCGCGACCGCCTAGGCCCGGGCGGTGAGCGCCGCCCGCGCACGCTTGAGCGATGAGCCGAGCCCCCAGGTCTCCGACAACTCGTCGAGCGCGGCCGCGCGTTGCGGGGTGATCGCGGCGATGCGGCCGTCGTGGTCGTCGAGGTCGAGGTTGCGCGCGACCTCGACGACCTTGGTGGCCACCTTCAGGTACTCGCTGGCGGCATTGACCTTGGAGCGCACGGCCGCGCCGAGCGCGACATCCGGGCCGGCGGCTGCCGCGACGATTCCGTCGAGGGTGCCGAACTCGGCGAGCAATGCGACGGCGGTCTTCTCTCCGACGCCCGCGACACCGGGGAGGCCATCGGACGGGTCGCCGCGCAGCACCGCGAAGTCGAGGTACTGCTGCGGGGTCACCCCGTACTTCTTCTTCACCACATCGTCGGTGAGCAGTTCGAGATTCGACATGCCTCGTCCCGTGTAGATCACCCTGACGTCGTGGGCGTCATCGACCAGCTGGATCAGGTCGCGATCTCCGGTGATGATGTCGACCGGCATCCTCGAGCGGCTAGCCAGCGTGCCGATGACGTCGTCGGCCTCGTAGTCGGCCAGCCCGACCACGGGGATGCCCAGCTGAGCAAGCACCTCGCGGATGACCGGAATTTGCGGGGACAGCAGGTCGGGCACCTCCTCGACCGAGCCGGCGTCGGTCTCTTGGGCGACGCGGTGGGCCTTGTACGACGGGATGAGGTCGACCCGCCACTGCGGTCGCCAGTCGTTGTCCCAGCAGGCGACGACCTCCGTCGGCTCGAACTCGCCCACGAGTTTCGCGATCATATCGAGCAGGCCGCGCACCGCATTCACGGGGGAGCCGTCGGGTGCGCGCACCGTGTCGGGCACGCCATGGAAGGCGCGGAAGTAGAGCGAGGCGGTATCGAGCAACATTCTGCGGTGATCGGTCACGGGGGAAGTTTGGCACGTTCGGGGCCGAGTAGCACGGCGCTTTTCGCGGCGCAAGGCTAAGGGACATCGGGCGCAAGGCTAGGTGCCGCCTGACACCCCATGTAGACAGAGGAGATGAAAGCACTCACCTGGCAGAGCACGAAGTCCGTCGAAGTAATCGACGTTCCGGATCCCGTAATCGAAAAGCCAACGGATGTGGTCATCCGCGTGACCTCGGCGGCTATCTGCGGTTCCGACCTCCACCTCTTCAACATCATGGGACCGTTCCTCGACAAGGGCGACGTGCTAGGCCACGAGACCATGGGCATCGTCGAACAGGTCGGTGGATCGGTCATGAAGCTCGCCGTCGGCGACCGAGTTGTCATTCCGTTCGTGATCGCGTGCGGTGACTGCTTCATGTGCGACCAGGGCCTCACCACCCAGTGCGAGACGACGCAGAACCGTGAATCCGGAACCGGCGCGAGCCTCTACGGATTCAGTGAACTGTACGGGTCGGTGCCCGGTGGCCAGGCCGAGCAGCTTCGCGTGCCGTTCGCCGACTTCAACGCCGTCAAAGTCGGACACGAACTCGACGACGATCGTTACCTGTTCCTCAGCGACATCCTGCCGACCGCATGGCAGGGAGTGCAGTATGCCGCAGTGCCGGAGGGCGGCACGCTCGCCGTTATCGGCCTCGGTCCCGTCGGACAATTCGCCAGTCGCATCGGCCGCCACCTCGGCTACCGCGTGATCGGAGTCGATCCCGTCGCCGAGCGCCGCGAGATGGCGGCACGGCACGGCGTCGAGGTATTCGACCTCGACGACGACCTGCTGGAAACGCTCCGCGCTGCCACCGACGGACGCGGTCCCGACTCCGTCATCGACGCGGTAGGCATGGAGGCCCACGGCAGCCCGGTTGCGGCCTTCACTCAGTATGCGGCGGGCCTGCTCCCCGACGGCCTCGCCAAAAAGGCGTTCACCACCGTCGGCGTCGACCGCCTGTCGGCGCTGCACCTGGCGCTCGATCTCGTGCGCCGCGGCGGCACGGTGTCGATCAGCGGCGTGTACTCCGGGGTCGCCGATCCCATGCCCCTGATGAACATGTTCGACAAGCAGATCCAGTTGCGGATGGGCCAGTGCAACGTTCAACGCTGGATCGACGACCTGCTGCCGCTGGTAGAAGACCCGTCGGACCCGTTGGGAGTCGAAGACCTCGTCACCCACCGCGTGCCGCTGGACCAGGCGCCGAAGATGTACGAAACATTCAGCGCGAAAGAAGACGGCTGCATCAAGGTCGTTCTCAAGCCGTAGCGACACCAGCAGATGCCGGCCGCCGTTCAGTGGTGGCCGGCGCCTGCAGTTCAGGCCAAGGCTGAGTCGGGCATCGGGCTCTCCGCAAGGGCGCGCGCGGCCTTGCCGATGACGACGCTGTAGGTCGGGTACGCGAAGCGCACGTTCGCCAGAGTCGTCACGTCGATGCCGGCGGCCATCGCGGTAGTCACCGACTGGATCACCTCGACGGCGTTCTCCCCGACGGCGTGAGCGCCGAGAATCAGCTCGCGACGCCGGTCGGCGATGAGCTTGAGGAACCCGGTCTCGCGGTCGTCGATTACCGCGCGATCGACCTCGCCATACGGCACCGTCGCTACGACGCACTGGGGATCGCGCTCTCGGGCCTCGGCCTCGGTGAGGCCGACACCCGCGTAGTCGGGATCGGTGAATCCGCCGGCGGGGAGCAGGTGGTGGGGTGTGCGCCGGTTGGCGCCGAGCACCGCGTTCTCGGCAGCAGCCTCGCCTTCGAACTGTGCTGCCTGCACGAGCATGTCGCGCCCGTTCGCATCGCCCACGGCGAAGATGTGCGGCACCACGGTGCGGAAGTACTGATCGGCCGGGATCGACGACCGCTCGATCTGGATGCCGGCCCGTTCAAGACCCAGGCCATCGACGTCGGCGGGCCATCCGGTCGCCATGATGACGACGTCGAACGGGTCGGAGTGCAGACCATCGGCATCGCGCCAGTTCAGGATGATCGACCCATCGTCACCCCTCGCCAGCGAGTCGACGGTCTCGATGCCGAGCCGTATCCGAACGCCCTGCGCGGCGAACGACGACGCGACGAGGTCGGAGATCGAGGCATCCGACGTGGTCAGGATGCGGGGAGCTACGTCGAGCAGCGTAACCTCCGACCCGAACGACGCGAATACGGTGACGAGTTGCGCTCCGGTGTTGCCTCCGCCGATCACGGCCGCGCGGCGGGGTAGGGCGGGTAGGCCGAGGATGTCCTCGGGCACCGTCGCCAGCTCGGCGCCCGGTATAGGCAGTCGACGGGAGTGTCCGCCGACGCAGATGATGATGGAGTCGGCGCTCACCCGTCGCCCGCTGTCGAGCACGAGAACACTGTCGCTCTCGAATCGGGCGCGACCCTCTTGCACGAGGTCGATGCCGGCCGCGGCAAACCTGTCGGCCTCGCGTTTGATCGAGCGCACCTTCTCGACGCGCTCTTCGACGCGCTTGACGACTCGCGCCCAGTCGACGACCGGGGCGCCCACGTCGATGCCGTAAGCGCTCGCGGTCCGGGTCTCGCGCATCATGCGCGCCGTCTTGGCGAGCACGCGCGTGGGCACGCAGCCGGTGTTGACGCAGGTGCCGCCGAGTCGGCCGGCCTCGAGCACAACGACCCGCGCGCCCAGCTCTGCCGCACGCAGGGCCGCGGCGGTACCCGCCGGGCCCGCGCCGATCACGGCGACGTCATAGTGATCGGGCGCATCCTGCTGCATCTTGCTCTCCTCTGAGACGCGGTACTGCAGCCACGATATCCCGGCCGCGAAGATGCAGGTGGCGGAATCCCCGTCCGGTGCCGAACCGGCACCGGACGGGCCGCGACCGACTAGCGCCGAGCGGCGCCGCGGCCCGCGAAGCGCACGTAGAGGAACAGCACGATGATCGCGCCGATAATCGATCCGATAATGCCGGCGGGCTGGAAGAAGCCGTCCATCGCGTCGCGCTGGAAGATCAGGAAGCCGAGAAAACCACCGACGAACGACCCGATGATGCCGAGCAGGATGGTCATCGGGATGCTGATGTTCTGATGTCCAGGGATAACCAGACGGGCGACTGCGCCGGCGATGAGTCCGACGATGATGAGGCTGATGATGAGACCGATCACGATAAGTCCTTTCTTCTGCACGCCTGAGCGTGCGTAACGGTTCGACGGATGTCGAGCCGAAAGCAATTCAGCCAGAGCCGCTAGACCGCCGGTACACCCCAAAGGGTGTAGTCGTCTCGTGCTAGTGGGCGTATCGTCAAGGCATGGCCGAGCCCCTCACCGTCGCACTGGTCGACGACTACGACGTTGTGCTTGCGGGTCTGGCCCACATGTTCGACCATTACCGTCACCGCGTGGTAGTCGCGGAAATCGACGCGAATTTCGACCTCAAAGACACCGTCGACATCGTGCTCTACGACTCCTTCGCGCAGCCCGAGTCGGATCACGACGAGATCGCGGCCCTTGTACGCAGCCCGCGCGCTTCCTACGTCGTCGTCTACACCTGGAACTTCCACCCGTCGCTCGTCGCCCAAGCACTCGAGCAGGGCGTTCGCGGCTACCTGTCGAAGTCGCTCACTGCCCGCGAACTCGTCGCAGCCTTGGAAGCCGTACGCGACGGCGAGGTCGTCGTGAGCGACCCTCCCCGGCGGGCCGGCAATGCGCCCGGCATCGAATGGCCGGGACGTCACGAGGGCATCACCGATCGCGAGGCGGAGATCCTCGCGCTGATCACCCAGGGCAAGAGCAACGCCGAGGTCGCGGCGCTCACCTACCTGAGCCCGAACACGGTGAAGCTCTACATCCGCAACGTCTACGCCAAGATCGGCGCCACCTCGCGAACGCAAGCCGTGCTCTGGGGCGTCAACCACGGGTTCACCCCCGACCACCATCGGATCGATCACTGGCTCGGAGGCCCCTGATTCGGTCAAAGGTAAGTGACAAACTGCCATACCTTCCTCATCTTCCGCGAGCCCGCGCATCCGTCTGCCACGGTTGACGCATGCGCCGAACCGAAGAACTCAACCACGCCGTCGACACCTATTTTCGCGGCGTCTACAACTGCGACGTCACGCTGCTCGACGAGGTGTTCCACCCCGCGAGCTCCCTCTTCGACGTCGATGAGGGGGTAGTGACGGTCGACCCCTACCCGGTGTGGCGCGAGGTGGTCGCGAACCGACCTTCGCCCGCGTCCGCCGGTCATGAACGCACAGAAGAGGTGCTCGTCGTCGATTGGCTTTCGGATGCCGCGGCTATCGTTCGCCTGCGGCTGCGCGCCATCGACAGTATCTTCGTCGACCAACTCTCGTTCGTCGACGGACCGGACGGATGGCAGATCGTCGCGAAAGTGTGGCACCTGGAGTCGACGCTCTAGGCCACGGCCCAGTAGCAACAAACGTCTCGAGCCGCAACGGGCCTCACACGATGCGGCCCTCTCGGCGGGGCCACCTGTACGTTTGCACTCTGCTGACTATCAGCAAGAGGTGACCGCAGGTTGAACACCCACCAGACAGGAGCCTCGACGTGGCTACGCATGCCCGCCCCGCCCCGCCCGCGAATCCTTCGGGCGGTGTGCGCGAACGCGTCCTCGAAGTCGCCGACTACCTGTTCTACACGGACGGCATCAACCAGACCAGTGTCGACGCGATCGCGTTCCAAGCCGACGTCTCAACGCGGGCGTTCGCCAGGGCGTTCGCATCGAAGGAAGACCTGATCGTGGCCTACGTCAATCAGAGGCACGAGAGCGACGTCGACCTCTTTTCGACGATCGCCGCGACGGAGTTATCCCATCAGCTCGTCCTTAACATGGTGCTTTCCGAGGTCATCATCGACGTCACCAGCCCCGGCTTCCACGGGTGCGCGTTCATCAACGCCGCCATCGAATGCCGAGAATACCTAGCCGTGCAGGCGGCCGTGAAGAACCATCGGGAGTGGTACACCGGTGCGGCAACCGAGGTGCTGCGGCAGGCCGGCCACCATTACCCGGCGGACGCCGCCGACGACGTGTTGCTGGCCCGGGATGGCGCCATGAACAGCGGATACGGCGGCGATCCCACTGCGGCGACTGCAGCATTGCGGCGCGCGATCGACAGGGTTCTGGCCGAAATCCCAGACACGTCGTCGTCGTTCTCTATTTAGAGCGACCCGTCGCCTCGCCACCGTTGGAGGAATATCTTGGCCAGTGACCCGGGCGACCGCACCGCCGCGTGGGCCCAGATCGGTCTCGCCGTCTTCACCGAAGGAATGGGGGTGTGGGCTTTGGTGGCGGATCCCGGAGGCACAAGTGCCAGAGGCCTACCGATGTGGCTGCTCGGTGGCCTGCTCGTAGTATTCGGTGTTTGGGTTGCCGCCCGGGCGATCAAAACCCTGCGCCGAACGAGCTGACTCGGCGCACTTCGGCACAGGCGGGCTAGCCCTGACCGCTGATGCTCTTGGCCTTGATCGTCAGGATGACCCGCTGCTGGTCGCGCCCGCCGTACCAGGGGTAGGGCCGACCCGTGTACTTCTGCGACATCGCCTCAATGCTCTCCGCGCCGCCCTCGGTCGTCACACTGACCACCTCGCCACGCACCTGGATGTACCGGAACGGGTTCGCGGGATCCTGGATCGCCACGGCCACGCGCGGGTCGCGCTCGATGTTGCGCACCTTCACGTACCCGACCACGGAGTTGATGATGACGTGCTCGCCGTCGGTATCGACCCAGGTCTCGGTCACCTGCGGCGAACCGTCGGCCATGATCGTGGAGAGGAAGCAGGGGCTCGGCTTGCGAAGCAGGTCGAGAAGGGGAGCGGGAAGGGGCATCCGCTCATTCTCCTCTGCCGCGGTCGCGGATCCCGCTCGAGCAGACGCCCATGGACCCGCCTATTTCTCATTTTGTCAACCGTTCATGCTCCATTCACGCCTCACCCCTACGGTGACGGATGACACGGGGGAGCGTTCGGCAATGGGGGTAAGACGCTTGACCGCGCTCAGTGCTGCACTGAGCCTCACTCTCGCGGCAGCACTGCTCGGCCCGCTCGGTGCGTCACCCGCCCAAGCCGCCGCGCTCGTGCCGATCACCGGCACCGGTTCGACCTGGGCCCAGAACGCCCTCGACATTTGGCGCAAGGGGGTCGCTTCGAGCTACGGCCAGACCGTGAACTACACGGGGTCGGGCTCGCGAAACGGACTCGCCGATTTCGCCAGTGGCGCCACGGACTTCGCCGTGAGCGAGCAGCCCTTCGAGTCCCCGGCAGACGGAGACGGCGGGATCAGGGCGCCCGACTTCTCCTACGGCTCCCTGCCGATCGCGGCGGGCGCGACCTCCCTCGCCTACAACCTGCGCGCGACAGGCACGCGCGTCAACGACCTACAGCTCAGCGGTGACACCGTGGCGAAGATCTTCACCGGGGTCATCACGGTCTGGAACGACCCCGCGATCCAGGCCGACAACCCGCAGATCGCCCTGCCGGCTCAGACCATCACTCCCATCGTGCGGGCCGATGCTTCTGGGTCGACCGAGGTCTTCACCCGGTGGATGGCGACCCAGCACGAGGGCGTGTGGAGTGACTACTGCGTGCGCCGGGGCGAATCGGCGAGCTGTGGCGCCACGTCGCAGTATCCGGTCAGCGGAGCCATGAAGGCGCAGTCCGGTTCGCTCGGCGTGGCCGGCTACGTCAGCCAGTCTTACGGCGACGGCTCGATCACCTACGTCGAGAACAGCTACGCCGTGAAGTCGGGCCTCGCGACGGCCAAGCTCCTCAACGCCGGCGGCTCCTTCGTCGCACCGTCGGCCGCCGCCGTGGGCATCGCTCTGCAGGGTGCCGGGGCCGGTGACGGCGGTGTCTTCGCCAACCAGGACCCGCGCGCCTACCCGCTGTCGAGCTACGCGTCGATGATCGTGCCGAACGCGGTATGGGCGAGCTTCACCACCGAGAAGGGCCGCTCGCTCGGCGAGTTCGCCCGCTACGCGCTGTGCGAGGGCCAGGCACTCGTCGAAAGTCTCGGCTACGCGCCGCTGCCGGCCAACCTCGTGTCCGCCGGGCTCGCAAAGATCCGAAGCATCCCGGGCGCCGAATCGGTCGACGTGACCGCCAACTGCGAGAGCCCCACTCCGAATTCCGTCGGACTCTCGGTTACGACGATCCAGGCGGTCGACACCCCACTCAGCATCGAGTTCCCCGCCGACGATCCTGCCGGGTTCGGCCAGCCGGGACTCGTGAACGGAGTCTCGGTCGTCACCGGCGCGCTGCCCGAGATCACGGTGCACGACGGTCGCGTCTCGAGCGAACAGGGCTGGGATGTCGCGGCCAACCTGACTCCGTTCACCAGCACGACCGATGCCAGCCAGACGATCAGCACCCGACACGTCGGCCTGCGCGCGTTCGTCGTCACGACGACCGCCGCCGGTTCTGCCCCAGCTACACCTCAGGTCGCCGGCACCGCCGTCTACCCGGCCCAGTACGCGTCTGGAAGCGGCGCGGGGGAGACGGTACTCGGCGGCGAAGTCACCCTCGTCTCGCCGGCGAACAGCCCGGCGGGAACCTACACAGCGAAGCTCACCCTCACGATCACCTCGCGCTGAGCCGTTCCTCCGAGGTGACCAAAGGCGCGTCGGGGACGGTCTTGGCGTTCCGCTAGCGTGTCACATACCCTCTTGTGATTGAAGCGAGGAACAGAGTCATGACCCAGGTTCAAGTCGGCGGCCTCGGTGGCCTTGTCCTCGGAATAGCCGTTGTCGCAGGATGCGTCCTGCTGTTCGTTTACGCGGACCGGTACGCCTTGTACTCGAAAAACCGGGCGGAACGAATGTATGGGGCTTTGATGTCCAGACAGTTCACCCGGGCCAACGTGAGGCTGGGCGCGAGCGGCGGGCTCGTGTTCGGAGTGCTGGTTGTGATCCTCTGCACGGTTCGTCTGCTCGGGAGCTAAGGGAGGTTTCCGAGAGCAGGGCGCGGCTCGTCGGCCGGCCAAAACCCTCGGCGACCAACGCGTCTAGAAGCGTGTTTGTCTTACGTCCCACGGCTTGCGAGGCGTCTCGTCCGTTTGAGGTGCGAACGGGTAGATGGCGATTGCGAGCGCGCCAGGGCGATCTAAGGTCCGCCCGCCACGTTCGGTTCGGATGTGATCCGACGCACCTGCGCGTCCCGACAAGCTAGCCCAGTACCCATATGACTAGGCCGTCTCGCTTCATCGTGAAGTCTTTGTCCCGGCCGAAGGCGACGCCGTCACCGGCAACGAGCGGGTGCAGCCTTACCTCTACGAACTCGTCGGACGGGTTCGACGGAGTCCACGTTTCTCTACCGGACTTTTCGAGCAGGCCGTTGCTCACATATCCGGCGTCGGCCAAACGCTCTTGCAACTCAGGGAGCGCGTCCTGCCCTTCCACAGCGGCAGTGTACAGCGGCGGGTTGTTGCCACCGATACCAGAGCGCCCCTCCCGGACAAGCCCGTCCAGCGAAGGAATATCGAGGACTTCGACGACGTCGTTGACCTCGTCGAAAAACCCCGGAGGAGTAAAATCATGGCCAGCAACCGTGCACCCCGACAACGACGTCAACAGAACCAGGGCAGCAGCCGCGCGGATCGCAATTGATCGAAGCTCAGTGACCATGGGACTCACAGTACGCCAGCCGCAGCGCAGGGTTGGTTATGCGGTTTCAGCGGCTGCGGTGACTTCTGACATTGTCAGCGCAAATGTGCTGGGTCTCCCTGTCGGTTACACCTCGTACGCAAACCCGTACGCCCCAGACCTATTCAGTTCCGACGTCCTACCAGTCATGTTCGCCGGACTCAGCTGTGAATCGTGCGGGCCCCGAGGGGGTCACAAGGATCTTTCGGGCCCGACGTTCCTCACCCGTAGCTGGGGGGCGAAGCCCTCCCACAGAAGGTCAGGCGGCGTTGTGGTAGCGGAACCACTCCAGCAGCATCCGCGCTCGTGACGGCGTTCCCCAGTCGACAGGGTTCGAGCGCTCTTGGAAGAAAGAGCTGTAGCCCGGGATGTCACGGATGCCCGACTCGGTGAGTGCGCGGAACCCCATGCTCCACTCGGGGAAGCGTCGCTCGTCGATCTGCTCCTCGAGCAGTGTGCGAACGCCGTCGTGACGCGGATCGGCCGAGACGATCGCATATACGGAGCGCACGGCCGCATCGTCGCCCTCGAGCGCCTGCATGAAATGTCCGTCGCGGTAGAGCAGCATGCCCGTCAGCTCGGATGCCGAATTGTTCGCCCGGCTCTTCTCGAGAAGCTCCGCGAGCGCCTCGTCGGAGAACGGCGAGACGGCAGAGCTGATGTAGACGATGGATAACAACATTGACCCCCCGGGACTTCTTACATTGATTCTAGGTACGCGTGGCCACTGTCGGTGGACTCGGGTGGGCCAAATCTTTGGCGGTATCTCGTCGGTAAGGGCTCCAAAAAAGCGCCAAATCTTTGGCCCTTTTTTGGAGCCCCCTGTCGGATTCGAACCGACGACCCCCGCTTTACAAGAGCGGTGCTCTGGCCAACTGAGCTAAGGGGGCGCGCATCAAGAATTGACGCACGTCAATGTTACTGGGCGGCGGCGCCCCGGTCGGCATCGAGGGTCAGGACAGGTCGGCGATGACCCGGTCGAGCACGGCGGTCCAGTGCTCGAGCATCTGGGCGCGTTCCTCGGCCGAGGCGAGGCGTTCTTGGTGGAACCCGATCGTTGTTCCCGAGGCCGCCGGCATCAGCGTTACCTGCACGGTCGTGTCGTGGTCCCAGTCCTCGGGCTGCCAGGTGAGGCGCAGTCGCAACTGGTCGGTGCGGCTGCGGATCTCGCCGCTCACGCCCTCCGCGGTGAGGTAGGTGTCGCCCTTGTGCAGTCCGAGCGTCGTGTCGCCGAGCCAGGTGGGCAGCCCGTCGACCACGAAGTATTCCCAGACCTCGTCGACCGGGGCGTCGACGGTGCGCCGCACCCCGAACTCCCAGCCGACGTCTTTCGTGAGTCCCGTTGTGTCGTTCATGCAGACAGTCATAGTGCTACTTCGCGACGAGCACCAGAGTGGTCAGCTCAACTCGGTCAGCTCAACTCCGACAGGTAGCGCCCGATCTCGAGCCGCTTGCGCTTGTCGCTCTTCGTCTTGTCGGGCAGCCCGCCCACGTAGAGCCAGCCGAGCAGTTGCTCATTCGGCGCGAGCTCGTGCATGCGGTGCACCGGCTCGCTGCGGGTGAAGTTGCCGCTGCGCCAGAACACGCCCCAGCCGGCCTCGTCGAGAAGCAGGCTGAGCATGTGCGCGACCCCGGATGCCACGGCCTCCTGCTCCCACGCGGGCACCTTGAAACTCGGCTTGTGTACGAACACCACGGCGATCAGCAGCGACGCCCGAAGCGGTTTCGACGCCATCTTCTCGGCGTCCTTGCCGTGGGCGCCGAGAGCCTCCGAGAACGCGGCGCCCAGGCGCAGTCGGGCGTCGCCGCGCAGCTCGATGAGCCGCCACGGCTTGAGCCCCGAGTGGTCGGCGACCGTCGCTGCTGCCTCGACGAGAGGCAGCAGCTGCAGCCGACTGGGGGCGTCGGCGGTCACCTTCGAGTGTGACTGCCGACGCATTACCGCGTCGAGTGCTGTCAACTCACGCTTCCTTGAAGCCGAGCGAGAGCGAGTTCATGCAGTACCGGTCGCCGGTGGGCGTCTGGTACGCGTCGTCGAACAGGTGGCCGAGGTGAGAGTCGCAGGTGGCGCAGCGGATCTCCGTGCGCACCATACCGAGGCTCTTGTCGGTGGCCAGGGTGACGGCATCCGGGTTGATGGACTCATAGAAACTGGGCCATCCGCTGCCCGATTCGAACTTCGCGCCGCTCTTGAAGAGGTCCGCTCCGCAGGCTCCACAGGTGTAGACGCCGTCGCGCTTCTCGTCGAGCAGGGCGCCCGAGAAGGGGCGCTCGGTTCCGGCCTCGCGGAGGATCTTGTACTGCACGGGTCCGAGCTCGGCGAGCCACTCTTCCTCGGTCTTGACGATCTTGGTGGTCATGTCTGTTCTCCTTATGAGAGGGGAAGAGGGGTCTTCCTCTCCATTAAACTCGGGCCCATGTCAGATTGTTCCATCGTCGTTAAGCAGTGGGGCGAACTCACAACCTCCGAGCTCTACTCCATCCTCAAGCTGCGCACCGACGTGTTCCTCGTCGAGCAGAAGGTCGACGAGGAGGAGCTCGACAACCGCGACCAGACCGCGGTGCACGTCTATATTGCGGATGCGATCGGCACAGCCGCGTACCTGCGTGTGCTTTTCGACGAATCGCCGGAGCACCTCGACGCCCACCGTGTCGTCGGACGCGTGGTGGTGCGGCCCGATCGGCGCGGCGAGGGACTCGCGCAGCTTCTGCTGAACCGGGTCTTAAGCCTCTATGGCGGGGAGGCCATGCTGCTGCATGCTCAACAGTATGTCGCGCCGCTCTACGCGAAGGCCGGCTTCGAGGCCTTCGGCGAACCCTACGACGAGGCCGGGATCGCCCACATCTCGATGTACCGGGCGGGCGTCGGCGCATAGAAGGTTAGGCTTGCCTTATTAAATCTTTGACACGGCGGGCGCCGAACCAATAGGGTCAAAAAGTAAGCATAGGCTTACCTTGCTAACCCCGGAGTCTTGCCCCTCGTGAATACAGCCACCCGAATCTCCTCGAGCGCGCGCGCCCTGCTTGCCGCGCTGCTCACCACCCTCCTCGTTGTGAGCGGAGTCTCGCTCGGCGCCCAGCCCGCGAGCGCCGCGACCGGCGAGGTCACGAGCGCCACGCTCAGCTGGGGCATCAAGCAGTCGTTCCGCACCTATATCAAGAGCCCGATCGCGAAGGGCACGTGGACTATCGCAGGCAACGTCACCGACACCACGCCGTTCGCCTGGACCGGGGGAGCGGGAACCGCCAGCCAGTCGGCGTCGACCGGCAGCGTCGGCTACACCGGCAGCATCCACTTCCAAGGGCACGAGGGTGTCGGCGTACCCGCCGGCAGCTACGGGCTCGATCTCACCATCTCCGACGTACGCGTGAAGCAGACGAGTGCCACGGCCGCACAGGTCGTGGTCGACGTGTACTCGAACTCGCTCGACGCGCCCACCACCTTCGTGCAGAGCAACGACGTCGTGTTTGCGACCGTCGACCTCGCAGCCGCCGCCGCCGCGTCGACCGCGACCACGGTCGCCTACTCCGCCGCGCCGACCGTGCTCACGCCCGAGGGCGCTTCGGCGTTCGCCGGGTTCTACGAACCCGGAACCGCGCTCGACCCGGTGTCGTTCAGTTGGCCCGTCGAGCAGGCTTCCCAGCCCGCCGTCGCCACGTCCACGGCGCTCGCCGTTCCCGCGGCCGCGACGATCGGCACCGCCGTGACGCTTTCCGCAACCGTCACGCCGGCGGGCGCTGTTGGATCCGTCGGGTTCTTCGACGGCGCGACGTCGCTCGCGACCGCACCCGTCGCATCCGGAACCGCTTCGACCTCCTCCACCTTCTCGGTCGCGGGCGCGCATCCGATCACCGCCGTCTTTACGCCCACCGACCCGGCTGCCTTCGTCTCGTCCACGAGTGCCGCCTCCCCCGTCACGGTTAGTGCGGCGCCGGTCGCCACGGTCCCGACCGTCGTGGTCTCGAAGTCGGTCGTGTCGGCGGCCGGCGAGACCATTACCGTCACCGGTTCGGGCTTCTCGCCGGTCGGCGCGGCCACGAGCGCGGCTCGCCCGCCGCTGGCCGGCAAGTTCGGCGGCGTGTACGTCACGTTCGGTAAGTTCGCGGACGTTTGGAAGGCGAGCGCGGGCGCGACGAGCTCGGCGCGCACCGCCGACCGCAGCACTCTCAAGTGGGTCGTGAACCCGGCCGACGTCGCGACCGTCGGGGGTGCCGCGGCAGGCGCCGTCGCCATCAACGCCGACGGAACGTTCTCGATCGACATGCTCGTGAAGCCTGGCTTCACGGGTGAACCGGCCACCGGCAACTACGGCATCTACACCTACCCGGGCGGCGGTGTCGCCTACCCGGCGTTCGAGACCGCAACTCCGATCACCTTCGCGACCACGCCAAAGGTCACGGTCTCGAAGTCGACCCTGACCAGTGCGGGCGAGCAGATTACGGTCACCGGTTCAGGCTTCTCGCCGGTCGGCGCGGCCACCAACGCGACGCGCCCGCCGCTGGCCGGCAAGTTCGGCGGCGTGTACGTCACGTTCGGTAAGTTCGCCAGCACGTGGAAGGCGAGCGCGGGCGCGGCGAGCTCGGCGCGCACCGCAGACCGCAGCACGCTCAAGTGGGTCATGAACCCTGCCGACGTCGCGACCGTCGGGGGCGCGGCAGCCGGTGCGGTGCCGATCAACGCCGACGGAACGTTCTCGATCGACATGCTCGTGAAGCCCGGCTTCACCGGCGAGCCGGCCAGCGGCAACTACGGGATCTACACGTACCCCGGCGGCGGAGTCACCTACCCGGCGTTCGAGACCGCCACGCCGATCACCTTCACGAGCGGGCCCAACGCACCTGCCCCGACCTCCCTCGGCCTGACGGCGAACCCGGCCACGGTGACGGCCGGCGCCGCCACCGCGTTGATCGCGAAGGTGTCGCCGGTCGCGGCCGGAACCGTTACCTTCACCTCGGGCGGCGCAACGGTCGGCGTCGTGCCGGTCGGCGCTGACGGCACCGCCACCCAGGTCACCCCGCCGATCGCGGCGGGAACGACCACCTACACCGCGACCTTCGCGCCCACCGACCCGCTGGTCTACGTGGGGTCGACGAACGCCGTCACGGTGACCGCCACCGCGCCCGTGCCGTCGACGGCCAGCCTCGACTGGGGTGTGAAGAAGTCGTTCCGCGACTACATCCTCAGCCCGACCGCGCACGGAACGATCACCACGGCCGGTGTCACCGACAACGGTGGTAGCTACAGCTTCCCGGCAACCACCGGCGGCAGCTACGACGCCACCACCGGCGTCGGCGCCTCGTTCTACACGGGATCGGTGCACTTCTCTGGCCACGACGGTGTGCTCGACATCGAATTCGGCAACCCGAGCGTCCGCCTCACCAGTGCGACGGCAGGCACCCTCTCGGTGAGCGTCGGCGGGGGAGCCCCGGTCGCCATCGCGAACCTCGACCTCGGCTCGGCCACCACGAGCTCGACCGCCACGTCGAAGAGCTTCGTCGCGGCGCCCGCGACACTGACGGCTGCCGGAGCCACCGCGTTCGGCGGCTTCTACCTCGCGGGCACGTCGCTCGACCCGGTGAGCTTCACGATCGACACGACGGTGCCGGCCGACCCGAACGCGCCGACCGAGCCCGAGGTGCCGACGCAGCCGGAGGTTCCGGTCCCGCCCTACGTCGCGCCGCCCTCGCTCGCCCCCATCGCCAGCCCCGCCAGCCTCGCGGCCGGCTCGCTCACCTGGGGTGTCAAGCAGTCGTTCCGCGATTACGTGACCGGTTCGATCGCCAAGGGAGCCGTGACCACATCCGGCGTCGCGTCATCCGGAGGCTCGTACACCTTCGGTCAGGCCGCCGGCGGCACCTTCGACCGTGCGAGCGGTGTCGGCTCGTCCAACTACAGCGGATCGGTGCGCTTCACCGGCCACGCCGGCCAGCTCGACGTCACGCTGGGCGACCCGGTCGTGCGCGTCGACAGCGCGAGCTCGGGCACCCTGCTCGTGAGCGTCAACGGCGGCGCGTCCACACCGTTCGCGACGCTCGACCTGGCGGCGGGTTCGCGTTCCACGCCGAACAACGCCGTGAGCTACTCGGGCGTGCCCGCGTCGCTGACTTCTCAGGGAGCCGCCGTGTTCTCGCTGAACGGATCCGGCTTCTACGCCGTCGGTACGCCGCTCGACCCGGTGAGCTTCGTTATCGGCGCGCCCAACGTGGTCAGCAACACGGTCGGCGCCACCGTTGCCTCGTTCAAGGCGCCGAACACGGCTGCCCCGACCCCGCCGGCGACGACGGGCATCGAGGTCGCGCAGGGCACCACCCTTAACGCGGGCGACGAGGTCACCATCACCGCCAGCGGATTCCGCCCGAACGAGACCGGGATCCTCGTCGTCATCTACTCGACGCCGATGGTGCTCGACACGAACGCGACGGCGGATGCGAGTG
The DNA here is from genome assembly GCF_014639655.1 of Conyzicola nivalis. Taxonomy (NCBI): domain Bacteria; kingdom Bacillati; phylum Actinomycetota; class Actinomycetes; order Micrococcales; family Microbacteriaceae; genus Conyzicola; species Conyzicola nivalis. Next base: position 348,795 of record NZ_BMGB01000002.1, read on the forward strand.
GTGTCGTCACCTGGACGGGTCGCCTCCCGGCCGGGCTGAGCGGCGTACACACGCTCACGCTGCAGGGATCGGTCGACCGAGGCGTCGAGCTGACCATCGCGGCCGCGGAGCTCGCCACCGCCGTCGCCGGCTGTGTCGTCGACGACGCCACCCTCACGTGGGGCTTCAAGGAGTCGTTCCGCGCGTACATCAGCGGTTCGATCGCCAACGGCGAGTGGACCGTGGCCGACGGCGCCACCTACGCGGTTCCCGACTTCGGGTGGACCGCCGGAACCGGCGGCTACGACGCCGAGTCGGGCGAGGGGCAGTTGGCCTTCGCCGGTTCGATCGCTTTCACCGGGCACTCCGGCGTGCTGAACACCACGGTCGCCAACCCGCAGATCAGATTCGTCGACGAGTCATCCGCTCTGCTGTTGCTCGACGTCTCGGGCACCACGCAAGACGGCGCCGTCGTCGACAACAAGGCCGTGGAGTTCGCTGAGCTCGACCTCACGGGCGTGCTCGAGAACGAGGGGGGCGCCGTAACCATCACGGCCGCCCCGGCCACCCTCACCGACGCGGGCGCCGCGGCATTCGGCACCTACCCGGCCGGCGAGGCGCTCGACCCCGTGACGGTCGCCTTCACGACCGCGGCCGACTGTGCCGTGCCCGTCGAAGAGGCGGCTGCGGCCGCCACAACCGCCGACGTCGACACGGTCTCCGACGAGAACCCGATCGACTACGGCTGGGTCGTCTGGCTGATTGCCGCGCTGCTGGTCATTGCTGCGGCCGTCGTGGTCGTCGTCAGGCTGCGCCGCCGCAAGGCGTAACCGCCGCCGCCGGGCGCCGACCGCCCCTGAGGCGGGGTCGGTCGGCGCCCGGCGCTGCCAGACTGGGTTCATGAGTGAGAGAAATGCCGCTGGCGACCCGGTACCGAAGCGATTCCGCAGGTTGCGCTTCAACCCGATGCGGGATGTCTTACCGTGGGTCGCTGCCGTCGTCGGGATATTCATGGCAATTCGGGGTGCCTTCGACCTCAGCGCGAGCGGTGACTCCCAGGGCTTGATCGTGGGTTTGAGCCTCACTGCGATTGCCATAGCCGCGTTCTGCATCAATCGGTGGCAGTCGAAGCGGGGGCTCTGAACGGTGGGCGCTAACGAGACAACGGCCGAGTGGTACACGCGGTTCGCCGCGAACGAGGCGCACGGACGTTCGGCGGTCTATGAGTCGTGGGCGCACGGGGTGGCCGGCGACCCGGAGGTGATAGCGGCCATCGAGCAGTTGCCGCCGCAGCGCCGCCAGCCCGCGCTGCTCTTCGCCGTGACCCGCCTGCTCGGAGCACCGGTCGGCGACTACGCCGGGTGGCGCGCCTTCACCCTCGCGCACTGGTCAGACGTGCGGCGCGAGGCGTTCGTGCGGCTCACCCAGACCAACGAGCCGCTGCGGTGCGCGGCGCTCATGCCGGTGCTCGCCCGCATCGACGGGCCGATAGCGCTGCTCGAAGTGGGCGCGTCGGCCGGGCTCTGCCTCTACCCCGACCGCTACAGCTACACCTACGACGGGGGCGAGCCGGTGCATCCGGCCGACGGCCCGAGCGCGGTCATGCTCGACTGCGCGACGAACGGGGTCGTGCCGGCCCCGTCGCGGCTGCCCGACATCGTCTGGCGGGCCGGAACCGACCTCGCCCCGCTCGACGTGAACAACGACGACGACGCGCTCTGGCTCGAGACGCTCATCTGGCCGGAACAGCACGACCGCCTCGCGCGGTTGCGCGCCGCGGTAGAGATCGCGCGAGCGGATCCGCCGCTTCTCGTCGCCGGGGACGTGACGGATGCGCTAGCCGGCTTGGCAGCGCAGGCGCCGCCGGATGCCACGTTGGTGGTCATCTCGAGCGGGGTGCTCGTCTACGTGGCGCGGCCGCAGCGCGAGCTGTTCGCCACGGCCGTCGGCGCCCTCGACGCCCGCTGGCTCTCGCTCGAGGCGGCCGGGCTGTTCTCCGGTATCGCGGCCGGTATCGAGCGGGCGACCGGCATCACGCCGCCCGGGCTCGCCGGCCGCTTCGCACTCGCCCTCGACGGCGAACCGCTCGCCTTCGTCGCACCGCACGGCGACCGCATCGACTGGTTCGCCCCGCCCCTGCCGGGCGAGTAGGTCGCTCAGCGACCGTGTCGAGACCCGCCCGCCCTCGCGGTCACGCGGCCGTTTTTCACTCGCGCGCCCGAACGTTCAGGCGCGATCGTGAAAATATGCCGCGCACCGGGTTCGATACGGCCGCGGGCGGCCTACTCACGCCGCGCACTCAGCCGGCGCTCGGCGCGTAGATCGCCCGTGCCAGCGCGTCGAGCACCTGCGGCGTGCGCGGTCCGAAGCTCAGGATCTCGCCGTCGGCCATGTCGACGAACCGGCGGTGCTGTCCGGCCAGAGTGAGTCCGATGGCCGGCTTCGTCTCGAGCAGACCGTCGACCCCGCCCGCGCTCTCGATGCCGTCGGTCATCACGAGGATCAGGTCGGGGTTGCCCGCCACCAGCGCTTCATCCGTCATGGGCTTCATGCCCGTCCAGCCGATCTCGCCGGCGACGTCGATGCCCCCGACCGCCGCGATCAGCTCGTCGGCGCCGGACTCCTCGCCGAACAGGTAGTAGATGCCCGCGCCGCCGCGCAGATAGAGGAACAGGATGCGCAGCCTGTCGGCCGGGTCGCTCGGAGCAATGCCCTGGATCTCGGTGATCTTGTCGGTGATCTGCTGCTGCAGGTCGGCGGCGAGCAACTCGCCGGCGGGAGATGCGCCGAGCGCCGCGGCGACCTGCCGGGCCAGCTCGCCCACACCCTGCATGCTCGGGTCGGTGTCGACGAAGACCACGGCGATGCCGGCCTCGCGCAGCTGCAGGATGACGTCGGTCGGGCCGATCGTGCCGTCGGTGATCACCACGGTGGGGCGCAGCGCGAGCACTGCCTCGCTGTTGACGGCGTGGCCGCCCGAGGTGATGAGCGGCAGGTCGGCCGCCTCCGGGAAGGTAGTGGAGACGTCGCGGCCGACTACGTTGTCGCCGAGGCCCACTCCGAAGATGGTCGCCGCGATCGAGCCCGAGATGTCGAGACCCAGGATGCGGTCGGTGGATGTCACGGTGACCTCGGTGTCTCCGTCGAGGTCACGCGAGGTGACGGTAGCGGGAAGTGTCTGCTCGGGCTTCTCGGCCACGACGTCGATCGACGAGTCGGCGAGCAGCGCCGTCGAGGGTCCCTCGTACGCCCGCGGATCGTCGAGCAGCGCGAGTTCGGCGAGCGGCACCGACTGGTCTCCGACGGCGGCCTCCGTTCCCGTGCCGGCCGGCCCCGAGCAGGCTCCGAGCAGCGTGACGACGAGAGCTGCGGCCAGAAGATAGGCACCGCGAACCGTGCGCCGGGGGAGAGCGGTCATGCGGAGGTGGTCCTTTGTCTAACGGCGAAGCAGGCCGTGATCGGGTAGTACTTAGGCTAGCCTAACTACGCCCGGCGGGTGTGGTCCGCGCTCGCCGACCTGCCGGTGGGGTTGGGCGTTCGTTCGGTTTGCCTGTCATAGGCTTGCCGCAAAACCCGGAAGGTGTAGTCGTGGCAGCGAGCTTGGAGTCGGATCAGCCTGCGCCGCACGGCCTCACGCCCCGCGAAATCGCCGTCCTTGACTTCGAACGCGAGTGGACCCGCCACGTGGGAGCCAAAGAAGAGGCGATCCGCGAGGTCTTCGGCCTTTCCGCCGCCCGGTATTATCAAGTGCTGAACACCGTGATCGACTCGCCGCACGCCGTGCGCCGCGATCCGATGCTCATTAAGCGCTTGCAACGCGCACGTGACGCGCGGGTGCAGACCCGAGCGGCCCGCACGTTGACCAGCTCACGCCAGGTGGATAGAGCCCCTCGCCCCCTGCCAGACGAAACGACTGATTAGAACTATGGCCAGTTACCCGAAAGACCGGTTCGACGACCTGCCCAAAGACCTCGTGCGAGTCGGTGCCCACCGTGCGCCCCGCAAGCGCGGCGGCGGTTGGGTCGGGTTCGCGTGGGCGGCGCTGGCCACCCTGGTCCTCGTGGTCGGCGGTTTCTACGTTGTGACCCTTATCGACGACAGCGTGCGTTTCGAGATCCCCGGCTTCCCACAGGCGGACGAGACGAGCAGCTCGCCCGAAGACGAGTCGACCCCGACGGCGCTGCCGCTCACCGATCCCGCGACGATCGACCCCGCGCGCGCCATCACGATCACGGTGCTCAACGGAACTCCCGTCGTCGGGCAGCAGACCGTGGTCAGCGACACGCTGACCGCCGCGGGCTGGCCGATCGGAAGCGCCACGACGGCGTCGACGAGCGATATCGAAGAGACGATCGTTTACTACAGCAACCCCGCCGACGAGGACATCGCGCGCGGGCTCGTCTCCACTCTCGGTGTCGGCGACGTGAAGGAGAGCACCGCGTTCCTCGGCGCCCCCGTCACGATCGTGCTCGGCTCGGACTACACCCCCGCCGGCTGACGGCACCGGGCCGAACAGTGGCCCCGTGTCATCCAGTGTTACGAACGTGTTTAATCCTTGAGTATTAGGCCGATTACGCCGCAAACCCCCTGTTGGAGCGCGCTGCCGCTCACTACGCTCTGGGATGTCCGTACCGCGACTGGTGCGGATACCACCGAACACGCACCAAGGAGCAACACATGGCGAACGGAACCGTGAAGTGGTTCAACGCTGAAAAGGGTTACGGTTTCATCACTGTCGAGGGCGGGAGCCAGGACGTGTTCGTCCACTACTCCGCCATCGACATGGGGGGTTACAAGGTACTCGAAGAGGGTCAGAGCGTGACCTTCGAAATCGGCACGGGCAGCAAGGGCCCTCAGGCAGAATCGGTGCGGCTCGCGCAGTAGCGTCCGACCGATTTCGTGACAATGGCCCGTCGAAGGCGGGCCATTGTTGTGCGCGGTGCGCGTAATCGCCCGGCAAGCCTTCGCCTTTCTTGCACTCACCTTGGGCGAGTGCTAATTTTGTCTCTGGCACTCGCATGCCCCGAGTGCTAAAGAATTCGGTAGGCAAACGTCCGGAAAGGACGAGAACACACATGGCAAAAATCATTGCTTTCAACGAGGAGGCCCGTCGCGGCCTCGAGCGTGGCCTGAACATCCTGGCCGACGCCGTCAAGGTCACGCTCGGCCCGCGCGGTCGCAACGTGGTGCTTGAGAAGAAGTGGGGCGCCCCCACCATCACGAACGATGGTGTGTCGATTGCCAAGGAAATCGAGCTGGACGACCCCTACGAGAAGATCGGCGCAGAGCTGGTCAAAGAGGTAGCCAAGAAGACGGATGACGTCGCAGGCGACGGAACGACCACCTCGGTCGTTCTCGCTCAGGCCCTCGTTCGCGAAGGACTTCGCAACGTCGCAGCCGGTGCCGACCCGATCAGCCTCAAGCGCGGCATCGAGAAGGCGACCTCCGCGGTCATCGAGGCGCTCATCGCCTCCGCCAAGGAGATCGAGACCAAGGAAGAGATCGCGGCCACCGCGTCCATCTCCGCCGGCGACCCCGAGATCGGCGCACTGATCGCCGAGGCCATCGACAAGGTCGGCAAGGAAGGCGTCGTCACCGTCGAGGAGTCGAACACCTTCGGCACCGAGCTCGAGCTGACCGAGGGCATGCGCTTCGACAAGGGTTACCTCTCGGCATACTTCGTCACCGACCCCGAGCGCCAGGAAGCGGTCTTCGAGGACCCCTACATCCTCATCGTCAACGGCAAGATCTCGAACATCAAGGACCTGCTGCCGATCGTCGACAAGGTCATCCAGTCGGGCAAGCAGCTGCTGATCATTGCCGAGGACGTCGACGGCGAAGCGCTCGCGACCCTCGTCGTGAACAAGATCCGTGGCATCTTCAAGTCGGTCGCCGTCAAGGCTCCCGGCTTCGGTGACCGTCGCAAGGCGCAGCTGCAGGACATCGCCATCCTCACCGGTGGCCAGGTCATCTCCGAGGAGGTCGGTCTCAAGCTCGAGAACGCGACCCTCGACCTGCTCGGCCGCGCCCGCAAGGTCGTCATCACCAAGGACGAGACCACGATCATCGAGGGCACCGGCGACGCCGACGCCATCGCCGGTCGCGTCAAGCAGATCCGCGCCGAGATCGAGAACACCGACTCCGACTACGACCGCGAGAAGCTGCAGGAGCGCCTGGCCAAGCTGGCCGGCGGCGTTGCAGTCATCAAGGCCGGAGCCGCGACCGAGGTCGAGCTCAAGGAGCGCAAGCACCGCATCGAAGACGCAGTGCGCAACGCCAAGGCAGCCGTCGAAGAGGGCATCGTCGCCGGTGGTGGCGTAGCCCTCATCCAGGCCGGCAAGGTCGCATTCGAGTCCGCCGCGGTCACCGACCTCGTCGGCGACGAGGCAACCGGCGCGAACATCGTTCGCGTTGCCATCGACGCACCGCTCAAGCAGATCGCGCTCAACGCCGGTCTCGAGCCCGGTGTCGTCGCTGACAAGGTGCGTCACCTCCCCGTCGGCCAGGGCCTCAACGCCGCGACCGGCGAGTACGTCGACATGCTCGCTGCCGGAATCAACGACCCGGTAAAGGTCACGCGTTCCGCGCTGCTCAACGCTGCATCGATCGCGGGACTGTTCCTGACGACCGAGGCCGTTGTCGCAGACAAGCCCGAGAAGAACCCTGCACCCATGGGCGACCCGTCGGGCGGCATGGACTTCTAAGTCCACGCAGCTTCAGAAGAACGGGCGGTCTCCTCACGGAGGCCGCCCGTTCCGCGTTAACCTTCCCTACCGCGCGAACATGCGCGCGTTGGTCGCCTCGATGTCGGCATACTGCTGGCCGGCAGCCCCCAGCGCCTGATTGATCGCGGCGAGGTTCTCTTCGACGCGCTGCTGGGTGCTGCGCCACTCGCTCGCGAGGCTCTGGAACGCCGCCGCGGCCGGGCCGCTCCACGACGACTGCAGGTTCACGAGTTGGCCGTGCATCGAGCCGACCTCCGCCTGGATGCGCGAGATGCTGCCGCGAACGGCCGCGCTCGTGCCGAGAACTTCATCACTGTCTACCTGGTATCTGGTCATGCCCAGACGGTAGCCCCCGTGACGAGAGCGCCGAGGCTCAGGCCTCGGGATCGGGGGACTGCGGCTCCGCTGCGGTGTCGGGGAGGAGAGGAAGGATGACCCGGAAGGTGGCGCCGCCACCCGGCGTCTCCACGACATCGACCTCGCCCTTGTGCGCGGCCACGATCGACGCGACGATGGCCAGCCCGAGTCCGCTGCCGCCGGTGTCGCGGTTGCGCGAGCTGTCCGCTCGCCAGAACCGCTGGAAGATCTTCTCGCGAATCTGGGGCGGGATACCCTCGCCGTGGTCGATCACCGAGATGACCGCGAGCCCCTGCGCGCGGTCGGCCTCAACGCCGATCTCGAGCGGGGTACCGGCGGGCGAGAAGCGCATCGCATTGCCCATCAGGTTCGTGATCACCTGGCGGATCTTGTTCTCCTCCGCGAGCACGAGGGCGCGCGGTGCGGTGGCGGCAGTGGAGGCGGTTTCGGTGCTGATCGTCTCGGGCGTGATCACCCGGGGACGCCGACGCAGGCGGGCGAACGTCGCACCGGCGAAAGCGATCGGTCCGGTGGCCAAGGCCGCCGAGCGATCGGCGTCCGTGCCATCCGGGGTATCGACCACGTCGAGTATCTCGGGCGGGCTGATCTCCGATACCAGCACGCGCACCTCCCGGTCGGGAGACGACGCCATGGCGTCGAGCGCGGCGTCGCTCGCGAGCGGGATCAGGTCGACCACCGTGAGCTGCAACGGCTTAGCCTCGTCGATACGCGCGAGTTCGAGCAGGTCGGTCACCAGCTCGCCCATGCGGATCGCCTCCTTCTCGATGCGCTCCATGGCCTGGGCGACGTCTTCGGGCTTCTGCAACGCGCCCATGCGGTACAGCTCGGCGTAGCCGCGCACGGAGACGAGGGGGTTGCGCAGCTCGTGGCTGGCGTCGCCGACGAAGCGCCGCATCTGGTCGATGGTCCTGGCGCGGTCGGCGAAGGCCTTGTCGATCTGGCTGAGCATGGCGTTGAGCGATCGGTTGAGGCGGCCGACCTCGGTGTTCTGCGTGGCGCCGCCGAGTCGCTGGGTGAAGTCTCCCGCGGCGAAGCGGGCGGCGGTCGCCTCGACCTGGCGCAGGGGATTGAAGGTGGATGTCACGAGCAGACGTGTGAGCGCCCCGCCGAGAATCACGACCGTGAGTCCGAAGAACATGAAGATTGCCGCGTAGCGCGAGATCACGCCGTCGATGTCATTGAGGTTGTAGCCGACGACGTAGCTGAGGAAGTGACCGGTAGTGGTCGCGCGCGGGGAGCTCACGACGCGCCAGTGGCCCGAGCCTTGGGCGTTGTCGACGGTGACCGCGCTGTCTTGCGACCACACGTTCGCGCCGCGCAGATCGTCCGAAGCGGGGTGGGGCGTCTCGCCGGTGCGGTTGGTGCACATGAGGTTGCCGGACTCGTCGACGGCGGCGATGTAGTACGACGTCAGTGTGGGCCTGACGACGCAGGTGAGCGATCCATCGGGTGTTTCGCTGAGCCGGATGACAGAATTGGCGCTCGCGATGACGCTGTTGATTTTCGCGTCGGCGTCTTCGGTGAGGTAGGTGCGCAGCACCGACATCGAGCCGAGGCCGGCGACCAAGAGGCCGAGCGTGAGCAGGAGCACGCTCACCGTCGTCATCTTGGTGCGCAGCGACGTCGCATTCCAACGCGCGGTCAGCGCGTCAGTCACATGGGCTTTTCTGGTCACGCTCGCGTGGTCTTCAGCATGTAGCCGAAGCCGCGCTTGGTCTGGATGATCGGCTCGGCGGAGAGGTGGTCGAGCTTGCGTCGCAGATAGCTGATGTAGCTCTCGACGATGCCCGCGTCGCCGTTGAAGTCGTACTCCCAGACGTGATCGAGGATCTGCGCCTTCGACAGAACGCGGTTCGGGTTGAGCATGAGGTAACGCAGCAGCTTGAACTCGGTCGGGCTCAGTTCGATCTGCTCGGAGCCAATGGTGACCTCGTGGGTGTCCTGGTCCATGGTGAGCTCGCCGGCGCGGATGACGGCCTCCTCGTCGTCCTGCATGGTGCGGCGCAGGATCGCCTTGATGCGGGCGACGATCTCATCGAGGCTGAACGGCTTGGTGACATAGTCGTCGCCGCCGACGGTGAGTCCGGTGATCTTGTCTTCCGTGTCGTCTTTCGCCGTCAGGAAGAGGATGGGGGCGGTGTAGCCGGATGCCCGGAGGCGCTTCGTCACGCCGAAGCCGTTGATATCCGGCAGCATGACATCGAGGATGATGAGGTCGGGTTCTTCCTCGAGAACAGCGGAGATTGCACCCGCACCGTTGCCGACCGCTCTCACCGCGAAGCCGGCGAAACGCAGGCTCGTGGTCAGAAGGTCGCGGATGTTGGGTTCGTCGTCAACGATCAGGATCTTGGGGCCGTCAGTCATGCGTACAGTATCTGCGAGTTGTCTGGAGTTTGTCTGGGAGTCGTGTGTGCCGGTCCGATGAGGGCAGACTGGGCAGGTGAAGCAGCTGGATCTCATCAACCGCGTCTCCGTCATGGCCATCGTCAACCGCACCCCCGACTCGTTCTACGACGACGGTGCGACCTTCGCGCTCGACAGCGCGGTAGAGGCGGCGCTGTCGGCCGCGCGGCACGGCGCCGACCTCGTAGACATCGGGGGAGTGCCCTTCGGGCGGGGTCCCGCGGTGTCGCTGCAGGAGGAGATCGACCGGGTGGTTCCCGTCGTCGAAGCGATCCACGCGGCATCCGACATCGTCGTGTCGGTCGATACGTTCAACGCCGATGTGGCCCGGCTGAGCATCGCGGCCGGAGCCGGGGTGATCAATGACACGAGCGGCCTCTGGGACGACCGCATGGCCGGGGTCGTCGCGGCGAGCGAGGCGACGCTCGTGCTCACTCACAGCCTCGCGCCGCCGCGGTCGGAACCGCCGCGCCCCGAATACGGCGACGTGGTGGCCGAGGTCGTGGACTTTCTGCGCGACCGGGTGGCCCGGGCGGTCGCGGCGGGCGTTCCGCTCGACCGGCTCGTCGTCGACCCGGGGCACGACCTGAACAAGAACACGCTGCACTCGATCGAGCTCACCCGCCGGCTCGAGGAGGTCGTGGCGATCGGCCTGCCGACCCTTGTCGCATTGTCGCGCAAAGACTTCGTGGGCGAGGTGCTCGACGCCGCCAAGCAGGACCGCCTCGAGGGTTCGCTGGCCGCGGCCGTCGTCTGCGTGACGAAGGGCGCCCGCGTCGTGCGCGTGCACGATGTGGCCGCCAGCGTCGCCGCGATGCGGATGACCGAGGCACTGCTCGGGCTGCGCGAGCCGGTGTACCTGCGTCATAACATGGGCGAATGAGCGCGCGAATCGACCAGCTGTGGCCGGAGCCCATGGACGACCTCGGTGACGACGAGCTGATCGCCGATCTGGTCGCGCCGGCCGGGCCGTGGCTGCGGGTGAACTTCGTGTCGAGCGTCGACGGCGCGGCGACCACCGCGGGCCTGTCGGGCGGGCTGGGCGACGCGGCGGACAAGCGCCTGTTCGAGCTGCTGCGGCGGGTGAGCGACGTCGTGCTGGTCGGCGCGGGCACCGTGCGCGCGGAGGGCTACGGTGCGCTGCGGGTCAGCGACTCCAGCGCGCGCTGGCGGGAGAAGCGCGGACTTCCGGCGCATCCGGTGTTCGCCATCGTCTCGGGATCTCTCGATCTCGATCCCTCGTCGACGATATTCTCGGATGCGCCCGTGCCGCCGGTGATCATTACGACCGCGCGTGCCAGCGCCGATCGGCTCGCCAGGTTCGACGGGCTCGCCGACGTGATCGTGGCGGGTTCGGGCGCACTCGACGTGCCGCTCGCCCTCGCCGAACTGCAGCGGCGCGGGTTGAACCACGTGTTGAGCGAGGGAGGTCCGTCGCTGTTCGGCTCGCTCATCGCGGCTGGCGCGGTCGACGAGCTGTGTCTCACGCTGAGCGCACGCCTCGAGGCGGGCGATGCGCAGCGCATCGCGAGCGGGCCGCTCGACGTGCCGGCCGCGCTGACCCTCGAGCGCGTGCTGAAGCACGCGAGCACGCTGCTGCTGCGTTACGGGCGGGCGCTCGCTGCTGGTTGAGTAGCGCCGCCTGCGGCGCGTATCGAAACTGCGCTCACCGAGGTTTCGATACGGTCGCTGAGCGACCTACTCAACCAGCGGGCGTCAGGCGGCGGCGTCGAGCGTGTCGCTGTCGAGGATCGTGTAGCTGTAGCCCTGCTCGGCGAGGAACCGCTGGCGGTTCTGGGCGAAGTCCTGGTCGACGGTGTCGCGGGCGACGAGCGTGTAGAAGTTCGCGGGTAGGCCGCTCTCCTTGGGGCGCAGCAGGCGTCCGAGGCGCTGGGCCTCCTCCTGGCGGGATCCGAACGAGCCGGAGACCTGGATCGCCACCGTAGCCTCAGGCAGGTCGACCGAGAAGTTGGCGACCTTCGAGACCACGAGCACCTTCGTCGTTCCCTCACGGAACGACTGGTAGAGCCGCTCGCGCTCGGCCACCGGCGTCGAGCCGGTCAGCGCGGGGGCGTCCAACGCCTCGGCGAGCTCGTCGATCTGGTCGAGGTACTGGCCGATCACCAGGATCTGCTCGCCGTCGTGCTTCGCGACGAGTCGCTTGACCACGTCGAGCTTCGCCGGGGCTGTGGCCGCCAGGCGGTAGCGCACGTCGTCGGCCGACGCGGCGTACTCGAGCCGGTCCTGCTGCGGCAGGTCGATGCGCACTTCGTAGCAGCTGGCGGGGGAGATGAAGCCCTGGGCCTCGATCTCCTTCCACGGGGCGTCGAAGCGCTTCGGTCCGATGAGGCTGAACACGTCGCCCTCGCGGCCGTCTTCGCGCACGAGCGTCGCGGTGAGTCCGAGGCGGCGTCGGGCCTGAAGGTCGGCGGTCAGTTTGAACACGGGCGCGGGCAGCAGGTGCACCTCGTCGTAGATCACGAGACCCCAGTCGAGGGCGTCGAGCAGCGCGAGGTGGGCGTACTCGCCCTTCCGCTTCGCCGTGAGCATCTGGTACGTCGCGATGGTGACCGGCTTGACGTCTTTGACGAGCCCGGAGTATTCGCCGACCTCGTCCTCGGTGAGGGTGGTGCGCTTGAGCAGCTCGTTGCGCCACTGGCGGGCCGAGACCGTGTTGGTCACGAGGATCAGCGTGTTGGTCTTGCCGACCGCCATGGCGCCGGCGCCGACGAGGGTCTTGCCCGCCCCACAGGGAAGCACGACCACGCCCGAGCCCTGCTCGAAGAAGCTGTTCACCGCGTCGGTCTGGTACGGACGCAGGTGCCAGCCGTTGTCGGCCAACGCGATCTCGTGCGGCGTGCCAGGGGTGTAGCCGGCGAGGTCTTCGGCCGGCCAGCCGATCTTCAACAGCTCCTGCTTGAGCTGCCCACGCGCCCAGGCCTGGACGACGTAGGTGTTCTCGCTGCGGCGCTCGAACAGCAGGGCGGCGACCTTCTTGCCCCGTGCGATCTCGGCCAAGACCGCGGCATCCGTCGCCGTCAACAACAGCACGCCCTCGTCGTCCCGTTCGATCACGAGGCGGCCGTAGCGTCCCACCGTCTCGGTGATGTCGACCGACACCACCTGCGGGATCGCGTACTTCGAGTACTTCTCCAGCGTCGCGAGCATGTCGGCCGAGGTGTGCCCGGCGGCGCGCGCGTTCCACAGCCCCAGCTTCGTGATGCGGTAGGTGTGGATGTGCTCGGGGGCCCGCTCCAGCTCGGCGAACACCGAGAGGTCGTGGCGGGCGTCGTCGGCGAGCGGGTGCGCCACCTCCAGCAGAACCGTTCGGTCGCTCTGAACGATCAGGGGTCCATCGGGTGCTTCGGGCGAATTCACCTCGACAGCTTAGACCGCGCTGCTGACCGAGGTGATGTGACTGAGCGGAAGCGTGCGTTCAATGTCCGCCTTTCGGTCGCGTCCGCGGAGACGCCCGCCGCCGAGGCCGGTCGGTTCCAGGACGAAGACGACGGATGAACCGTCCTGCACGGTCACCGTCACGCTGATCGTGAGGCGGGCCTTGACGGCGGCGTCCAGCTGGCGTTCGAGCCAGGCGCGGTCGTTGTCGCCCGGGGCTTCCGGCGCGAGCTGCCGGAGGCGTTCGACGATGTTCGCCGCCTGGTCGACCACCTCGGGCTGCGCGAGCGCGGGGGCGCGGCGGCGGGCGATCGGCACGATCGTGCCCTGAGAGTCTTCGACGGCCACCGGGTAGCGCGCCTCGTTCAGCGACCAGAACACGGTGCTCTCGTCGTAGCGACTGTGCGCGCGGCCGTCGTCGCCCAGCGCCAGCGCGAGCGGGGAGAGCGCCTGGTCGACGAGCAGCGCGCCGAGCAGGTTGTCGTCGGTCGAATGCACGTAACTGCCGGCGTCATCGGTGCCCACGCGCACGAGCCCGTACCGGTTCGCGGCGTCGGCGATGAGGTAGGCGAGCGGCTGGGGGATCCCGGTCAGCGAGATCTCGCCGAGGAACTCGGTGATCGACTCGGCGGTCTCGCCCAGGGTGAGGGCGCGGTTCACGCTCGCGAGCGACACCCGGTAGCTCGACGCGAGCGCGTGGCTCTCGACGGCCGCGATGGTGCGCAGCCGGGCGTCGAGACGCGGGGCCAGCGGGCCGGGCGACACGATGGAGAGGTCGTGCTGCAGGTAGACCTGCTCGACCTCGCGCGGCAGCAGCTTCGCCATCGCGCTCGCCGCGGCATCCGGACCGTCGGTCAGAAGGAGGGTGCCGGGCGTCGACGGCGTGGCCTTGGCGATGATGCCGAGCAGTTCTGCGTCGCGGATGCGCGTGGTGACGCGTTCGCGCATCCACTCGCCGCCGGCCGGGTAGAGCCAGGCGACGAGCGACTCGAACTCCTCGTCCCAGCGGTCGTGCGTTCGGCCGGCCAGCAGATGGCGGATGTCGTCGGGCAGCTCGGCCAGCCACGAGGCCGCGAGCCGCGCCCACACCTCGGGCGTCGACAGCAGCAGCCACGGCGCGGCCTCGGCGGTCGCCGACCACTGGGCGCCCTCCAAGGCGACGAGGCCGGCGCGCTCGGCGATGCGCTGGAGGTCGGCGACGTCGTCGAGAGCGACGGATGCTGCGGAGGCCAGCCGTTTGGCATCGGGTAGCGCGAGCCCGCCCTTGGCGAGTTCGCGCGCCGGCTCGTGCTGGTGTTCCGCCACGAGCTCGGCGACGGCCATCGTGGTGGCGAACGCGTGATCGGCGGCCAGCCCGTCGGTCGTCGGACGCGGCTCGGACTCGTGGTGCTCCGGCGCCCACGCGGTTGCCAGCTCGACCAGGTCGGGCAGGCCGAGCGACGGCCACTCGGCGAGCTGCTCGATCACGGCGTCCCACGCGACAAACCCGGTGTCGTCTTCGCCGGCGAGCCCGAGAGCCTGTGCGGTGGCGAGGTGCTCGGCGACCGTGTCATCCGGCACCGACGCACCGAGCGCCGTCAGCCGCGCGGAAATCTGCGGAACCGTTGCCGCGCCCAACTCGGCGAGAGCCGCGAGCGTGGTCAGCGTCGGGCGGTCGAGGGCCGAGAGGGCGGTCTGAACCGACGCGCGGTCGAGCAGTTTCTCGGCGAGGTCGAAGTAGTCGCCGATGCCGACGTCGCGCACCGAGCGGGCGCGCAGAAGGGCGCCGAGCTCGGAGTCACCCAGTGCGCGCAGCCGACCGGCGAGCGCGAGGGTGGAACTGCTAGTTGCTGGCATCCCTGGCCGCGCGGCTCTTCCGGCGGGCGCTCACGATGACGAGCGCGATGAGCAACAGGATCCCGATGGGGAAACCGATGTTGGGCAGGATGATGATGACGGGCCAGATGCCCTCGTCGAAGTCGCGCACACCGAGGCCGGTACCGGCGAGGATGGCGATAATCGCGAGCACCGAGAGACCAATTGCCGACGCGAGCATGTAGGCGATGATGCGTTCGTTACGATTGACGTCTACCGCGGTATTTTTGGCCACGGTACCAAGGATAGGGCCACAGTGGTGCCTCTACGATTGAGCACCATTCATAAGGGAGTTACGCGATGCCAACCGGCAAGGTTAAGTTTTACGACGAAGAGAAGGGCTTCGGCTTCATCAGTGCAGATGACGGCCAGGAAGTCTTTCTGCACGCGTCCGCGCTCCCTGCGGGCACGGTAGGAATCAAGGCGGGCACGAAGCTCGAGTTCGGCATCGCCGACGGCAAGAAGGGTGCCCAGGCGTTGTCCGTGCGCGTGCTGGAGTCGCCGCCGAGCCTCGCGAAGCTGAACCGCAAGCCGGCCGACGACATGGCGATCATCGTGGAAGATCTCGTCAAGCTGCTCGACGGCATCGGCTCGAACCTCAAGCGCGGCCGCTACCCCGACAAGAGCCACAGCGGCAAGATCGCGCAGATGCTGCGCAAGGTTGCAGACGAGCTCGATGCCTGAGTCGACGAAGTTTGACGTCGCCTACGCGGCGCTGCTCGAGATCACTCCGGTCGAGACCGTCGGCGACCCCGCCGGCGAAGTAGACGAGGGCGACGGCGTCGTCTCCGTGCTGTTCGAGTGCGCGATGCCCGGCTACCCCGGCTGGAAGTGGACGGTCAGCGTCGCTTCGCTGGAGGGAGCCGAGCCGAGCGTGCTCGAGGTCGAGCTCATGCCCGCCGAGGGCGCACTGCTGTCTCCCGACTGGGTGCCGTGGAGCGACCGCCTCGCCGAGTACAAGGCCGCGCAGATCGCCGCCGGCGAAGAAGTCGACGATGCGGATGACACGGACGAGCCCGACGACGACACGGACGACGACGCCGACGAGACCGACGACGACGAGTCGGACGACGAAGAGGCCGACGAAGACGACGACGACGATGACGAGGATGATGACGACGACGATCACGTCATCCACGTGGTGCACGGCGGCGACGTCGACGGTATAGACATCGACGAGCTCGACCTGCCCGAGCCCGAGGCCGAACCGGTCGCAGACGACGAGAAGTAGCTAGGCCCTGTTGCGGCGGGCGTGCGTGTAGATCAGGCCGATGAGCCCGAGCACGATGCCCGTCGCGCAGGTGTAGAGCAGCGCCGGTTCCGGCTGCACGATCAGCAGCACGACGAGCGCCACGATCCAGAGTGCGAGCCCGGTGAGCACGGCCTTCCGGTCGTCGGTCTTCACCGGCACGGGATCGGGTTTGCGCTCCGAGTCCTTGAGCCACAGCTTCATGCGGCCAGCCTACGGCCCGCCCGCTCCGCGCGGGTGCGGTCGTTCGGCGCGGATGCGGGCGTTCGAACACTGGCATCGGTGCCAAACGGCAGCGGCCGCCGACCGCTTTACCCGACCGGCAGGACCGTTAGAGCGCGCCCACCACGTAGTCGATCGACGCGATCAGCTGGCGCACGTCGCTCGGCTCGATCGCCGTGAACGTCGCGACGCGCAGCTGGTTGCGGCCGAGCTTGCGGTAGGGCTCCGTGTCGACGATGCCGTTCGCGCGCAGCACCTTCGCGATGTTCGCGGCGTCGATCGCCTCGTCGAAGTCGATGGTCACGACGACCTGCGAACGGTGGTCGGGGTTCTGCACGAACGGTGTGGCGAAAGCCGCGGCATCCGCCCACTCGTACAGCGCACCCGACGACTCCTTCGTGCGCGCGTCGGCCCAGGCGAGGCCTCCGTTGCCGTTCATCCACTCGACCTGGTTCTCCAGCATGAGCAGCGTCGCGATCGCCGGGGTGTTGAGCGTCTGCTCGAGGCGCGAGTTGTCGATCGCGTTCTTAATCGAGAGGAACTCGGGAATGTAGCGCCCGCTCGCGGCGATGCGCTCGACGCGTTCGATCGCGGCGGGGGAGAAGAGGGCGAACCAGAGGCCCCCGTCGGAGGCGAAGTTCTTCTGCGGGGCGAAGTAGTAGACGTCGGCCTGGCTGGCGTCGAAGTCGATTCCGCCGGCGGCGCTCGTGGCGTCGATGACGGTGAGCGCTCCGGCGTCGCCGTTGACCCGGGTGACGGGAGCCATGACCCCGGTGGATGTCTCGTTCTGAGGCCACGCGTAGGTGTCGATGCCCTCGAGCACCTCGATCTCGGCGCGCGAACCGGCCGGCGCGTTGATGATGTGCGGCGCGCTGAGCCACGGCGCGGCCGCCGCGGCACCGAACTTGGAGCCGAACTCGCCGAACGTGAGGTTCTCGCTGCGGTTCTCGATGAGGCCGAAGGCGGCGGCGTCCCAGAACGCGGTCGATCCGCCGTTGCCCATTACGACCTCGTAGCCCGAGGGAAGGAGGAACAGGTCGGAGAGACCGGAGCGCACGCGCTTGACGAGGTTCTTCACCGGGGCCTGGCGATGGGAGGTGCCCATGATCGACGATCCGGCGCCGGCGAGGTAGGCGAGCTGCTCGGGTCGCACCTTGGACGGACCGCAACCGAAGCGGCCATCGACGGGAAGGAGGTCTGTGGGAATCACGATCGACGACATTTTCCAATTGTAGGAGCCGAAACGATCGCACTTTCCGCCGCACGACATACAACGTCAATGAGAGGGGTTATCAAACAAGTAGTCTTGACCCAAGTACCGCGCGCTTGCTGGAGGCCTCGATGACGGATCTTGTTGATACCACTGAGATGTACCTGCGTACCATCCTCGACCTCGAGGAGGAGCACATTGTGCCTCTGCGTGCGCGCATCTCCGAGAGGCTCGGTCACTCCGGCCCCACGGTGTCACAAACCATCGGGCGCATGGAACGCGACGGACTCGTCGTCGTCGAAGGCGACCGCCACCTCGAGCTGACGGGCGAAGGCCGCAGCAAGGCCGTGCACGTGATGCGCAAGCATCGTCTGGCCGAGCGCCTTCTCGCCGACGTGATCGGCCTCGACTGGGCCTACGTGCACGACGAGGCCTGCCGGTGGGAACACGTGATGAGCGAGCAGGTGGAGCGCCGCATCCTCGAGATGCTCGGCAACCCCACCGAGTCGCCCTACGGCAATCCGATCCCCGGGCTCGACGAGCTCGGCCACGAGGCCGCCCCCGCGTTTATGGACGGCGTCGTGAACCTGGTTCAGCGGGTGTCGGGCACGTCCGAGACCGTGAGCGGTGTCATCCGTCGTCTCGGCGAGCCGGTTCAGTTCGAGCCCGAGCTTCTGCAGCAGCTGCAGAGCGCCGGTGTTATGCCCGGCGCGACGGCGAACATCTCGGCCGCGGGTTCGTACGTCTTCGTGGCCGTCGAGGGATTTGGCGAGGGGCTCGAGCTGCCCAATGAGGTCGCCGTGCACATCTTCGTCGGGGTCTAGATTTTCCGTCGTTTCAGCTTGTTGACAGGTTCGCGCCGATTCGGACACAACTCAGGTTCGCTCCTTTAGTGTCGTACGGTCCACCCGACCGGAAATGCTGTCAGGACTCAGTGCGGGGCGTCTCACCCACCTTTCCCCCGCGCTGGAACGTGAATATATATACGAAACGTGATGGGGCAACTTCCTAGAGTTGCCGAGGCGCAGGAGGCTAAATCTCTTGTCATTAGTGCCACCCGAAAACAGCGCGACCGAGATCCCGAAGAGTTTCACCTCGCGTCGCGGAACACCCAGCAAGAAGCGCAAGCGCAGGTCGAGCGTCCTCAGTCTCGCCGTGGTCGCGGTCGTCGTGCCCGGCCTGTTCGCGACCGTCGCCCTGCCGGCCTACGCGTTCGCTCCCGTCGAAGACACCGACGACCTCAAGGCCGCGGTGGCCCTCGAGGAGTACAAGGAGGCGGACGCGCAGACCGTGCTCGTCGACAAAGGCGCGGAGGAGCCGAGCACCGACCGCGAGTCCTTCTCGGCCACCACCGAGGCCGAGCTTGCCGCCTCGCGCAAGCGCACCGTGCTCGCCGCGACCTACGCGTCGTACGCCGGGCCGAGCACCGCCGAGTTCCTGGCCAATCCGCCCTACCCGAGCTTCGACCTCGCCCAGGTCGCGGCGGTCGGCCAGCAGTATCTCGGCACCCCCTACATCTACGGCGGCGCAGACCCCTCCGGCTTCGACTGTTCGGGCTTCGTCCAGTACGTCTACGCGCAGTTCGGCATAGCGCTTCCACACTCGGTGAGCGGCCAGGCTGCGGCCGGTACGCGAATCGCTACCGCGGACGCCCTTCCCGGCGACATCGTGATCATGTCGGGCCACGACGGCATCTACATGGGCGACGGCAAGATCATGGATGCACCGCATGCCGGCGGCGTCGTGAGCATCCGCCCGATCTGGACGACCTCGTATTACATCGTTCGCATCGGCGTTTAGCTTTCGTAACCTAAATCGGCGGGCCGCTTAGTTGTGGTCCGCCGATTTTGGGTTAACCTGTAACCCTTGGAGTTCAACGAGTTCTAGGAGAGCCGATGCACAGCGAGCGCACCATCCAAACCACGGATGTTTGTGCCTGTCTGCCCGTACGGTTCACCGGTTCGCGTCACGTATTTATACGCGCGCGCATCAGCTAAGGCACTGTCTCACCGACAGTGCCTTTTTGTTTGTCCTAGCACCACCGTTTCGCCCCGAGAACGCATGTCGAATGCCTGCAAGCCGTGCAGGCGCTTTCGGAAGGATGACGATGCGCACACTGGTACTGAACGCGGGCTACGAGCCACTTGGCGTTGTGTCCTTCAAACGAGCCTTGGTGCTAGTGATGAATGAAAAGGCGACCATCATTGCTTCGGATGGCGAGCATCCGGTGTTCGGCTTGTCGGGTGCCTGGGACAGGCCGTCGGTGATCATTCTGCGCCGCTACGTGCGCCTGCCGAGCGGGCGCAACGTGCCCGTTTCGCGCAGGGGAGTGCTGCGCCGCGACAACAGCCGGTGCGGTTACTGCGCCGCCTCGGCGACGACGATCGACCACATCACGCCCCGGTCGCGCGGCGGCAAAGACACGTGGGAGAACCTCGTGGCGTGCTGCCTGAAGTGCAACAACGTGAAGGGCGACCGCACACCGAGCGAGATGAACTGGCGGCTGCGCACGACCCCGCGTCCGCCGAACGGTGCGTCGTGGATGGCCCGCGGCATCGAACGCGCGCTGCCCGACTGGGAAGAGTATCTCGCCCCTGCGGCCTAACTTTTGCGGCGAGGTGAGCCTGTCGAAACCCATCGCGCCGTTACCAATTTGGAATAATCGCTCGCGCCCGACCGCCATCTGGCCTAAGCTCTTTCCTATTGCGCGGCGCCCCCGTGCCGACCAACCCACTCCCGAAGGGTCGTTTCTTCTTGGCTAACGAGCCCGTGCTGTCCACACGCCGTGCCATCGCAGCGCGCCGAGGCGGCATCAGCCTCCGCAAGCAGGCGTCCTCGGTTCTGGTCATCGGAGCGGTAGCAATGCTCGTAGCGCCCATGGCCCTGCCGGCCTTCGCGTTCGAGCCCGCCCAGGAAGAGGTCGCCTACGCCGAGACGGAGTCGGTGACCGTTGAGGTCTCCGACAGTGCCGCCCGCCGAGTAGACGACCGCGAGACGTTCTCCGCCACCTCGGTCGCCGAACTCGCCAGCACCCGCGCCGCCGCCGCACGAGCAGCCGCAGCGGCTGCCGCCGCATCGGCCGCGGCCTCACGTTCCACGTCGCTCGGCGCGGCCGTCTACAACCCGTCGAACAGCGCCGTCGCAGCCGGAGACGACTACCCGTTCCGTGCCGGCCCGCTCAAGACTCTCTCGCCGTTGCGCTATATCTACCGCGAGTGTGTCGACTTCGTGGTCTGGCGTCTGAACCGCGACGCCGGAAGCACCTCGGCCCCGTGGAAGTACACGTGGGGCTACCTCACCCCGAACGGCGGAAACGCCCGCGACTTCAAGGCCGCTTGGCAGGGCCACGGCTGGCCGACCAGCAACTCTCCGGTCGCCGGCGACGTCGCCTGGTGGGCCAATAACCACGTCGCGTACGTCAAGGCGGTCAACGCCGACGGCACCGTGGATCTCGAAGAGTACAACGCCGTGCCGTTCACCTACAGCACGCGCACGATCCCGGCGTCGAAGGTCGACCTCTTCCTCTCGCCGCCCCCGCGCTAACTCTCTCGCCGGGTAGGTCGCCCAGCGACCGTACGGAAACCCGCGCCGCGCGCACCCGTGCGCGCATGCCGTGACGCGCGCGCAATCCCGGGACGTGCGCGCACGGGCGCCGCACCGCGCTCGTCCCATCGGTGCGCGCACACGGCCGTCGTCGTAGCGCGCCGCCCTCCGGCCTGGCCGCTTTCCTTGACGTCCCCCGAACGAGGGACGTAGACTGCCGCCAGCACGGAAAGCGCTTTCCTTAACTTGGAGGTTCAATGTCGAATCTATTCAGCGGGTTACCCCTGCGCCTGGCCGCGGTCGCGACCGGTGTCGCACTTGTGGCGGGAGGCGCCACGGCGGCCTCCGCGGGAAGCCCGGGCCACGGGCATCCGGGCCATGGCGGCAGCCACACACCGGCGGCACCCGCCGGCACTCCGCAACTCGAGAAGCTCGACCGCGGGCTCGTCGCGACCAGCACCAGCGAGGGCGTCTTCGTCAGCTGGCGCCTGCTCGTGAGCGAGGCCACCGGCGCGAGCCAGACCGGGCTCACCGGCACCGATTTCACCGTCTACCGCGACGGCGCGGCGATCGCGACGGTCACCGACAGCACCAACCTGCTCGACCCGGCCGGCACGGCCACGTCGCAGTACGCGGTCGCGCCCGTCGTGGGCGGGGTCGAGGGTGAGTCGAGCCCGGCCGTCGCGCCGTGGGCGAACGGCTACGTCGACCTTCCGCTGCAGAAGCCCGTCGACGGGGTCACGCCGAAGGGCGAGGCCTACACGTACTCCGCGAACGACATGAGCGTCGGCGACGTCGACGGCGACGGCTCGTACGAGTACATCGTGAAGTGGGACCCGTCGAACTCGAAGGACGTCTCGCAGGTCGGCTACACCGGCAACGTCTACGTCGACACCTACAAGGCCGACGGGCGGTTGCTCAACCGGATCGACCTGGGCGTCAACGTGCGCGCCGGGGCCCACTACACGCAGGTGCTGGCGTACGACTACGACGGCGACGGCAAGAGCGAGCTGCTGCTTAAGACCGCGCCCGGCACGAAATCGACCACCTTCGACAAACGCGGCAACGTGGCATCCGAGAGGTTCATCAGCCTGCCCAAGGAGGACCGCAAGAACGGCGTCACGAACGAGGACGACTACCGTGTGAGTTCTTCCGGCTACTACGAGCATGTGGTCGACATGTTCGTCGGTTGGCAGAACCTGCCCGAGGTCGCGAGCGGCCAGTGGCCGGCGACGCTCGAGGAGGCGTTCGGGATTCCCGTGACGCACGAGTACCCGCTGAGCCGAGAGGATGCCGCAAAGCTCACCGACTACTTCATGGACGTCTACGCGCCCAGCCGCAGCGCCCGAAACAACCTGCGTGCGTTCGAGGGGTTCATCCTGAGCGGTCCCGAATACATGACCATGTTCGACGGGGCCAGTGGCAAGGAACTGCAGACCGTCCCGGTGAAGACCGAGCGCTACGACGACGGCCTCGCGTGGGGCGATTACGCGATGGCCCGCATCGAGCCGGGCAACCGCGTCGACCGCTACCTCGGCGGCGTCGCCTACCTCGACGGCGTGCACCCGAGCGCGATCTTCGCCCGCGGCTACTACACGCGCACGACGATCGTGGCCTACGACTGGAACGGCAAGAAGCTCACCGAGCGCTGGTACGTCGACAGCGGTTTCCCGGCGATGACGAACCCGTTCAACGACTCCCCGCACGGACGCGACGGCTCGAACCCCGAGTTCGCGTCGCTCACCACGCAGGGATTCCACTCGCTGAGCGCGTCCGACGTCGACGGCGACGGCAAGCACGAGGTGGTCTACGGATCCGCGACGATCGACGACGACGGCAGCCTGCTCTACAGCTCGACCGACACCCTGCCGGCCGGGTCCGCGGCGCCGGGCACCGAGGCGCGACTGGGCCACGGCGACGCGATGCACGTCACCGACATCGACCCGAACCGCCCCGGCCTCGAGATCTTCACGGTTCACGAGGGCGCGACGTATGCCCCCTACGGCTACGCGCTGCGGGATGCCGCGACGGGCGAGGTGATCTACGGCGAGTACAGCGGCAAGGACACCGGCCGCGGAATGATCGGCGATATCGACCCGGCAGTGCCCGGCATCGAGACCTGGGCGACGCGCCTGCGCTCGGCCTCCGGCGATGCTCTCGCCGCAGCCGGCCCCGGAACCAACCAGAGCATCCGGTGGGCGGCGGACGGAACGACCCAGATCGTCAATGGAACGGCCGATGCGGATGTCACGATCGACAGCTACACGACCGGACGGCTGTTGACCGCCACGGGCACCCGTTCGAACAACGGCACCAAGGGCACCGCGAACCTGGTGGCCGACGTGTTCGGCGACTGGCGCGAGGAGCTCTTGGTTCGCACCGCGGACTCCAGCGCCATCCGGATCTTCCTGTCGACGGATGTCACGGACCGGAAGCTCTACACGCTGATGCACGACAAGCAGTACCGTGCCGAGGTGGCGCGTCAGAACACCGCGTACAACCAGCCGTCGTATCCCGGGTTCTACCTGGCCAGTGATACCGATTTCAGCACGGTACCGCTGCTGACCGCGGCGGTGACGCCGGCCGCCGTGTCCTTCACAGACACCCGTAACAAGGATTCGTACACAGTCCCGTCGACGCCGGGTGTGCAGTACGTGGTGAACGGCAAGGTTGTTAAGGCGGGGATGTACCGCGTCTCCCGCTCGACGACGGTGACCGTGACGGCCGTTCCGCAGGAGTGGTACTTCATCGCCCCGGGCGCGACCTCGACCTGGGAGCACAAGTTCAACACGCGTAAGTAAGTTCGACGGCTCCCCGGGTCGCGCTAAACTCGGGGAGCCAGCCTCTGTAGCTCAATGGAAGAGCAATTCCGTCCTAAGGAACAGGTTGGGGGTTCGAGTCCCTCCAGGGGCACCACCGTAAATACCGCGGGTTCGTCACGGCGATGCCGACCGGAGTTCGCGTCTGACCCCGGCGACGACCACCATACCCACCGTTGTCGCAATGCCGGTGACGACCAGCGCGTCGATCCAAGCGTTTAGCGCAGCGGCCTCGTCGACGTCGTATGTCGTGTAGTCGGTCACCTGTGCGAGCACGATCCACAGCATGATCGCCAGAGTCCACGCGAATCCCGCGAGAATCGCGAGGACGGTGAAATAGGGGTTACGCCGGGCCCGGGGCGCCAGGGCTGCCGAGTCGTCAGCCGGGTCGCCTGCGGTGTCAGCCACGCGTGAATTATGGCAGGCCGGCTGCGGGGCGAGCCACCCCGACGAGGCGGATGCCTAGGTGGTTGCCGGCGCGAGCAGCGGAGAAATCATCTCGTCGAGCGCGAGCTTCGTCTGATCGACACTGAGCGCCCGTTCGATACGCAGGATGAACCACGTCCGGGCGTCGCACACCGCCACGATCTGAGCGAGACGGCGATCTCTCGACTGCTCGTCTGTCGCGGGATCCAGGTGCGGCGCGAACGTTTCCTGGCACCAGTTGACGTGAAACGCCCGCCCGCGCGCCGCGATCGCGGGCAAGCCGTCTACGAGGTGCGCTTCGGCATACGTCTTGAGGATCAGTTCGCCGTACTTCTCATAGTGATCTGCCAGTGCCGTGATTGTCTCGGCGGGGAGAGATCGTGCGACCGCCGCGCGAGCGTTCGCAATCTTGCCGAGCTCACGCGTCACCACCGATACAAGCAGTTCCGGCTTGCTCCCGAATCGTCGCAAGACCGTTTGCACGGTGACGCCGGCGTCGAGCGCAATGTCTTCAAGGCGAATGCGCTCGTAGGGGAGATCGCCAAACCGCTGAAGCATCGCGTCGGCGATGCTGTCGGCAGTTCGAGCCGCCGATTCTGCGCGAGACGTCATCTTGTAGGGCCGCGTATTCATGTGATACAGATTAACACGAAATGTCTACTGTGAATGGAGACCCCGATGAATCTGCCCGTACCCACCGAACGCGAGCAAAGCGTTAGCACCCGCCTCGGCGCGCTCCGAGTTCGCATTATCGGGAGCGGGACCACAGCCGTCTTCTGGCCGTCGATGTTCGTCGACAGCAGCACGTGGGACACGCTTCTGCCGCACCTCGACGGCGAGCGTCGATTCGTTCTGGTGGATGGACCGGGACTCGGGCTGAGTGACCCGCTCCTCAGGCGCAGCAACATCGACGAGGCTGCGGACGCGGCCGCTGATCTTCTCGCCGGACTCAACATCACCGACCCCGTCGATTGGGTGGGGAATGCCTTCGGAGGACATGTGGGCTACAAGCTCGCGGCGCGGCCGGGTCTCCTGCGGTCGCTGGTTGCGATCAGCTCGCCGGTCGAGCCAATCTCGGCGCAGATCCGCGCGCAGATCAACGTTCTGCTGCCGTTGCTCCGTGTGGCTGGCCCCGTTGGACCGGTTCGATCCGCGGTGATCAGCGCGATGCTCACAGACGCAGCTGCGAGGGATGAACGCATTCGTCGTGTTGTCGTCGAAAGCCTCGGTCGGCCGAGCCGTCGCAGCTTGACCAACGCTCTCCGTTCCTTCATTCTCGACCGACTCGACGTGACGAACGAACTCTCTGCCATCGGCGTGCCCTGCCTATACATCGCGTCCGATGACCGGGGCGACTGGAGCCCGGAGGAAGCGATCCGCGCCGCCTCACGAACGCCGGTCGCCGAAGCGGTTACCGTTCCTCAAGCCCGCACGCTCATTCCGCTGGAACAGCCAGCTCTCGTCGCCGCGCATGTGAACCAGTTTTGGACGAGATCCAACTACGCTGGCTCTTGATGTTCTACTGGTTCATGAAGACGATCGTGGCGGGGCCGCTTCTGCGCACGCTCTTCCGCCCGCGGCTCGATGGACTCGAGAACATTCCCAAAGACGGCCCGGTGATTCTCGCCAGCAACCACCTCTCGTTCATCGACTCGGTGATCCTGCCGCTGGTGATCAAGCGCCGCATCTACTTCCTCGCCGCGAGCACCTACTTCGAGGGCAAGGGCCTCGGCAAGTGGGCGGTCGCGCGATTCCTCAAGGCGACGGGCATGATCCCGATCGACCGCTCCGGCGGCAAGGCATCGGAGGCATCGCTGCGGGCCGGAATGAGCGTTCTCACCAAGGGGCACGTGCTGGGCATCTACCCCGAGGGCGGACGCAGCCGCGACGGCAAAGCGCACCGCGGTCGCACCGGAGTCGCGCGCATGGCGCTCGAGTCGGGCGCGCCCGTCGTTCCGGTCGCGATGATCGACACCGAGAAGGTGATGTCTGCGGGCGGGAGCCGCGTGAAGATCCAGCGCATCGGCATCTCGTTCGGCCCGGCGCTCGACTTCAGCGAGTTCGCCGACCGCAAGCAGGACCACGCGATCCTGCGCGTGATGACCGACCGCATCATGGACTCCATCGTCGCGATGAGCGGCCAGGAATACGTCGACGAGTACGGCAAGTCGACGCCGAAGAAGGAGCTCGGCTAGCCCACCGCGAGCGATCCATCGTCGTTGAACGGGAACGCACCCCACGCGACCTCCCAAAGGTAGCCGTCGGGGTCGGCGAAGTAGCCGGAATAGCCGCCCCAGTCCGTGTCATCCGCGGCTTTGACGATTACAGCGCCCGCCGAGGCCGCCGCAGCGAGAACCGCGTCGACCTCCTCGCGGGTGCGGACGTTGTGGGCGAGGGTGATGCCGGAGAACTTCGCACGAGGTCCGGCATATTCGGGGCCGATGTCGGCGGCGAGCTCGGCGTACGGGAAAAGTGCGAGTGTTGTGCCCTGGGTCTGGAAGAACACGATCCCGTCGGACGGAGTGCGTGTCGTGGGGAGGCCGAGGCCGTCCGCGTAGAAGCGGTGAGAGCGCGCGAGGTCGGTGACGCCGAGGGTGATGATCGAGATGCGGGGTTCCATGAGCCCGGTCTACCGCGCTTCGTTGATACGTGCCACCCGTGTCATCCGGAAGCCCCTCTCCAAAACGACACTCGTCGCGCATAATTGAAGAGGCGGGATCGACTGCTCCCTGCCTACCGCACACCGCGGCAGACCTCTCGATCCGCCAGGAAAGAAGGACTCCATGAAAGCACTGCGCTACGTCGAAGTAGGCCAGCCTCCCGTCGTCGTCGACATTCCCATCCCGAAGCCCGGCCCCGGCCAGGTGCTGCTGAAGGTCACCGCGGGCGGCGTCTGCCACAGCGACGACTACGTGATGAGCCTCCCCGAGGAGGACTACCTCGCGCAGGCGTACCCCCTGCCGCTCACCCTCGGCCACGAGGGTGCCGGCATCGTGCACGAGCTCGGCGAGGGCGTCGACTCGACGCTCAAGGTCGGTGACGCGGTCGCGGTCTACGGGCCGTGGGGCTGCGGGCGCTGCCACAACTGCTCGATGGGCATGGAGAACTACTGCACGAACGCAGCCGCCGAGGGCATCCGCCCTCCCGGACTCGGCAGCCAGGGCTCGATGGCCGAGTACATGATCGTCGACGACGCACGCCACCTCGTGCCGCTCGGCGACCTCGACCCCGTGCAGAACGTGTCGCTCACCGACGCAGGCCTCACGCCGTACCACGCGATCAAGCGGTCTCTTCCGAAGCTGGGTGCCGGCACCTTCGCCGTCGTCATCGGAACCGGCGGGCTTGGCCACGTCGGCATCCAGATCCTCAAGGCGGTCTCGGGCGCGACGGTCATCGCGCTCGACGTCAGCGACGAGAAGCTCAAGCTCGCCACCGAGGTCGGCGCCGACCACGTGCTCATCAGCGACGCGTCGGCGGCCGACAAGATCCGCGAACTCACCGGCGGACTCGGCGCCAACGCCGTCTTCGATTTCGTGGGCGCGAACCCGACGATGGCCCTCGCGCAGAGCGTGGCCGCCTTCGATTCGGATGTCACGATCGTCGGCATCGGCGGAGGTGCGATGACCCTCAGCTTCGGCAACATCGCCTACGACGCCGCCGTGCGCATGCCCTACTGGGGCTCCCGCAGCGAGCTGATCGAGGTGCTCGACCTGGCCCGGGCCGGAAAGCTGCACGTCGCGGTCGAGACGTACAGCCTCGACGACGGCCCCAAGGCCTACGAGGACCTCGCCGCGAACAGCATCCGCGGCCGCGCGGTCATCGTTCCGTAACGCCGACGTGCATGCAGTTTTGGTCGCCAAACGCGGTATTTCCGCGGAGATAGCGCAGTTGGCGACCAAAACTGGCCGCGCGCCAGCGTCTTCCGTTGCCGGGACGCGCTCGCTACCCTCGGGGCATGTGCCGGAACATTCATCCCCTCAACAACTTCGAGCCCGCCGCCACTGACGACGAGGTGCACGCCGCCGCACTGCAGTTCGTGCGCAAGATCAGCGGATCGACGAAGCCGTCGAAGGCCAACGAAGAGGTCTTCAACCGCGCCGTCGCCGAGATCGCCCACATCTCCCACCATCTGCTCGAGGACTGGGTGACGAACGCCCCGCCGAAGAACCGCGAGGTGGAGGCCGCCAAGGCTAAGGAGCGGTCGGCGAAGCGGTTCGCTGTCGCGTAGCTCTGCCCCGATGGGTAGCCGCGCAGGCACCCGCCCAGCCGCGCCTGCTTGACTGGCGACATGCCTAAAGCCGACGACGCCCTGCGCGACTACGACCTCGACGCTCTCGACCGTGAGTTGCGCACGACCGACGGCGGTGACGTCGACGACAGCATCCCGCAGTTGGCGGCAGCGGACCCGTCGTTGTTCGGCATCGCGACGGTGGGTGCCGACGGTGACATCCGGGCCGCCGGTGATTCGCGCGTCGCGTTCTCGTTGCAGTCGGCGGCGAAGCCGTTCGTCTACGCGCTCGCCCTGATGGACCGCGGCGAAGACTTCATCCTCGAGGCCGTCGGCACCGAACCGACCGGCCAGGCCTTCGACGCGATCGTGTTCGAGGCGGAGACCGGGCGTCCGCCGAACCCGATGGTCAACGCCGGCGCGTTGCTGACCGCGAGTCTCGTGAACGGCTCCAGCCCCGAAGACCGCACCGAACGCATCCTCTCGGGACTATCGAAGATCGCCGGACGCGACCTCGAGATAGATCAGGATGTCGCGGGCTCCGAGCGACTGCTCGGCGACCGCAACCGCGCGCTCGGGTACCTCATGCGTTCCGCCGGCCACCTCGACGTCGAGGTGGACGACGCGATCGCGGTCTACGCGCGCGCCTGCTCCGTGCTCGTCGACGCGGAAACCCTCGCGATCATGGGCGCCACCCTCGCATTCGGCGGGCGCAACCCGATCACCGGCGAGCAGGCGCTCAGCCGCGAGGTCGTCACAGAGACCTTGAGCGTGATGGCCACCTGCGGGATGTACGACGGGTCGGGCCGCTGGCTACGCCGGGCCGGGTTGCCGGCGAAGTCGGGCGTCTCGGGCGGACTGGTCGCCACCGCGCCCGGTCGCCTGGGCGTCGGTGTCTACAGTCCGCCCCTCGACGAGGAGGGCAACAGCGTGCGCGGTGTTCTCGCGTGCGAGCGGCTCTCCGACGACCTCGGGTTGCACCTGTTCGGCTGAGTAGGCCTACTGGCCGCGTCCGGTTTTGCTCTGCAGGCGGTCGATGTGTTCGGATGCCTCGGCCTTCGTGATGTCGGCGGGGATCTCTTCGCCGGCCTCCCGCGCGAGCGTGTCGAGGTAGCTGCGCTGCGATGCGGTCATCGGCTCGTCGCCGGTGACCCAGTCGGCCGGGTCCTTGACGGCGGAGTCGCCGGCTTCGGGGGAGTCGGCCTTGGCGCCGAGCATTTCTGGACGTTCTTCAATCGGTTCGTCGGTCATACGTTTACGCTAAGCCGACCAGAAATTCGCGGCGAGGCCTTGCGCGGTCTGCGCATGGGCGGCAGCGGTTCTGGTCGCTTGCTGCTGTACCGCTCGCCGGGATTGAGCAGTTAGCGACCAAAAGATGCCCGACCAGCGCCGCCGCGCGCTAGTAATCCACCGCGTCGCGGATAATCGGGCAGGTCATGCAGTGGCCGCCGCCCCGCCCGCGGCCGAGCTCGGCGCCCACGATCGGGATGACCTCGACGCCGGCCTGCTCGAGCAGCCGGTTCGTCTCGGTGTTGCGGTCGTAGGTGTAGACCACCCCGGGACGCAGGGCGACGGCGTTGTTGCCCGAGTCCCACTGCTGGCGCTCCGAGGCATAGACGTCGCCGGCGGTCGCCACGACGTGCAACTTCGGCAATCCGAGCGCGCGGGCGACGACGTCGACGAACGGGGTGGTCTTCTCGTCCGTGACATCCAGCCCCACCGCGTTGTCCGCGGGCCGCAGCGAGAACGTGTGCACCGCGTCCATGATCCGCGGGAACAACGTCACGATGTCCCGGTCGGCGAAGGTGAAGACCGTGTCGAGGTGCATCGCGGCCCGCAGCTTGGGCATGCCCGCGACGATCACCTGCGTGGCCGCCCCTGCCGTGAACAGCGCGGATGCAACCTGCGTGATCGCCTGCCGCGACGTGCGCTCGCTCATTCCCATGAGCACGACGCCGTTGCCGACCGGCATGATGTCGCCGCCCTCGAAGGTCGACAGACCCCAATCCTGTTCGGGATCGCCCCACCAGATCTGCGACCCGATGAAATCCGGATGATACGTATAGATCGCTTTCATCAGCAGGGTCTCGTCGTGCCGGGCCGCCCAGAAGAGCGGGTTGAGCGTGACGCCGCCGTAGAGCCAGCAGGTCGTGTCGCGGGTGTACAGCGTGTTGGGCAGCGGGGGCATCAGGTATTCGCGCACGCCCGTCGACTCGCGGGCGAGCTCGACGTAGTCGCCGCGGAAGTCGTTCGGCAGGTCGGTGGTTGCCAGCCCGCCGATGAGGAACTCGGCCAGCTGGGTCGGCGGCAGCGAATCGAGGAACGCGCGGGTGTCCTCGACGAGCCCCAGCCCCACCTGGTTCGGCACGATCTTGCGGTCGAGCAGCCAGGTGCGCGCCTCGGGGATGGCCACCGTCGCGGCAAGCAATTCGTGCAGCTCCACCACCTCGACGTCGTGCGAGCGCAGGTTAGCCACGAAGTCCCGGTGGTCGCGGATCGCATTGTCGACCCAGAGCACGTCGTCGAACAGCAGCGAGTCGGCGTTCGTGGGCGTCAGGCGGCGGTGCGCGAGGCCCGGCTCGCAGACGAGCACCTTGCGCAGCTGCCCCACTTCGGAGTGCACGCCGTAATCCGCTGAGGTCATGTTTTTCTCCTTCTAGATGGATACCGAGCCGGTGACCAGGCCGATCACGCCGGCGACCGCCCCGGCGATCACCACCGCGAACGTGACGGCCCCCGCTTTGGTGAAGAGCAGCGAGCCCTGCTCGCGGCGGGCGATGACGTAGAGCAGCGTCGCGGGCGCGAGCAGCACACAGGACAGCAGCAGCAGGTCGGTGCCGGCGGCGAAAATGAGGAAGAGCGTGTACGCCACCGCGATCCCGCCGATAACGAGCTCGCGGGTGCGCACACCGGCGGGTACCGACGCGTACCCGTCGCGGGTGACCGCGATCTTGAGCGCGTAGCCCGCCGCGAGCAGGAACGGGATGAGCGAGAGCGACGCCGTCAGGTCGAGCATGAAGTCGAGGGCCCCGCTGGCGAACAGCACCACGACGAGCAACAGCTGGATGCCGAGCGTCGACAAGAGGAGAGCGTTGCCCGGTACATCCTTCGGCGTGCTCTTGGCCAGGAACCGGGGCATATCGCCGTCCTTCGCGGCCGCGAACAGCACCTCCGCCGACATCAGACTCCACGCGAGGAAGGCGCCGAGCACCGAGACGATGAGGCCGGCGCTGATGAACCAGGCGCCCCATGAACCGACGGCGGCCTCGAGGATGCTGCCGACCGACGGCTGCCGGAGGTTCGCGATCTCCTCCATGGGCAGCACGCCGTAGGAGATGATCGAGACCGTCGCGAACAAGGCGAGTACCGAGAGGAAGCCGAGCACTGTCGCCCGGCCGACGTCCTCGCGCTTCTTCGCGAACCGCGAGTAGACACTCGCCCCCTCTATGCCAAGGAAGACGAAGACCGTCACCAGCATCGTGCCGCGCACCTGCTCGAACAGGCTGTCGCCGCCGGAGTCGTAGCCCCCGGTTAGATTGCCGAGGAACACGTCGGGATCGAACGCGACCACCGCGACGATCACGAACAACAGCAGCGGGATGAGCTTCGCGAACGTGACGATCGTGTTGATGGCGGCCGCCTCGCGCACGCCCCGCATGATGAGGAAATAGAAGCCCCAGACGAAGACGGATGACACGAGCACCGCCCAGATCGTGTCACCCTCGCCGAACGCCGGAACCAGTGGCGCGAGGGTGGAGGTGATCAGCACCCAGTAGAACGTGTTGCCCGCGCACGCGCTCGCCCAGAACCCGAACGCCGAGAGGAAGCCGGGGTACAGCCCGAACCCGGTCTTGGCATAGACGTACACCCCGTTGTCGAGGGTCGGCTTGCGCACCGCGAGCGACTGGAAGACGAAGGCGAGCATGAGCATGCCCGCGCCCGCGATCGCCCAGGCGATGACGGCGCCGAGCACGCCGGTCTGGCTGGCGAACCGCTGCGGCAGGGTGAACACGCCGGCACCCACCATGGAGCCGACGACCATGGCGGTGAGCGCTGGAACGCTGAGCTTGTGCGCATCGGCGAGGGTGTTCGCGCTCACGGTGATCCCTCCCCGTCACTCGAGTGGACGGGATCACTCTGGCGGGGATACGCCGGCGGCGCTTCACCTATTCCGTGTCATCCGCTACGGGGCGGGCGGTACCTCGACCGGTTGCAGGGTCGCGATCTTTGCGGCGCGGTTGTCTCCCGACGAACGGCCGGTGAGGCGGCGACCGATCCACGGCAGAACGTATTCGCGCCAGTACTCGCTCGTGCGCTGTTCGTGCTGCAGGGCGCTGGCGCCACCGCTCCAGCCGTCGGGTAGCTCGATACCGAGAGCGGCGAGCACGTTGCCCGCGACGCGCTCGTGCCCGAGCGGGCCGAGGTGCAGTTTGTCGCGCGACCAGTAGCGCAGCTCGGCCAGCTCGTCGTCGGCCCAGTTGTCGACGAAGGTGGTGTTCGCGAGCGGCAGGCGGGAACGGATGCCCCGGGCGAACTCGTCACCACGGGCCTTGATGAAACTGCCGAGCGGGATGTGACGCGTCGGGTTCGCTCCGCTGACGAGGAGCACGTGGCATCCGGAGCTCGTCGCCCTGTCGACGGCGTCGACGAGCTGGTCGGTGATGGCCGAGATCGAGACGCGCGGGCGCATGATGTCGTTGCCTCCGCCGTTGAGGCTGAGCAGGCGGGGTTTCAGCGCGATACCGGCGTCGAGCTGCGGGCCGACTATCGGGGCGAGCAGCCTGCCGCGGATCGCGAGGTTGGCGTAGGTCACCGGTTCGGGGCTGGCAAGAGCGAGGCCGAGCGCCACCAGGTCGGCCCAGCCGCGCACGCCGCCCTCGGGAGTCTCGTCGCCGACACCCTCGGTGAAGCTGTCGCCGACTGCTACATAGCTGCGGTATTCCATGACTCGAGTTGACCACATCCGTGCGACAACGGGGCCGCCACTCGGGCGGCCCCGTTGTGTGAGCACGACATCACAGGATGCGCGAGAGGTAGAACGCTTCGTACTGCGCGCGAACGCGCTCGGCTTCGAGCCGGGCCTGGTGCGCCTCGCGGGCGAGAACGGCCTGTTCGCGGTCGTCGACCTTGACGGGCCGGCGACCCCACTTGATGAGCGCGACGCCGAGGTGCAGCGCGGCACGGTCGAGCACTCCGACGCGGCGCACGGGACGCGTTACGGCGGGACGGGTGGACGATACGGGTTGGGGCGGATGATCGTGGCGACCGGGCAGGGTCGTCGATTTCGTATTCACGGTGGTGTTCCTTATATATACGGGCGCGCCGAAGAGCGTTCGGGGTCGCCGAATAGCGGTGTGGGCTGCCGCGGTGCGCGGCGGAAACGGGACGCGCGAGGGCGCGCCGCGTGCGGGGTGGTCAGACCTATGAACAGCGCGCGCGTGAATCGCGGATGCTGCCTGGTCGAGCTTCGAGAGCGTCACCACCGACTGGACCGGTGGAGTGCCTCTA
This sequence comes from Conyzicola nivalis, assembly GCF_014639655.1. Lineage (NCBI taxonomy): Bacteria > Bacillati > Actinomycetota > Actinomycetes > Micrococcales > Microbacteriaceae > Conyzicola > Conyzicola nivalis. The sequence continues at coordinate 382,735 of NZ_BMGB01000002.1, forward strand.
TCGAGAAGCGGGCCGGTTAGGCGGTGAAGACGCCGACGAAGCCGGCGGTCTTGCGGAATGCATGTGCATCGTTCATTGCAGAAATCACGCTGGGCTCCTTTCGTCGTGTTGGCGTAGGCATCACCGTAGCGGGCTGTGCGTTTGCCGCGCAACCCTGAGTTTTCGACGGGGTACGTGTATGGTGTGTTTATTGGGCATCGAGAAATCTGCCCCCGCCGCCGATCTGACACCACGGCCGCACCTCAGATTTCAATCAGAACCGCTGTGCTGGCTCTTGCCGGACAGCGTGACACCCTCGCCGATACGTCGGCTTAATCCTCGCGGTTAGCGAGCGCACCCGTGCGTTCGTATTGCCGCGTGAGCGGATCATCCGCCAACATCAAGACGCTGCGAATCAGCGCACCAAACGAAAGCAATACAGCATGACGAACACCAACACCCTCACCCGCAAGAACGTCGACTTCATCGTCGGCGGTTATTCGATCCTCGCCGACGACCCGATGTTCTACTCGCGTTCGCGCGAGCTCTCGGCCGTGCGCGACAACGCCGCCATCCATGGCATCAACGACATCAGCGAGGCCGACTTCGACTTCGCCATCTCGCAGCGCTTCGGCAACGGCGCCACCTACGAATTCCCGACCGCGTAGCGCTAAGGAAACAACCGGATGGCCCGCTTCGGCGGGCCATCCGTCGTTAACGGGCGCCCGCGTCTAGCTGTCGCGGGCGCGACGAGCCAGAATGGGCGCATGACACCGCTGGAGATCGAGAATCTCGCGCACCTGCGTCGCGCGCGTGATCTCATCGACCGCGACTTCGCGAAGCCGCTCGACGTGCCGACCATGGCCCAGAAGGCGCTGATGTCGCCGGCCCACTTCTCGCGCAAGTTTCATGCCGCCTACGGCGAGACGCCGTACAACTACCTGATGACCCGCCGGGTCGAGCGGGCGATGGCGTTGCTGCGCGCCGGCGCGAGCGTGACCGACGCGTGCATGGCGGTGGGATCCACCTCGCTCGGCTCGTTCAGCTCGCGGTTCACCGAGCTGGTGGGGGAGACCCCGAGCGCGTACCGCGCCCGGACGCACAGCGCCGTCGAGGCAATGCCGGCGTGCATCGCGAAGACTCTCACGAGGCCGAGCAGGATTCGAGAAGCGGCGGCCGTCGGCGCTTTCTAACCTGTCGTTATGATTATTTCACTGCAGTACGCGAATGTGACCGTCAACGACGTCGACGAGGCCGTGGCCTTCTACCGCGACGGTCTCGGCCTCGAGGTGCTCAACGACGTGGCCAACGGTGGGTTCCGCTGGGTCACGCTGGGGGTGCCCGCCCAGCCGGGGCTCTCGATCGTTCTTTCGGAGCCGCACGCCGGTCGTTCGCAGGCCGACGGCGATGCGATGCAGGCGCTGCTCGCCAAGGGAATGCTGCCGATGCTCGTCTTCAGCACGGACGATCTCGACCAGGCGTTCGAGCGGGCACGTCAGACCGGCGCCGAGGTGCTGCAGGAACCGATCGAGCAGCCGTGGGGTCCGCGCGACTCGGCTTTCCGCGACCCCTCGGGCAACATGGTGCGCATCTCGCAGGCGAGCTGATCACCACGTGAGTTCGCTCCCCCGTTCGGGGGAGTCCTACGTTTTCCTCCTGTTTACCGGGCGTTTCCCCGTCTGCTCGAAGGTGTACTGCGGCCCGTTCTGGCCAGCCACACCCGAGTCTCAAAGAGGACACCCGCATGCGCACCACCTGGCGTCGGCCGTTACTGGCCGTTGTTTCCTGTATTGCCCTGGCCGTTCCGATCGTCGCGAGCAGCGTGCCCGCCGCCGCGGCCGACGTGCCCTCGGTGAAGATCAATGAGGTCGAGTCCAACGGTGGAACCCCCGTCGACTGGATCGAGATCGTCAACACCGGAACGACCGATGTGGATGTCTCGGGCTGGATCCTCAAAGACAGCGACGCCACCCACGCGCTACCGATCGCCGCGGGCACGATCCTCGCCGCGGGTGCGTATCTGGCCGTCGACGTCGACGTGAAGGGAGTAGCCGCCAGCTTCGGGCTCGCCGGCGCGGACTCCGCGATGCTCTACCTGCCCGACAACGCGACGCTCGTCGACTCGTACAGCTGGACCGCCCACGCCGAGGTGACCTACGGCCGGTTCCCGAACGGCGCCGGCGACTTCGTCGCTCTGAGCTCGTCGACCAAGGGTGCGGCGAACACGCCCGTCGTGCCGAAGGTCAAGATCAACGAGGTCGAATCCGATGGTGACGCGAACGACTGGATCGAGTTGGTGAACACGGGCAGCACCGCCGTGGATGTTTCGGGCTGGGTGCTCAAGGACGACACCGACTCGCGTACCTTGGCCATCGCGCCCGGCACCTCTCTCGCGCCCGGCGCTTATCTGGCAATTGACGTCAACGTCGAGTCGAACCCGCTGAACTTCGGTCTCGGCAAGGCCGACACCGCGCGCGTTTTCCTGGCCGACGGCACGACGCTCGTGGACACCTACAGCTGGACGGCACACGCGACCGTGACCTACGGCCGTTTCCCGAACGGCACGGGCGCCTTCGCCCAGACCACCGTCTCGAGCAAGGGTGCGGCGAACACGGCTCCCGTGGTGGTGACGCCGCCCACCGAGCCGACAACGCCGGCCGCGACATCCGTTCGCATCAACGAGGTCGAGTCGAACGGCGACCTCACCGACTGGGTCGAACTCACAAACACCGGCACCGTCGCCGAAGATGTCTCCGGTTGGATCATCAAGGACGACAGCGACGCTCGCACGCTCGCCGTGCCGGCCGGATCGGTCATCGCGCCCGGCTCCTACCTCGCGGTCGACGTGAACGTCACCACCAACCCGGCCAACTTCGGTCTCGGTGCCGCCGACACCGCGCGGGTCTTCCGCGCGGACGGCACGACGCTCGTCGACAGCCTCGCCTGGACGGAGCACGCCGCCACCACCCTCGGCCGCTACCCCAACGGAACGGGCCCATTCTCGGTGACGACCGCCGCCACCAAGGGCGCGGCCAACCCCGTCGCCGTCGCGGCGAAGCCCACCGTGCGCATCAACGAGGTCGAGTCGAACGGCGACACCAACGACTGGATCGAACTCGTGAACAACGGATCGGTGGCAGTGGATGTCTCGGGCTGGGTGCTCAAGGACGACAACGACACCCGCACCCTCGCCATCCCCGCCGGCACGTCGCTGGCGGCGGGCGCCTACCTCGCGGTCGACGTCAACGTCAGCACGACGCCGGGCAACTTCGGTCTCGGCGCCCCCGATGCGGCGCGCGTCTTCACGTCGGACGGAACGCTCGTCGACTCCTACGCTTACACCGACCATGCGGGCACGACGTACGGTCGCTGCGCCGACACGGTCGGCGAGTTTACCGCCACGAAGGCCGCCACCAAGGGCACCGTCAACTCGTGCGCCGGCGACATCGTCACCACGCCCTGGCCCGGCGCCTCGACCGTCACGACCGTCGACCCGGAGAAGACCTACGCCGAGAACATGAGCGGCCTCGCCTACGAGGCGCAGCCGACTGAGAACGTGCTCTGGGCCGTGCAGAACAACCCCGGCAAGCTCTACCGTCTCGGCGCCGTCGGCACCCAGTGGGTCTCCGGCAGCGCTAACGGCTGGGGCGCAGGCAAGGCGCTGCACTACGTCGACGGCAGCGGCAACGTGGACGCCGAGGGCGTCACCCTCACCGACGCCGGATCGGCCGGCGGGGTGTTCGTCTCGACCGAGCGCGATAACTCGGTGGGCGTGAGCCGCCCGTCCGTGCTGCGGTTCGATGTGTCATCCGCGGCCACAAGCCTCAACGCGACCATGGAGTGGAACCTCGACGCCGACCTGCCTGACGTCGGCTCGAACCTCGGACTCGAGGCGATCGCCTGGGTGCCCGACTCGTTCCTTGTCGCCGAGGGAATGCGCGACGAGCGCACGGGCGCCGCGTACGACCCGTCGGTCTACGCGAACCACGGAACCGGCCTGTTCTTCGTGGGCCTCGAGGGCGGCGGCGTCTACGCCTTCGCGCTCGACCAGGTGTCCGGCGAGTACAAGCGCGTCGCCACGATCAGCACCGGTCTCGCCGGCGTGATGGAGCTCGCGTTCGACGCCGAGACCGGCTCGCTCTGGGCCGTCTGCGACGACACCTGCAACGGCCGTTCGGCGCTGCTCGAGATCGGCGGCGACGGGCTCTTCGCCTCAGTCGCCGTGGTCGAGCGCCCGGCGGGAATGCCTGACCTCAACAACGAGGGCTTTACGATCGCCCCGCAGACGCAGTGCGTGAACGGCGCGAAAACCGTGTTCTGGTCGGATGACGCGAGCACTGATGGTCACGCGCTGCGGCAGGGCGCGCTCGCGTGTGCCGCGGTAGTCGTGCCCGACCCGACTCCGACGCCGGAACCGACTCCGACGCCGGACCCGACTCCCACGCCCGACCCCACTCCGACGCCGGAACCCGCTCCGACGCCGGAACCTATTCCTACGCCCGCCCCGACTCCGACGCCGGCACCCGTGCCGACGCCGATCGCGCCGATCACCCCGCTGCCCACACCCGGACAGCCCGCGGCCGTGAACGTGGGCTCCAGCACCCCGGTATCCGACGCGGCGTTCACCGAGGCGGCGCGCGGAACGGTCAGCGCGCCGAGCAACGCCCGCCCCGGCGAGACACTGACCATCGTGGTCGGCGTCGCGCACGCCGGCGAGACGGTGAACATCTGGATGCACTCCACGCCCGTGCTGCTCGCCACCGCGGTCGTCGCGGCCGACGGTACTGTGCGCGTCGTCATCCCGTCGAATGCCCCCGCGGGCGCCCACCGGATCGCGGTGCTCGCCGTCGACGGAACGCTCATCGGCTGGGACAACGTGACCGTGGCTGCGCTGCGCCAGGGCGTGCTCGCGTCGACCGGCGCAAACACCGAGGCGCCCATCACGGCCGGCCTCGTGCTGCTGCTCGTCGGCAGCGTGCTGATGATGCTGCGACGCAAGAGGCGCGGCACCCGCTAGACGCCGTCGTCGTTCGTAGATGAGCCGGTTCCGGCCAGATGACCCCGCCGCGGCGGGCTCATTCCGCCGGAACCGGCTCATTTGGGTAGCGGGCACGAAGAACGCCCCCGGCTCTGGTGAGCCGGGGGCGTTCGTGCGTGCTGGAGCTACTCGGCCCAGGCGCCGTACTTGATGCCGGGCACGTCGCCCTTCACCCACCACTTGGCGGTGTAGGTCTTGCCGTTGTAGATCGCCTTGTCGCCGACGAGGTAGATCGTGGTCGCCGACCAGGCCGCGACCGGTGCCGGTCCGCCGGCGCAGGTGCTGACGAACTGCCACGGGTCGCTCGCTCCGGGCTTGTCACCCTTCGTGTACCACTTGGCCTTGTAGATGTTGCCGTTGTACGACGCCGTGAGCCCGGTCGTGTACACCGTCGTCGCCGACCAGGCCGCCGGCGCGCACTCGCCCGGTGCCGTGACCGGCGGGGTAGTCGGTGTCGGTGTCGGTGTCGGTGTCGGTGTCGGCGTCGGGCTGGGCGTTGCCGTGGGCGTGGGCGTGGGCGTAGGCGTAGGCGTAGGAGTCGCGGTGGGCGTCGGCGTGGGCGTGGGCGTGGGAGTCGGTGTCGGTGACGGCGTCACCACCGGCCCTGGCGTCCCGCCGTTGAGCCCGGTCGCGAGGGCCGTGAGCAGGCTGCCATCGCGGTTGCCCGACAGGTCCCACCACATCGCGCCGCCGAGGCCGCTCGCCACGATGTACTTCGCCTTCGCCGCGATCGACTGCGCGTTGTCGTAGCTCCACCACTGGTTGCCGTCGTGACGGTATGCCGAACCCGAGACGGCGTCGAAGTATCCCGTTCCCAGGTTCTTGATGTCGTCGTAGTTCGACATGCCCCAGCCGTTGGTGCCGGGTGCGGCGCCATTCGCCGCGCTCCACGGCGCGCTCGAGGCGACACCCTGCCAGCCGCGGCCGTACATCGCCAGGCCCATGCCCAACTGGGCCGGATCGATGCCCGCCTTCGTGTATTCCTTCACCGAGGCATCCACGCTGAACCGGTCCGCGGGATTGCGCGTGTCGGTCGGGTCTGCGAACAGGTTTCCCTGATGGCCGACCTTCGTGCCGTCCCAGGCGCCGTAGAGGTCGTATCCCTGGATGTTGCCGTAGTCGAGGTAGTCGAAGATCTCGGGGTTGTTCCACCCTCCGGCCTTGATGTCGAGCGGGTTCGCGGGCAGGAACGCGCTCAGTGTGTAGTTTTTGCCGGTCGTCGCGCCGTACGCGTCGAGCTGCTCGCGGAACTCCTTGAGCAGCAGGCGGAAGTTGTCGGCGTCGTTGACGGTGTCGACGCCGTTGCCGGCGAGGCCGCTGTTGCGTCCGGGCCACTCCCAGTCGATGTCGATGCCCTCGAAGATGCCGGCGGCAGCTCCCGCGCCGCCGCGGCCGTCGATCACGGGCAGGTTGCCCTTGATGTACAGGTCGATGCAGGAGGAGACGAGCTTCTTGCGCGAGGCGTCGGTCTTGGCGGCGGCGGAGAAGTTCTTCGACCAGGTCCAGCCGCCGAGCGAGATGAGCGGCTTGAGGTTCGGGTTCAGCGTCTTGAGCTTCTTCAGCTGATTGAACGAGCCGGCGAGCGGTGCGTTCCAGACATCCGCGACTCCGTCGACCGAGGTCGCCGCGGTGTAGCTCTGGCCGTAGTCGGCGAATGCGTCGCCGGCGCCGTCGGAACCGTTGACGCCGCTGCCCTGCGCCTTGTTGGCCTCGAAGCAGGTGAGCGTCTGGTTGTGGATGTTGCCGAAGGCGTAGTTGAGCGCGGTGAGTTTCGCGGCCGCGCCGGAGGCCTGCAGATCCTTGATCTTGTAGTTGAGGCCGTACACGCCCCACTGGGCGAAGTAGCCCACGTTGCGGAAGCCGTTCGTGTCGCTCGTCGCACTCGCCGTGCTCGCCGTTTCCGGTGCGGCGAGCGCCACTGTGCCGGTGAGAGTCGAGGCGATGAGTGCTCCGCAGGTGAGAGCGGCGGCGCCCATTGCGCGCCACGGTGCTCTGGTTCTAGGTGCCATTTACGTGTTTCTCCATCCATGGATTCCACAGGCATCGGGTGGGCGGACGCCACTGCCTAGGGTCAGGCTACGACACGTAGCGAGCGATACTTTCACCAATCGGCCCCGGGTGCCCCGCTTTGGGGGCATCGTGTGTCCGATCGTCTACGGTCGAGTAATGCGACTTCTTCCCGGGCTCGCCGTCGCGGCCGGAGGGCTGGGTGTCGCCTACCTCGTGCACGCGCTCGTCCCGGCACTGCCGGTGTTGACCGTATGCGTGCTGGTCGGTCTGGTGATCGGCCAGCTGCCCGCCCTGCAAGCGCCGCTCGACGGCGCCCTCAAGCCGGGCTTCGCCCTGGCGTCGCGTCGACTGCTGCGCATCGGCATCGTGCTGCTCGGCCTCAAGCTGAGTCTCGTCGACATCGTCGACCTCGGCGTCCCCATGCTCGTCGCGGTGCTCGCCGTCGTCGTGCTCACCTTCTTCGGCACGCTGCTGATGGGCCGCCTGGCCAAGCTGCCGGGCGAGCAGCCCCTGCTGCTTGCGGCGGGCTTCGCCATCTGCGGCGTCTCGGCGATCGGCGCCATGGCGGCGGTGACGCGCAGCAGGCAGAGCGAGATCGCCGTGCCGGCCGCGCTCGTCACCCTCTGCGGCAGCCTCGCGATCGCCGTGCTGCCTATGCTGCACGGCCCGCTCGGCCTGACCGACCTGCAGTTCGGCGCCTGGGCGGGCGCCAGCGTGCACGACGTCGGCCAGGTGGTCGCCGTCGCACAGACCGCCGGCTCCTCGGCCCTCGCGCTGGCGATCGCGGTGAAGCTCACCCGCGTGCTGCTGCTCGCGCCCCTCGTCGCCGGAGTCGGCGTGTACCGCAGATTGCGGGCGGTCGAAGAGGCGGATGCGGCATCCGCACCCCGTCCACCGATCGTGCCGCTGTTCGTTCTGGGATTCCTGGCCGCGATGCTCGTGCGCACGTTTCTGCCCGTGCCCGAGCAGGTGCTGCTCGCCGCCGATCTCGCGCAGACCGTGCTGTTCGGACTCGCGCTCGTGGCGCTCGGGTCGTCGATCCGGGTGGTGTCGCTCGTGCGTACGAGCGGACGCGCGTTGCTCGTGGGGCTCGCATCCTGGGTGCTCGTCGCCGCGCTGGCCTGGGGCGCGGTGAGCCTGACGACCGCGTGAGGCGGCCGTGCCTGACCGCGTTTGCCTGCCGTTCACTTCGACTCGCTAAGCTCCGTGGAACGTTTTCAAGCACTGCCCGAGGAGCCCCGTGACCACCACGAACGCCCAGGGCACCCTCGAAGGGGCGTCGCGCACGCCCGACGAACGAACGCTGGTCGACGTGTTCCGCGCGACTGTCGCGCGTTATCCCGATGCGGTGGCGCTCGAAGACGCGCAGGGCGGAATCAGCTACCGCCGGCTCGAACGGCTGGTCTACGCGCAGGCCCTCGAGCTGACCCGGGACGGCGTTCGCCGGGGCGACAAGGTGGGCATCCGCATTTCTTCGGGCACCCGCGAACTGTACGTGTCGATCCTCGCGGTGCTCGCGGCGGGGGCCGCGTACGTGCCGGTCGACGCGGACGACCCGGAGGAACGCGCGCAACTCGTGTTCGGCGAGGCGAAGGTCGTCGGCGTCATCGGCGACGGGGGAGTGTTCACACCGTCGGTCGCTGACCCGGTCGAAGCGCCCGTCGACGAGCTGGTCGCGACCCCCACTCCGGACGACGACGTCTGGGTGATCTTCACCTCGGGCTCGACCGGCGTGCCCAAGGGTGTCGCCGTGACGCACCGCTCGGCTGCCGCGTTCGTCGACGCCGAGGCGCGACTGTTCCTGCAGAAGGAACCGATCGCGCCCGGCGACCGGGTGCTGGCCGGTCTGTCGGTCGCCTTCGACGCGTCGTGCGAAGAGATGTGGCTGGCGTGGCGGCATGGCGGATGCCTCGTGCCCGCGCCGCGCTCGCTGGTGCGCTCCGGCGTCGACCTGGGCCCGTGGCTCATCAAGCACGGCATCACCGTCGTGTCGACCGTTCCGACCCTCGCCGCCCTCTGGCCGGAGGAGTCGCTCGAGCAGGTGCGGCTGCTCATCTTCGGCGGCGAGGCCTGCCCGCCCGAACTCGTGGCCCGGCTGGCCGCGCCCGGCCGCGAGGTCTGGAACACCTACGGCCCGACCGAGGCGACCGTCGTGGCGTGCGGTGCCCTCCTCGGCGGCCCCGGCCCCGTGCGCATCGGCCTCCCACTCGACGGCTGGGATCTCGCCGTCGTCGACGCGGCCGGCCAGCGCGTGGCCGAGGGCGAGACCGGCGAGCTCATCATCGGCGGCGTCGGCCTCGCCCGCTACCTCGATCCCGCGAAGGACGCCGAGAAGTACGCCCCGTTCCCGTCGCTCGGTTGGGAGCGCGCCTACCGCAGCGGCGACCTCGTGCGTTTCGAGAACGCCGGCCTGGTCTTCGTCGGCCGCGCCGACGACCAGGTGAAGCTCGGCGGACGCCGGATCGAACTGGGCGAGATCGACGCCGCCCTGCAGGGACTCGATGGTGTGGCCGGAGCGGCCGCGGTCGTGCAGACGACACCCGCGGGCAACCACGTCCTCGTCGGCTACCTCGCGCTCGTCGAGGGCTTCGAGTTCGACCGCAACGCCGCGAACGAACGCCTGCGCGACGAGCTGCCCGCCGCCCTCGTGCCGCTGCTCGCCGTCGTCGACACGATGCCGACGCGCACCTCGGGCAAGGTCGACCGGTCGGCACTGCCGTGGCCGTTGCCATCGAGCCCGGATGCCGCGGCCGACCTTTCGCCGACGACTCAGTGGCTCGCCGACATCTGGTCGGGCATCCTCGGCGTGGGCGTGACCAGCGCCGACGACGACTTCTTCGCGCTCGGTGGCGGCTCGCTCTCGGCCGCCCAGCTGGTGTCCGCGATCCGGGTCCGCTACCCCCGCACCCTCGTCGCCGACATCTACGACTACCCGCGCATCAGTTCGCTCGCCGACGAGCTCGACGGCCGCACCCCGGCCGAGGAGACCGTCGCGCGCGAGGTGCTTCCGACCCCGGTGAGCAGCCAGCTCGCGCTCACTCTGCTCGGCATCCCGCTGCACGTTCTCGGCGCGGCGAAGTGGCTCGTCTACCTCGGTGCGGCGAGCAACCTGCTGCCCTTCCTGCCGAGCGTGTCGTGGTGGTGGGTCGCCGCGGGTTTCGTGCTGTTCATCACCCCGCCCGGCAAGATGCTCATCTCGGTGATCGCCGCCCGCCTGCTGCTCGCCGGCGTGAAGGCGGGCGACTACCCGCGTGGCGGTTCGGTGCACATCCGCCTCTGGCTCGCCGAGCAGGTGGCGTCGATGGTGGGTGCCGCATCCCTGGCCGGCGCCCCCTGGATCAGCTACTACGCCCGCGCCCTCGGAGCCAAGATCGGATCCGGCGTCGACCTGCACGCGCTGCCGCCGGTGACCGGCATGCTCACGATCAGCGAACGCGCGGCCATCGAGCCCGAGGTCGACCTGGCCGGCTACTGGATCGACGGCGACGTGCTGCGGCTCGGCCCCGTGCACGTCGGTGCCGATGCGCGGGTCGGCTCTCGCAGCACGCTGCTCGGCGGCGCGAGTGTCGGACGGGGCGCGCTGGTCGAGCCGGGTTCCGCCGTCTCCGGGCGTGTGCCTGCCGGCGAACGCTGGGCCGGATCGCCCGCCGCCCGCGTGGGGGCCGCCCGCCCGACCTGGCCGATCACGCGGCCGCCGCGCAATCGGCAGTGGCTGGTCTGGTTCGCGCTCGGTTCCGTCGCGATGTCGGCCATGCCCGCCCTCTCGGTGATCCTCGGCGCGTTCGTGGTGGGCTCGCTGCTCGATCCGAGCGACCTCGGCACCGCCCTCCTGACCGCCATCCCCGCGGTCCCGCTCGCCGTCGTGGTGGCGGGACTCTCGTACGCCCTGCTCGTGATCGCGGCGGTGCGCCTGCTCGGCATCGGCCTGAGTGAGGGACACTTCCCGGTGCGCAGCCGCATCGGCTGGCAGGTCTGGGCGACCGAGCGCATCCTCGACAGCGCCCGCACCCTGCTGTTCCCCCTCTACGCGAGCCTCATCACGCCGACCTGGTTGCGGATGCTCGGGGCCAGGGTGGGCAAGAATGTCGAGATCTCGACGGTGCTGTTGGTCCCGGCGCTGACGACGATCGCCCAGGGCGCGTTCCTCGCCGACGACACCATGGTCGCCACGTACGAGCTCGGCGGCGGATGGGTGCGCATCGGGCGGGCCAAGGTGGGGCGCCGCGCCTTCCTCGGCAACAGCGGCATCACCGGGCCGGGACGCACGGTGCCGCGCAACGGACTCGTCGCCGTGCTGTCGGCGACGCCGAACAAGGCCAAGCGCGGATCGTCGTGGCTGGGCAACCCGCCGGTGCGACTGCGGCGCACGGTCACCGACTTCGAGGAGGGGCGCACGTTCCGGCCCGCCACCCGCCTGCGGTTCGCGCGGGCCGGCTGGGAAGTGTTGCGCATCGTTCCCGTGATCGTTTCGGCCTGGATCGCGCTCGGCGTGCTGGCGGCGCTCGCCGGCCTGTGGCTCGCGCTCGGCCTGGGCTGGGCGATCGTACTCTCCGGCCTCGTGCTGCTCGCGGCCGGAGCCGTCGCCGCCGGCGTGACGACCGCCGCGAAGTGGCTGCTGGTGGGACGCATCGACGGGTCTGAGCACCCCCTCTGGTCGTCGTTCATCTGGCGCAACGAGGTCGCCGACACGTTCGTCGAGATGGTGGCCCGTCCCTGGTTCGCAACCAACGCCGGGGGCACTCCCGCGCTCGCGGTCTGGTTGCGCACGCTGGGCGCATCCGTCGGTCGCGGCGTCTGGTGCGAAAGCTACTGGCTTCCGGAAGCCGACCTCGTGACCCTCGGCGACGGGGCCACGATCAACCGCGGTTGTGTCGTTCAGACCCACCTGTTCCACGACCGGGTGATGCAGCTCGACAGCGTCACGCTGGCGGCCGGTGCGACCCTCGGGCCGAACAGCGTGATCCTGCCCGCCGCGGCGATCGACGCGTCGGCGACCGTCGGGCCAGGCTCCCTCGTGATGCGCGGCGAACGGGTACCCTCTAGCACGATTTGGGCGGGCAATCCGATCGCGCCGTGGCGAGAAACCCCGTGGAATACTTGACACCCATGTCCCTCGCCGCGCAGTCGAACAACGGTGCCGCCACGGCGGGTGATCCGTATCTTCCGACGAGCGGCAACGGCGGGTACGTCGTCACCCACTACGACCTCGATCTGAACTACAAGGTCGGGACGAACCAGCTGCGCGGGGTGGCCACCATCAGCGCTGTCGCCACCGCCCCGCTCGACCGGTTCAGCCTCGACTTCGCGGGGCTCAGCGTCGAGAAGGTGCTCGTCGACGGGGAACGCCCGCGCAAGGTGAGCCAGGCGGCACGCAAACTCATCGTCGCCCCCGGCACCCCGCTCGTCGCCGGTGAGGAGTTCGAGGTCGTCGTGCGGTACGGCGGATCACCGCATCCGGTGAAGAGCCCGTGGGGCGAACTCGGCTGGGAAGAACTCGCCGACGGCGTCATCGTCGCGAGTCAGCCCTCCGGAGCCGCATCCTGGTTCCCCTGCAACGACCACCCCAGCAACAAAGCGACCTTCCGCATCTCGACCTCGTGCGAAGCGCCGTACACGGTCGTCGCCAACGGGCGCCTGCTCGAGAAGAGCACGCGCTCGGGGCGAACAACCTGGGTCTACGACATGCCGCAGCCGATGGCCACCTACCTCGCGACGCTGCAGATCGGGCGCTACACCCGGCGGCCGACCACCTCGGCGAGCCTGTACTACCCGGGTGAGCTCGCGGGCGAGGTGGCGGTCGACTTCGGCCGCATCGACGACATGATCGCCCTGTTCGTCGACAGGTTCGGGCCCTACCCGTTCGACAACTACAGCGTCGTCGTCACCCGCGACGTGCTCGAGATCCCGCTCGAGGCGCAGGGCATCGGCATCTTCGGCCGCAACCACGTCGACGGCGCGCACGGCAGCGACCGGCTCATCGCCCACGAGCTCGCCCACCAGTGGTTCGGCAACAGCCTCACCCTCGCCCGCTGGCGCGACATCTGGCTGCACGAGGGGTTCGCCTGCTACGCCGAGTGGCTGTGGGCCGAGTTCATCGGTGCCCGCACGGCGCAGCAGAGCGCCATCATCTACCGCGGACGCGTCAAGGCCGTGCCGAAAGACTCGCTCATCGTCGGCGATCCCGGCGCGCACTCTTTGTTCGACGACCGCGTCTACAAGCGGGGCGCGCTCGCGCTGCACGCCATCCGCACGACGGTCGGCGACGAGGCCTTCTTCGCCGCCCTGCGCGCGTGGGTCGCGGAGTTCTCGTACGGCTCGGTCTCGAGCGAACGCTTCGTGACCTTCTTCGAAGACCACACGGGCAACGACGAGATCGGCTTGATAGTCGAACGCTGGATCTACTCGGCGTCCCTGCCCGAAGTCATCCGCTAAGCACGGCCACGGTCACGACGTAACCCGCCCGCGGTGCGAACGTCTCGATCTCGGCGGACGCCTCGGCGACGTCGACCCGCCGTGGGTCTATGCGCAGCCCGGTGCCCGCGGCCTTGAGCAGCGCCTCCTTCGCCGTCCACAGCGTGGCGCGCAGCAGGTCGGGTTCGTCGGCGTGCGCGATGCGGTCGCGCTCGGCGTCGCCGAACGCGACGTCGTCGAATCCGGATGCGGCCACTCCGTCGACGGTCTCGATGTCGACCCCGACGGGACCTCTGGTCGTCGCGGCGACGGCAACCAACGCGCCGGCGCGGGCGAGGCTCACGAACGCGCCCTCGACCCGCGGCTGCCCGTGGTCGGTGCCGCCGCAGTGCGCGCAGTGATGGTCGACGGTCACCGGGTGACCCAGCAACCGGGAGGCGAGCGCGGCGAGCAGGGCGTGGTCGTCGTCGCCGCGGGGGTGCACCTCGACCGTCACGTCATGCATGGGCTCAGCGGCCGCGCTGCATCGCGTCGTAGTGCGCGAGTGCATCGCCGTCGCGGGCGTGGGTGACGGCGCGGCGGGCGGCGTCGAGCGCTTCGACCGGGTCGGCCTCCGCCTCGGCGAGCATCAGCTGACGCTCCGCCTCGGCCAGCCGGGTGCGGGCCTCGGCGCCGACGGTACGGCCGCCGCCCGCCACGAGCGACTTGAGCGCGTCGATCTGGCTGCGTGCCGAAACGAGTGTCCCGACCAGCGCGGTGCGCGCGTGTTCGAGCCGCTGGGTCTGATTGCGGGCGGTGGCGAGCGCCGTGTCGAGGTTGGCCACGGCCGCGGAGAGGGCGTCGAGACCGGTCACCGGGTTGCGCCGCGCCGCGCCGGCCACGACGGACAAACGCGCCGTCTCGACATCCGAAATCGCGCGGATGATGGCGGCTCCCGACTCGGCGTCCGGCGCGGTGTCGCGTTGGACCCGGGCCTCGTCGAGGTCGCTCCCGGATGACGTGACGAGTGCGTCGAGGGCGGATGCCGCGGCATCGAGCCGCGCGCCGAGCCGGTCGACGCCATCCAGCGCTCCGGTCGCACGGCGCAGCGAGCCCTCGGCGTCTTCGAGCAGCCCGCTCACGGTGTTGACCCCGGACGGCGTGACCCGCGACCGCGCATCGGCGAGCGTTTCGGCCGCGTCGTCGAGCGCGGCGGACGCCGAGGCCAGCGGGTCGTCCGTGCCGAACAGCGCGGCGTCGTAGTCGGCGCGCAGCCGGTCGAGCGTGGAGGCAGCGGTCGTCAGCCGGGCGCGGGCAGCCCCCACCCGCTCCTCGAGGTCGGCGATGCGGGCGGGGGAGTCGGCCTCCGCACCGCGCAGCTGCACGAAGTCGCGGTCCTGACCCGCGACCGCGGCGATCGCCGCCTCGCAGAGCGCGGTGATCTGCAGCGTCCACTCGCGTTTCTTCTGCGCCGATTCGGGCACGGCGTCGTCGAGGGCCTGCTGAATCCGGAACGCCTCGGCGAGCTTCGCACGGGCATCCGCCATCGTGGCCGCGAACCGCGCGGTGCGGGCCTCGCCGAACTGGGCGACCGCGAAACCGAGTTCGTCCTCGCCCGCGCTGACGGCCTCGTCGGCCCGCACCAGCAGGATGTTGGCCCGGGTGCGCAGCGCGGGCAGGCCGCTCGCGCTCGACGGCTGCGCGCCCGACCGACGTCGAAACAGCAAAAGGATGCCGACCGCGAGCAGAACGACGACGACCACGACGACGGTCACGACGGCGATCGTCGCACCCCGCGCGACGTCGTCGGCGAGGGCCGCGGAGGAAAACGAGAGGGTCACTCGAGCATTTTAGGCGGGCCAGACTGGAACAAACCGGCGTATCCTCCCCGCTTTTGCGGCGGGAGGCCCTTAAGGTAGCCCATGTGTGGCGTGCCGAGAGAACAGACAACGACTTCCATGAGGAGGACGAGATGGGTGCTGCCCGCGCTCGCCCCCAGGTAACGGCGCCTCACGCGCTGAGTCTGGGAGACCCGACCTACGAACCCGGAAACGTCGCCGAACCGACCTGGGCCGCGTGGCGTGCTGAGCTCGCCGCGCTCGGCGGACGCTCGCCGCTTCTGCACTTCGTCGACGCCCCGCGTACCCGCATCGAGCTGAGCACCACCCACCCCGGCGGCCTCGCCCAGTTCATCACCGGCAAGACCACCCTGCTGTCGAGCCTCATCCGCGACGACCTCGCCCTCCGCACCGCGAAGGCTGCCGCGGGCCTCATCGCCTCGAAGGGGCTCGAGCTCTCCACCGCCCGCGGGATCGACGCCGTGCACCTCGGTGTGGGCATCGCCGAGTGGCAGTTCGAGAAGACCGACTTCCGCGCGCCGGTGCTGCTGCGCCCGCTCGCCATCCGCCGCCACGGTCGCGACTTCGAGGTCAAGCTCAAGGGACCGGCGTTCCTCAACCCCGAACTCGCGCGTGCCCTCGAGGCCCAGTTCGGCCTGAAACTCGACGCCCAGGCCTTCGTCGCCCTCGCCGACGACGACGGCACCTTCAAGCCGAACCCCGTCATCGACCGCCTGCGCGGACTGACCAGCCACCTCGAGTGGTTCAACGTGAGCCCGCGCCTCGTGGTCTCGACGTTCGTCGACATCGCGAATGCCATGGTCTCCGACGTCGCCGACCTCGAGCACCCCGTGCTCGACGCGGTCGCCGGGAATCCCGCCGCGAAGCGCACCCTGCAGGAGAGCTTCGTCGCCGTCGAGGCCCAGAGCGCCGACGCGCGCCCCCCGCAGACCGACACCCTCCTCCTCGACGCCGACGCCGAGCAGGAGAACGTGATCGCCCAGATCGCCGCAGGCAACTCGCTCGTCGTGAAGACCCTGCCCGGCACCGGCGGAACGCAGACCATCGTCAACGCGATCGGCACGCTCGTCGGACAGAACAAGCGCGTGCTCGTCGTGAGCGCCCGCCGCGCCTCCCTGCACGGAATCGCCCAGCGTCTCAACGATGTCGGCCTGCCGGGCGTCGCGGTCGCGCCGCGCACCCTGCGTCGCGACATCATCCGTTCGATCTCGCGCAACGAGCGTTCTGCCCAGCCCAAGGTCGAAGAGGTGGATGACGCGCTGGTACGCCTGCGCAAGGTGCTGCTCGACTACCGCGGCGCACTGAGCAAGCCCGACAACGTGCTCGGCATCTCCGTGCTTGAGTGCGTCACCGAGCTGTCGAGACTCGCACTTCTGCCCGAGCCCCCGGCCACCACCGCCCGTCTCTCCCGGTCGTCGGTCGAGAAGCTGGCGACCGACCGCCGCCGCGCCGCCGAGACCATGGTGCAGGCCGCCCAGCTCGGCGAATTCCGCTACGGCCCTGGCGACTCGCCCTGGTACGGCGCCCAGTTCTCCACGAGCGAAGAAGCGGTGCGTGCCCACGAGCTCGCCAAGAAGCTCTCCCACGAAGACCTGCCACGACTGCTCGAACGCGCCAACGCCGTAATCAGCTCGACGAGAATGCGTCCGTTCGCCAGCATCCGGGAACTCGGCATCTACCTGCGCCTGCTCACCGACCTGCGCGACACCCTCGACAAGTTCTTGCCGATGGTCTTCGACCGCTCGATCGCCGAGCTCGTGATGGCCACCTCGCCGCGCAAGGACAGCCCGAACATGTCGGGCGCCAACCGCCGTCGCCTCAAGAAGCTCGCCCGCGAATACGTGCGCCCCGGAGTGCACGTGAGCGACATGAACGAGGCACTGCTGCGCATCCAGCAGCAGCGCGTTCTCTGGCAGCGTTTCGTGACCGAGGGCGTCACGCCCGAGGTGCCCGTGGGGATCGCCGACGTGCGTCATGCCCTGCAGCAGGTCGAGTCCGACCTCGAGAAGCTCGACGCGCCGCTGGGCTTCGACACCCGCGAGACCTCGCTGAGCAATCTGCCGATCTCGGTGCTCGTCGACGATCTCGCCGGGCTCGCCGCCGACTCCGACGTGCTGCACAACCTGCAGGAGCGCACCGCGCTGATGAAGACGCTCGTCGACCTCGAGCTCGAGCCGCTCATCACCGACCTCGCCCAGCGCCACGTGCCCGAAGAGCAGGTGGGCGCCGAACTCGAGCTCGCCTGGTGGCAGTCGGCCCTAGAGTCGCTGCTCGCCGCAGACCGCGCCCTGCTCGGGGCGAACACCCCCGTGCTCGACCGGCTCGAAGCCGACTTCCGACTCGTCGACGACGCCCACGCCGCCGGCAGCGCCCAGCTGCTGTCGTGGCAGCTCGCCGAGAACTGGAAGATCGGCCTCGTCGACTGGCCCGACGAGGGCCGGCTGCTGAAGAAGCTGCTTCTGCGCAGCCAGATGGACGCGTTCGACCTGCAGACCACCGCGCCGCACCTGTCGCGCGCGGTCGCGCCGGTCTGGCTCGCATCGCCCTACGAGGTGCCGTCGATCGCCGACACGATGCCGTTCGACACCGTCGTGCTCGTCGACGCGGGTGCGACGACCGTCGCCGAGAACCTCGGCGCCATCCGCCGCGCTAAGCAGGTCGTCGCGTTCGGCGACCCCGTGACTCAGACGCCCGCCTCGTTCGAGGTCGCCATCGGCGAGCAGACGGAGCAGCCCGCTCCCGCGCCCGACGAAGAGACCCTCGACCGGCTGCACGACGACTCCGCGCTGTCGCGTCTCGGCCAGATCCTGACCACCTTCTCGCTCACGCGCAGCTACCGTCCGGGCGGCGAAGAGCTCGCCGAGCTGGTCAACCGCCGGTTCTACGGCGGTCGCATCCAGTCGCTGCCTTGGGCCGGGAGCTTCCTCGGCCACGGCAGCCTCGCCATGGACTTCGTCGCCGACGGCCACGGCCTGCCCGACAGCTACACGGGCGCGGTCGAGAGCGTCGACGCCGAGGTCAACCGCGTGGTCGAACTAGTGTTGGAGCACGCCGCCCAGCGTCCGCGCGAGTCGCTCATGGTGATCACCGCGAGCCCGCTGCACGCCGTACGCGTCCAGCAGGCCGTGCTGACCGCCGTCACGACCCGCCCCGAGCTGAACGATTTCATCATCGGCGACCGTCCCGAGCCGTTCGCGGTCATGACGATCGACCAGGCCGTGGCGGAGAGCCGCGACCGGGTGATCTTCTCGATCGGCTTCGGCCGCACCCCGCACGGTCGCGTGCTGTCGAACTTCGGTGTGCTCGGACTTCCGGGCGGTGAACGACTGCTCGCCGTGGCCATGACGCGTGCGCGCCGTTCCATGGTGATCGTCACCTGCTTCGAGCCCGCCGACATCGACGGCGACCGCATGAGCCATGGCGCCATCGCCCTCGCCGAGATCCTGGCCGAGGTCGACGCGCGGCTCGCCGACATACCCCTGCCCGACGACAGTGACCCGATGCTCGTGGATCTCGCCCGCCGACTCGAGCACCGCGGCATCCGCGTCGCGCTCGGACACCGCGGCAAGCTCGGCCTCGTCGCCTCGCACGGCGGCGTCTGCGTCACCGTCGAGACCGACGCTGTTCTCGGCACCACGACGCTGCGCGAGTCGCTGCGCCTACGCCCGGAACTGCTGCGCCGACTCGGCTGGCACTACCTGCGCGTGCACGCCTTCGAGCTGTTCAGCGACCCCGACGCCGTCGCGCGTCGGGTGATGGACACGCTCGGAGTCGACGCGATCCCCGCGACGGAGCCGATCACGATCATCCAGCCGCAGTAGCCGTGGCGTCGCCCGACACCCCTGCGCCGCGGCCCAAGCGTCGCCGCGTCACTACCGAGCCACCGCCCGGAAGCGACCCGACGCCGCAGCCCGAGGAGCCGCGCGGCTCCGGCACCGAGAACGACGCCCGGCTGAAGGCGGACAAGCCGCCGCACTGGGGCTAGGCCGCGGATCGAGCAGGTCGCTCAGCCTCCGTATCGAACCGCGTGAGCCGCGGCGGAAGTGCAGTCGTGGTGGGTGGCCGGGCGGTCAGACCCGCCATTTGTGCACTATCACCGGGGCGAGCGCGCGGGCTGCAGGGCGGATGCGGCCGTTTGGCGGGGATGCGATCGTTCGAACACCCGCAACCGCGCCACAGTGCCGCACCCGCCACACCAGCGGACGGCCTAGCCGGTTACGTCGCTGTGCTTGCCCTTGGGATCGCTGATGGCGGACGACGATGCCGATCCGGATGCCAGCAGGTTGCGGATCTCGATGAGCAGCTCGACCTGGCTCGGCTCCTTGGCGGGGTCTTCGACGCCCGCCGCGATCTGCTCCTTCTTCTTGAGGAACGACGACTTCTTGAGGTAGTTGATCGGGATGATCAGCGCGAAGTAGACGACCGCGGCAACGAGCAGGAACTGGATGACCGCCGCGATGACGACGCCGAACTGAATCGTCGCCTCTTCGCCACCGGTAGTCGGGATGACGACGTTCAGGGCGTTATCGAGGTCCTTCGCGTTGAACAGCGCACCAATGGCGGGGTTGAAGACCGCGGTGACGATCGCGTTGACGATGGCTGTGAACGCCGCGCCGATGACGACGGCGACCGCGAGGTCGATCACGTTTCCGCGGAGGATGAACTCCTTGAAACCCTTCATGCAGACACTCCTTGACGTAGGGGCGAGCGAAATATGCTCACCACCAGCCTAAACGGAGGGTTTGGGCGACGACGACGCAGCCGGGGCGGCGGCCGGCGCGGCGGGTACGGACGGAGCCGCGGGAGCGGCGGCGGGCGCCGAGGTGGAGGAGGAGGACGACGAGTCCGCGGCGGTCGACTTCTTGCCCGGTGCATCCGAAGTCTTGTTTTCGCTGCGCGAGTCGTTGCGGTAGAAGCCGCTGCCGGTGAAGCTCACGCCGATGGGGGAGAAGACCTTGCGTACCGGGCGGCCGTCGGGACCCTCGGTGAGGTCGGCATCGGTGAACGACTGGTAGACGTCGAAGGTCTCGTCGCTGTCGAGGTACTTGTAGCTGTAGGTAGGCAAGAAAAAAGCTCCTGTGAAGAGGGCGGCGCTAGAACTTCGTGATGCCGCCGGGCGTAACGACGCCGTTGACTCGCTGGTCGTGCACCTCGCTGGGCACCGTGTCGACAAGTTCACTGTCGAAGATCACAGCATAGACCGGCGGGCAGCGTTCCATGCTTCCGAGGGTCTTGTCGAAGTAGCCGCGGCCCCAGCCCATGCGCATGCCCGAGCGGTCGACGCTCGCGGCGGGCACGACGATGAGGTCGACGCTGTTGATCGCGATCGGCCCGAGAACCTCGGTCGTGGGGGTCGGCATGCCGAATACGTCTTCGTCCTCGTCTTTGCCATCGTACGGGGCCCAGTCGAGCAGGCCGTCTTCGCGCGAGATGGGGAGCAGAACCCGGATGCCCCGGTCGCAGGCCCAGTGCAGAAAGTCTCGGGTGTTCGGTTCGTCGGGGGTCGAGAGGTACGCCGCGACCGAGGTGACTCCGAGCTCGCTGGTCAGCTCTTCGAGGTGGCGAGTGACTCCCGCGGTCGCGCTTTCGCGCTCGTCAGACGTGATGATGCGTCGCCGTTCGCGCAGTTCGGCGCGGAGTGCCCGCTTTTCGTTAGTGATGTCATCGGACATTCTGCAATCCTACGAGGTTGACCTATAGCCTTACTTGTATGGCATCCAGAATTACCAAAGCAGTCATTCCCGCCGCGGGTTTGGGAACACGATTCCTCCCCGCCACGAAAGCAATGCCGAAGGAGATGCTCCCGGTTGTCGACAAGCCGGCAATCCAGTACGTGGTCGAAGAGGCAGTGGCCGCCGGTCTCACCGACGTCCTGCTGATCACCGGCCGCAACAAGACCGCGCTCGAGAACCACTTCGACCGTGCGACCGAGCTCGAGGCCACCCTGACCACCAAGGGCGACACCGACAGGCTGCACAAGGTCGAGTACTCCAATGACCTCGCCGACATGCACTACGTGCGCCAGGGCGACCCGCGCGGACTCGGCCACGCCGTGCTCCGCGCGCACATGCACGTGGGAAACCAGCCGTTCGCCGTCCTGCTCGGTGACGACCTGATCGACTCGCGGGACGTACTGCTCGCCCGCATGATCGAAGAGCAGAACAAGCGCGAGTGCACCGTCATCGCGCTCATGGAGGTCGACCCCTCGGTCGCCCACATGTACGGTGTCGCGACCGTCGAAGCCACCGGCAGCCCCGATGTCGTCAAGGTGCTCGACCTGGTCGAGAAGCCGGCGGAGGGAACCGCTCCCTCGAACTTCGCCATTATCGGCCGCTACGTTCTGCAGCCCGACGTCTTCGATGTGCTCGAGAACACGCCCCCCGGCAAGGGCAACGAGATCCAGCTCACCGACGCTCTGCGCACCCTGGCGAAGAACAACATCGCCGGAGGCGTGTACGGCGTCGTCTTCCGCGGCCGCCGCTACGACACGGGCGACCGTCTCGACTACATCAAGGCGATCGTGCAGCTTGCCGTCGAGCGCGAAGACCTCGGTCCCGAGCTGCGTCCGTGGCTGAAGGAGTTCTCCTCCACTCTGGAGTAAGCACCCATGCCAACCCTCATCCCCACCCTGCGCGACGGGGACATCTCGATTCGACCGGTTCGACTTCGGGACGCCCGCGTCTTGGAGCGCGAACTGCTCGAAAACCGCACCTGGTTGCGTAAATGGGAAGCGACCAACCCCGTTGGTCCGATGAGTTTCGACGTGCGTTCCAGCATCCGTCACCTGCAATCAAACGCCCGCGCCGGGCTCGGCCTGCCGTTCATCATCGAATATCAGGGCGAGCTCGCCGGGCAGTTGAACGTCTCCTCGATCAGCTACGGCTCCGTGTCGATGGCCACTATCGGCTACTGGGTGTCCGAGCGGTTCGCGGGCAAGGGACTCACCCCGACCGCGGTGGCCCTCGCGAGCGACCACTGCTTCTTCACCGTCGGACTGCACCGCATCGAAATCTGCATCCGCCCCGAGAACGAGCCCTCGCTGCGCGTGGTCGAGAAGCTCGGCTTCCGCTATGAGGGACTGCGCCGACGGTACATCCACATCAACGGCGACTGGCGCGACCACTTCTGCTTCGCGCTGACCGTCGAAGAGCTGCCGACCGGCGTTCTGCGGCGCTGGAAAGACGGCCGTGTGCCCGCCGAGAACGCCATGATCCCCGAGGGCGACCGGGTCGCCGCGCAACGCCCGCTGGCGATCGGCTGATACTTTCGCCGGAACACACCCCCGTATCGTCCATTGATACGACGGATGCGCCTCTAGCGTAGGCACATGGACCTTTCGGGCGGACTCAGCAGTGGCGCCATGCTCGCGCTTGCCGCGGGCCTCTGGCTGGTGTACCTCATTCCCACCTGGCTCAGGCGCCGCGAGTACCTCGCGACCGAGCGCAACGCGGTGCGGCTGCAGCAGACTCTGCGCATCCTCGCCGAGAGCGCGGAGATCCCGACCGAGGTCCGGGCCGAGACCAGCGCGAAGAGTGTCGCCGCGTTCCAGCGCAGCCTCCTCCAGCAGGAACAGCTCGCCGACGCCGTGACCCGCGCCCGCGACGCCGCTGCCGCGCGCACCATGGGACGCCAGCTCGCGCAGGCACAGCCGGCGCTCGCCGCCGTGGTCAACTCGCGCACGCTCGCGTCGCGCCGCCTGCGCCGCACGCGAGCCGTGACATCCGCGGTCTTCTTCGTTTCGGTCATCGCCCTCGCTGTGCAACTGGTGCTGCTCGCGACCACGGGAATGGGTGCCGCGGCTCCCGCCGTTCTCGCATTCGGAGCCGTCGGGTCGGTGACGTCGTTCGCCATGCTCGGCCGGCTCGCCTCGATCAGCCGCGCCCGCACCGCGGCGCTCGTGCAGCAGCCCGCCGCCCGCACCACCCAGCGCACGGCCCCGACGGCCCGCCAGGCTCCCGCCCCGGTCGTCGAGAAGCAGTGGACCCCTGTACCGCTGCCCAAGCCCCTCTACCTCTCGCGACCCGCTCCGGAGCCGGTCGTCATCGTGGCCGACGAGGTCGCAGCCGAACTGCGTGCGGCCGCGGTGGAAGCGGAACGCGCGCGACGCGCGGCTGAGGCGGCCCCCGTGGCCGTGCCGATTCCGATCACCCGGCCGAGCCGTTTCGCGGCGATGGGCATCGTCGACGAGAGCGCCGTCGCGACGCCCGACCTCGACGCCGTGCTGCGCCGCCGTCGCACCGCCAGCTAGGGTCACCGGGCGATCCACCCGCCGTCGCTATCGTGATAACGTAGCTACGCAACACGGGCCCTTGGCGCAGTTGGTAGCGCGCCTCGTTCGCATCGAGGAGGTCAGGAGTTCAAATCTCCTAGGGTCCACCACTGTTGTAAAGAAACCCCCGCCGGTCGCCCGGCGGGGGTTTTCGCGTGTTTCACGCCGCGTCGACCGGTTCGGCCCGGGCGGCGCGACGACGGCGGATCACCACGAGGGCGATCAGCGCCGCGACGCCCGCCAGCGCGAGCCACGGGACGAGCACGCCGAGGGCGACGAGCAGGAACCCAACGAATCCGGTGAAGGCCGCCCACCCCGCGACCAGCCCGTCCCAGAAGGTGTCCGGCTGCGCGAGCGGGGCATCCGTCACGGAGATCAGCGACAGTTCGATCGTCGACAGGTCGACCTGGTCGGCGAGGGAACGTCGCTGCGCCTCCATCGACTCGAGGTTGCCCTGCCGCTCGCTGATCGCGGTCTCGAGGTCGATGAGTACCTTAGTGTCGGTCGCGGTGGCGAGCAGCGCCGTGAGTCGGTCGACGGAGGCCCGCAGCGCGGAGATGCGCGCGTCGAGATCCTGGGCCTGCGCCGTGACGTCGACGGCGTTGATCGCGACGTGCTCGGCATCGCCGAGCGCCTTGAGTCCGTCGAGGGTGGCGCCCAGCGAATCGGACGGGATACGCAGACTGAGCGTCGCCGATCCGTTGTCGTTTTCGGTGGGCGCGTTCTCGGTGCGTGCGTCGACCCGCCCGCCCGCGGTCTCCACGATGCGCACGGCCTCGCTGGCGGCCGCGATGGGATCGTCGGCGGTGACCGTCACGGTTCCCGTGGTCACGACAGAGCGGGTGTCGTCTGCGAGGAGTTGTCCGGCCGTGGCATCCGTGACCCGGGCCTCCTCGCTGGTACCGGGGACCGACGGTTGGCTCAGGCCGGGTTCGCTCACGGCCGGTGCCGACTGGTCGCTCGCGGATGTCGTGCAGCCGGCGAGCGACACCGCGGCTGCCAACAGTGCTGTGGTTGCAAGAATTCGCCTCATGCTGCGAAGGTACGACCGCGGCACGGCAACCGCTACCCAACGTTTGACACGATTCGGACGTCAATCGGGGGCGTGGTCGGCCGATTCGGGCGGTGCGCTTGTCAAGGTCTGGAGGGGGCGCTGCGGGAGTCCTACCCTCGGTTACGACCATTCGATCAAGGGAGACAACATGGGCGTATTCGACAATGCCAAGGACGCGGCCGAGGCTACGGGCAAGAAGATCGGCGACTGGGCCGACGACACCAAAGACCGCATCGGCGACAGGGTCGATGAAGCGAAAGCCGACGCCGAGGTGAAGAGGGCCGAGGGTGACGTGAAGAAGGCCGAGGCCAACCGCGACGCCACCGAGACCAAGAACGAGTACAAGGAGAACCTCCGCGACTAAGGAGGTTTAGCGAAGAGGGAATCGGGCCGCAAGCTCGATTCCCTTTTTCACGAGTCACGTACGCTCGACCCATGGACACACGCAACGCAGCGCGCATCGGCAGAGACCTCTCGGTCATCGGACTCGGCACCTGGCAACTCGGTGCCGACTGGGGAGACGTCAGCGAGGCGGATGCCCGGTCGGTTCTCGACGCCTCGGTCGAGGCGGGGGTCAGCGTTTTCGACACCGCCGACGTCTACGGCGACGGACGCAGCGAGCAGATCATCGGCGGATACCTCGCCGACAACCCCGACCTCGACATCTTCGTCGCCACCAAGATGGGGCGCCGCGAAGAACAGGACCCCGCGAACTTCACGCTGGAGAAATTCCGCGAGTGGACCGACCGCTCGCGCACGAACCTCCGCGTCGACACCCTCGACCTCGTACAGCTGCACTGCCCGCCCACGCCCGTGTTCTCGACCGACGCCGTGTACGACGCCCTCGACACGCTCGTCGCCGAGGGTGCCATCGCCCGTTACGGCGTGAGCGTCGAGACCGTCGACGAGGCGCTCGCCGCGATGGAGCGTCCGGGGCTCGCGAGCGTGCAGATCATCGTGAACGCGTTCCGCCTTAAGCCGCTCGAACGCGTGCTGCCCGCCGCCGCGGAGGCCGGCATCGCCGTCATCACCCGCGTGCCCCTCGCTTCGGGACTGCTCAGCGGGAAGTACACGGCCGACACCACGTTCGCGGCCAACGACCACCGCACGTTCAACCGGCACGGCGAGGCCTTCGACGTGGGGGAGACCTTCTCCGGAGTCGACTTCGAGCGCGGAGTCGCCGCGGCGCAGGAGTTCTCGGCGCTCGCCGCATCCGTCGACCTTTCTCCGTCGGTCGCCGCGCTCGCCTGGCTCGCCCAGCTCGACGGCGTGACCACGGTGATTCCGGGCGCACGCAATGTGGAGCAGGCCCGCACCAACGCGTCGGCCGGATCGGTCGCGCCGCTGCCCGAATCGTTCGGGGTCGCGGTCGCCGACATCTACGACCGGTACTTCCGCGAGGCGGTGCACGGCCGCTGGTAGCGGCGTCGCGCGGCACCTACGCACTGTGGCGCTGGCAAGTCTGCCCAGGCGCACGGCACTCTCTAAATCGAAGGTTCAGTTCGTGCTGACGTCAGCGCAGACTGAACCTTCGAATCGGGGAGTGCCGCAGCACGGGCACCCAGAAACGAGACGCGTCGCGCTCGGGTCAGCCCAGCCACTCCCGCAGCAGCGCGAGTGTCTCGTCGGGGCGGTCGCGGTGCGGGGAGTGGCCCGACCCCTCGATCACCCGGTAGTCGATCAGCGGGTTCGCGGCGACCAGCTCGTCGGCGGTGGCGGTCGGCAGCATGCTGTAGACGGCGTGGTCGCCGCCGACGAGCAGGGTCGGCACGGCGAGGCGTCGGGCGTCGTCGAGCACGTCCCACGGGGTGTTGTGCGCGATGGTGCGCGTGACCATGTCTGCCGTGGCCTTCGCGGTCGCGGTCGCCTTGTGCGAGACGTCGAGCGGATGCCACGCGGGACGCAGTTCACGGAAGCCCGCCTCGTCGAGCCCGAGTTCGCCCAGTTCGCCCGCGAGCAGCCCGTCGAGTTCGGCGGACGGGAGCACGAGCGCCGGGTCGAGCAGCACGAGCCGGCGGGTGAAGCCGGCACGTAGCGCGGCGACCGTGGCGACCGCGCCGCCCAGCGAGTGTCCGACCACGGCGTCCCAGCCGGAGCCGGGCAGGTCGCCCGCGTAGTCCGCGAACGCGTAGCCGTCGGCGACCGGTGCGTCACCGTTGCCACGCAGGTCGACCGCCGTCACGTGCCAGCCGGCTTTGGCGAGCGAATCGCCCACCCGCCACCAGGTGGCACCGCTCGAAGTCAGACCGTGGACGAGCAGGGCGCGGCGGGCGGCGCGAGGATCGCCCCAGGTGGTTGCCGGAAGTTCGGGCATCCCGCTAGCTCGGCTGGATCGGGATCGGGGCGGTGTCGGGCAGCGAGGTGAGTTCGCGGCCGCGGAGGTCGGGGTGCCAGCCGCGCAGGATCAGGGGGATCAGGAAGCCGACGAACGCGAAACCGGCGGCGACCATAAAGCCGCCGATGGCACCGTTGGCGTCGATGAGGAAGCCTGCGATGGCCGAGCCGATCGCGGCGCCGATGAGCTGTCCGGTGCCGACCCAGCCGTAGGCCTCGGCGGTGTCGCTGAACTTCACCGTCGCCGACACGATGGCGAACATCACGGCGAGGGCGGGGGCGATTCCGACGCCGGCGACGAGCAGCGCGATGGCGAGCCACCAGAAGTCGAGCGACGCCATGGCGAGCGCCATGCCGACGAAGACGGCGAACATACGCCGCGCCATCGCCCACGGGCCCACCGGGAGGTGACCGAGGGCGAGGCCGCCGGCCAGCGAGCCGAGGGCGAAGATCGCGAGGATGATGCCCGACTCGGCGCCGTCTTCGCCGAAGGTCGCGACGACGCCCGCCTCGACGGCCGCGCAGGCACCGATGAGCAGGAAGCCCGTGATGGTGGACAGCAGCACGGCCGGCTTCTTGAGCACGACGCCGAGCTTGCGTTTGCTGCGCGGGATGCGCACGCGCCCCACCTCGGGCGACAGGATGAACCACAACCCGCCGCCGACCATCAGCACGCCGGCGAGCACGATCGCGAGCGAGGTCGAGATCTGCACGGCGACGAAGGTCGTGATGACGGGGCCCGCGACCCAGATGATCTCCTGCGCGGAAGCGTCGAGGGAGAACAGCGGGGTCAGCTGCTTCGAGTTGACCATCTTGGGGTAGATGGTGCGCACGGCCGGCTGGATCGGCGGAGTCGACAGGCCGCAGATGAGTCCGACGTTCATGTAGGCCCACACCGGCATCACGATGAAGGCCATGCAGAAGATCGAGATGGTGCAGACCACCATCGTGAGCACGAGCACCTTGCGCATGCTCCAGACGCCCATCCACCGGCTGGTGAGCGGGCCGGCGATGGCCTGGCCGATGCTGGTGGCCGCGAGCACGAGGCCGGCGGCGCCATAGGAATTGTGGATGTGCTCGATGTGCAGCAGGTAGGCCAGCGAGAGCATTCCCGAGGGGAACCGGGCGGTCAACTGCGCCGCGATGATGCGGGCGACCCCGGGGGTTTTCAACAGGCTGGCGTAGCTACTCACCGGCCTAGTCTACGGAAGTCCCCGCGACATCCGACCCGCCCTGTATGCGGCGATAACCCGGGCTGGGCCTGTGGAATCTGGGGACAAAGTTATCCACACCTGTGGATGACACGCCCACTACATGTAGGGATCGCTTTCTGTCGGAACCCCGATATATAGTGGTGCAAGAGCCAAGGCAGCGACGGGGGTTGCTGCCAAATCTGGGCATTTTTAGGAGCATTCGTGGGAATCACAGTAGTAAAGCGCAACGGCGAGCGAGAGCCGTACGACGCCAACAAAATCAACCTCGCCATCGAGCACGCCACATACGGTCTCGACGACAACATCACCTGGGTCACGCAGATCGCGTCGGAACTCGAGCTCACGCTCTTCGACGGCATCACCACCCAGCAGCTCGACGAGGCCGTCATCCAGGTCGCCCTGCAGAACGTCAAAGACGACCCGGCATTCGACGTCGTTGCCGCCCGCCTCCTGCTCAAGACCATCTACAAGCGCGTGCTCGGCCACTACTCCGGTGCCGACGAGCTGAAGGCGCTGCACGCCAGCCACTTCGAGGCCAACGTGCGTCGCGGTGTCGAAGAGGGACTCCTCGACACGCGCCTCGTCGAACTCTTCGACTTCTCCGCTCTCTCCGCCGCACTCGAGCCCTCCCACGACGAGCTCCTCAAGTACATCGGCGTTGTGACGCTGAACAACCGGTACGGCATCAAGGGCCGCAACGGCGACGCCCTCGAGGTGCCCCAGTACTTCTGGATGCGCATCGCCATGGGCCTCTCGCTCAACGAGCAGAACCCCACCGAGCACGCCATCGCCTTCTACGAGAAGATGTCGAAGCTCGAGTACCTCGCCGCCGGCTCCACGCTCGTCAACGCGGGCACCGTCTACCCCCAGCTCGCCAACTGCTTCGTCATGGAAATGCAAGACGACATGGAGCACATCGCGAAGACCACCCGCGACGTCATGTGGCTCACCAAGGGCACCGGCGGAATCGGCCTCTCGGTCACCAAGCTGCGCGCACAGGGCTCGCCCATCCGCTCGAACAACACCACGTCGACCGGCCCGATCCCGTTCATGCACACGATCGACTCCATCCTGCGGGCGGTGAGCCGAGGCGGAAAGAAGTTCGGCGCCCTCGCGTTCTACATGGAGAACTGGCACCTCGACTTCCCGGAGTTCCTCGACCTCCGCCAGAACTCCGGCGACCCGTACCGCCGCACCCGCACCGCGAACACCGCGGTCTGGATCAGCGACGAGTTCATGAAGCGCGTGCAGAACGACGACTTCTGGTACCTCTTCGACCCGCTCGAGGTCGCCGACCTCAACGAGCTCTACGGCCAGGCCTTCTCGACCCGCTACAACGAGTACGTGGCCAAGGCCGAAGCCGGCGAGATGCGCATGTTCAAGAAGATGGGCGCCCGCGAGCAGTTCAAGTCGATCCTTCTGTCGCTGCAGAGCACCGCTCACCCGTGGCTCACCTGGAAGGACACGATCAACAACCGTGCGCTGAACAACAACACGGGAACGATCCACCTGTCCAACCTCTGCACCGAGATCACCCTCCCGCAGGACGAAGACAACGTCTCGGTCTGCAACCTCGCGTCGATCAACCTCTCGCGTCACCTTGACGATGCGGGCAAGCTCGACTTCTCGAAGATCGAGGAGAGCGCGCGCCTCGCGGTGCGCCAGCTCGACAACCTGATCGACATCACGCGTTCCAGCGTGAAGGAGGCGGACTTCTCGAACGAGCAGAACCGCGCCGTCGGACTTGGTGTCATGGGCTTCACCGACATCATCGAGCGCATGGGCATCAGCTACGAGAGCGAAGAGTCGTACGACCTGATCGACGAGATCATGGAGCACGTCTCCTACGCGGCGATCGACGAGAGCGCCAACCTCGCCCAGGAGCGCGGTGCCTACAAGAACTTCGCCGGTTCGCGTTGGGCGCAGGGCCTCGTGCCGATCGACTCGATCGAGCTCACCGAGGCCGACCGCGGCCAGGAGATCAAGGTCAACCGCAAGACCCGCCTCGACTGGGACGCCCTGCGTCTCAAGGTCAAGGGAGGCATGCGCAACGCGACCCTCATGGCGATCGCGCCCACCGCGTCGATCGGACTCGTCGCCGGCACCACGCCCGGCCTCGACCCGCAGTTCTCGCAGATCTTCAGCCGCGCCACCTCGAACGGCAAGTTCCTCGAGGTCAACCGCAACCTGGTGACCGACCTGCAGAACCTCGGCCTCTGGGATTCGACGAAGGAGACCATCCTGCGCAGCCAGGGTGACATCCAGAACATCGCGTCGATCCCCGACTCGGTCAAGGCCACCTACAAGACGAGCTTCCAGCTCTCGCCCTACTCGTTCCTCGAGGTCGCGGCGCGTGCGCAGAAGTGGATCGACCAGGCGATCAGCCGCAACATGTACCTCGAGACGCGCGACATCGGCGACATGATGGACATCTACATGGGAGCGTGGGAGCGCGGCGTGAAGACGACGTACTACCTGCACATGAAGCCTCGTCACACCGCCGAGCAGTCCACCGTCAAGGTGAACAAGTCGGAGGAGATCGGCGACGGCGCCAAGAAGGGCTTCGGAGCCCCGAAGGCCACGGTCGGTGCTGGAACAAGCGGTGCTGCGGATGCCGCGGCTCCCGTAGCCCCACGCAAGGGCTTCGGCTTCGGAGGTGTGAAGTAATGGGACCCGACGACTACTACGTACCCGTAGACCCGATGGACGATCTGCAGTGCGACAGCTGCCAGTAAAGGAACTGAAAAACTAATGGGAATTCTCGGAACCGGCCTGCAAGACGGCCTCCTCCTCAAACCGATCAAGTACCAGTGGGCGATGGACCTGTACGACCAGGCCGTAGCGAACACCTGGTTCCCGAACGAGATCCAGCTCGGCGAAGACATCGCAGACTTCAAGAAGATGTCCGAGGAAGAGCGTCACGCGGTGACGTTCCTCATGAGCTACTTCAACCCGAACGAGCTGCTCGTCAACAAGGCCCTGGCCTTCGGCGTGTACCCGTACGTCTCGGCCGCGGAGTGCAGCATCTACCTCGCGAAGCAGATGTGGGAAGAAGCCAACCACTGCATGAGCTTCGAGTACGTGCTCGAGACCTTCCCGATCGACCGGGAAGCCGCGTACAACTCGCACGTCGACATCCCGTCGATGGCGCGCAAAGAAGAGTTCGAGATGAAGTACATCCGTCGCATGACGGAGCAGACCCTCGACATCTCCACCGTCGAGGGCAAGCAGGACTTCGTGCGCAACCTCGTGGCGTACAACGTCATCCTCGAGGGCGTCTGGTTCTACTCGGGCTTTATGGTCGCCCTGAGCTTCCGCCAGCGCAACCTGCTGCGTAACTTCGGTTCGCTCATGGACTGGGTCGTGCGCGACGAGAGCCTGCACCTCAAGTTCGGCATCAACCTCATCCTCACCGTGCTCGAGGAGAACCCCGAGGTCGGCACCGAGGAGTTCGCCGCCGAGATCAAGCAGATGATCCTCGACGCCGTCGAGATGGAGGAGGAGTACAACCGCGACCTCCTGCCCAACGGCATCCTCGGCCTCAACGCCACTTACATCAACCAGTACGTGAAGTACCTCGCCGACCGCCGCCTGGAAGAGCTCGGCTTCGACGCGCACTACAACGTGTCAAACCCGGCCAAGTGGATGGCAGCGGCGAACGACACCCTGCAGCTGGTCAACTTCTTCGAGTCGACCAACACGTCGTACGAGTCGAACGCCTCCGCCACCGCGAAGGCACCCGCGAACGCGTAGCAAGAAGACTATTGCCGGTTGAGCAGGTCGCGAAGCGACCTGCTCAACCGGCAATCTGTCTTTAACCGACGCGACGGCAGGATTCGAACCTGCGAATGACGGGTTATGAGTCCGTTCCCTTTGACCACTTGGGCACGCCGCGATGTGATTCCACAGTAGGCACGCCTGTTGCCTTCGGCGTGAATGTGACGGTTGCCTACGCCGTGTGACGCAATGCTCAGGGAGTTGCCCCGGCGCGGGCGGCGGCGTACCGTGCGAAAGAACACCCGGTCAACGACGACAGGAGATTCACGATGGAGCCGACCTACCAGACGCTATCCGTGGCGGCGATCCTCAAGGAATCCGCTGAGCGCACGCCCGACCGCATCGCTGTCGCGGTCGGCGACGACGAGATCAGCTACGCCCGCCTCTGGGAAGAGACGCGCAGCTACGCCGGCGCGCTGCGCGCCCGAGGCGTGAAGCCCGGCGACGCGGTCGGTGTGCTCATCCCGAACGTCGCCGACTTCCCCCGGGTGTATTACGCGGTGCTCAGCCTCGGCGCCGTCGTCGTGCCGGTGCACGCGCTGCTCAAGGCCGACGAGATCGAGTACGTTCTGCGCGACTCGGGCGCGAGCATCCTGATCTGCGCCGCTCCGCTGCTCGCGGAGGGTGAGTGGGGTGGTGCGCTCGCCGGCGTGCCGGTCTTCTCGGTGCTGGCCCCCGGACCCATCGAGGGCGTGCCGCAGCTCGAGGTTCTGGCCGCCGAGGCCGAACCTATCGAGAGTTACGTGCCGCGGTCGCCCTCCGACACCGCGACGATCCTCTACACGAGCGGAACCACGGGCAAGCCGAAGGGCGCGCTCGGCAGCCACCTCGCGCTCGTCGAGCAGACCAACACTCTGCTGCTGAACACCTTCGACCTGACGGCGGAAGACACCGTGCTCGGCTGCCTCCCGCTGTTCCACACCTTCGGGCAGACCTGCGCGCTCAACACGTCGATGCGTGCGGGCGCGAAGGTCGTACTGCTGCCCAAGTTCAGCGGCGAGGCGGCACTTCGGGCCCTCGTCGACAGCGGGTGCACGGTGATGATGGGTGTGCCGACGATGTACATCGCTCTGCTCGAGGCCGCCAAGAACACCGACGACCGCCCGAACCTGCGGTACGCGGTGTCGGGTGGCGCGTCTCTGCCGCTCGCCGTGATCGAGCGCTTCCGCGAGGTGTTCGGGGTAGAGATCTACGAGGGCTACGGGCTGACCGAGACGTCGCCGGTCGCCAGCTTCAACCACGTCGGCCGCGAGCCGCGCGCGGGCAGTGTCGGCCAGGCGATCTGGGGCGTCGACGTCGAGATCGCGAAGGGCGACCTCGACGACAGCGTCGAACTGCTTCCCAGTGGCGAACTCGGCGAGATCGTCATCCGCGGCCACAACCTCATGTCGGGGTACCTCAACCTGCCCGAAGAGTCGGCGCGCGCGGTCGTCGACGGCTGGTTCCGCACCGGAGACCTCGGCACGAAGGACACCGACGGGTATATCTGGATCGTCGACCGCAAGAAGGACATGGTCGTGCGCAACGGCTACAACGTCTATCCCCGCGAGGTCGAGGAGGTGTTGAGCGGCCACCCCGACGTCTCGAGCGTCGCCGTGTTCGGCGTCGCCGACGACGCCCACGGGCAGGAGGTCATGGCGTGTGTCGTGCTCACCGCGGACGGGGAGGCGCAGCCGGATGCGTTGCTCGAATGGGCGAAGGAGAAGCTCGCCGCCTACAAGTACCCGCGTCGCATCGAGATCGTCGAGAGCCTGCCCCTCGGCCCGAGTGGCAAGGTGCTGAAGCGCGAGCTCGTGGCCAGGTACGAGAGCGAGCCGGCGGAGGAGGAAAAGGAGGCGAGCGACGCGCGGATGTGACGGAGCGTGACGCCGTCCGTCACAGTGGGCAACACGAGTTTGCTCGTGCCTCGGCGAGTTCTAGTGTCGTCGGATGACCATAATCGGAGAGCCCACAGGGGTGCGTCCGGCCTACCCGGCCGGCATCCTGTCCTCCGTGACCGACCTCATCGGCAACACACCGATCGTCGAGTTGCACAACCTCACGACCGGTCTGAACTGTCGCGTGCTTGTGAAGCTCGAGAGCCGCAACCCCGGCGGGTCGTCGAAAGACCGCATCGCGCTCAACCTCATCCGTACGGCCGAGGCCGACGGCTCCCTGCTCCCCGGTGCGACGATCGTCGAGTCGAGCTCGGGCAACACCGGGATAGGCCTCGCCCTCGTGGGTCGGTTGACGGGTCATCCGGTCATTATCATCCACAGCGCATTCATCTCCGATGAAAAGCGTGCCCTGCTGACCGCCTACGGTGCCGAGCTGGTCGAGGCCGACTGGGAGGCCGGCCCCGAGAACCCCCAGAACGCCCGCGCCATCGCCGACCGCATAGCGGCCGAGATCCCGAACGCGTGGCGCTCGTCGCAGTACGTGAACGAGGCGAACCCGCAGGCGCACTTCCGCACCACGGGCCCCGAGATCTGGGACCAGACCGACGGCACCGTCACCCACTTCGTCGCGGGGATCGGCACGGGCGGCACGGTCACCGGCACGGGCCGGTTCCTCAAGCAGGTGAGCGAAGGGGCGGTGAAGGTGATCGGCGCCAACCCGGTCGGCTCGACCTACGGCGGCGCGGAGGCGAGCACGATCATCGTCGACGGCGTCGGCACCCGCTGGCCCGAGTCGAACTGGCCGTCGATCTTCGACAAGAACGTCACCGACGAGATCCTCACGGTCGCCGACGCGGTCGTCTACGACACCGTGCGCCGGCTGGCGGTGGAGGAATCGCTGCTGCTCGGCCCGTCGTCGGGACTCGCCGTCGCGGCGGCTCTTCAGGTGGCGGCGACGGCCCACGAGGGCTCAGTGATCGTGGTGATCGCGCCCGACGGCGGCGGCAACTACCTCAGCAAGGCGTACAACAACAACTGGTTGGAGACCGCCGACGTCAACGCCGACGGTTTCGCCGACGGATCGGGCGACTGATGGCACTGCAGCATTTCGGATGGTTCTTGGGTGCGGGTTTCGGCGTGCAGGGTTGGGGCGACCCGACCTACGGCATCGGATACGACTGGAAGCAGCCCCCGGTGTACCAGGACGCAGCCCGCGTGTTCGAGGCGGCCGGTCTCGACCTGTTCATCATCGAGGACGGCGTGACCGTGCCCGACACGTACGGCGGCACCGCCGAGGTGAATCTGCGCGACGCCCGGTTCGTGCCCAAACACGACCCGCTGCCACTGGTGCCCTACCTGCTCTCGGCGACCGAGCGGCTGGGCATCGTGCCGACACTCAGCGCCAGCTTCTACGAGCCGTTCACGGCGGCGCGACTGCTCGCCACGCTGCAGCACTTCGCCGGCGGGCGGCTCGGCTTCAACGTGGTCACGAGCGGCAGCGACATCGCCGCGCAGAACTACGGACTCGACAAGCAGATCGACCACGACCTGCGCTACGACCGGGCCCAGGAGTGGGTCGACGTCGTGCGCAAGCTCTGGCGCAGCTGGGAGCCCGACGCGATCCTCCAGGACACCGCGAACGGCGTGTTCGCGGACTTCGAGAAGGTGCACACCATCGACCACAGGGGCGAGTTCTTCCAGGTGCGCGGGCCGCTGAACACCGCGCCGCTCGCCTCGGAGCCCGTGATGGTGCAGGCCGGCGCGTCCGGCCGCGGCCAGGCGTTCGCGGGGCAGAACTCCGACGTGATCCTGCAGCTGGCGTCGACGCCCGAGCGGATGAGGTCGTACCGCGACTCCATCCGCGCCGTCGCGGCAGAGGCCGGCCGTGACCCCGACGACCTGAAGGTGCTCTTCGTGGTCAACCCGATCGTGACCGCCAACGACGAGGAGAGCGCCGCCGTGCGCGCCCGCCGCTCCCAGCTCACCCAGGCCGCGATCGACGAGGCCCTGCAGGGCGTCTCGTACCTCTCGGGCGTCGATTTCAAGACCTTCGACCTCGATGCGCCCCTGCCCGAACTCACGACCAACTCCAACCAGGGCACCCTCGACAACTTCGTGAAGTCCGCGCCGGCGGGCTCCACCCTGCGCGAGATACTTCAGGCCCGAGCCAACAAGGACGGTCTCGCCGTGATCGGAACCGCCGACCAGATCGCCGACCACCTCGGCGAACTCTCCGACGAGGTCGGCGGCGACGGCTTCCTGTTCACCGGCCAGGTGCACCCGGCGCACGTGCACCGCACGCTCGATCCGCTCGTGCCCGCCCTGCGCCGCCGCGGTCTGCTGCGCGACGAGCTCGGCGACGGGGGACTGCGCGCCAACCTGACAGACTTCTAAGCGTGCCCATTCTCAGCAGACAAGCGGTCAGCATCGCGGATGTCGTCGCCATCGCCCGCACGAACGAGCGAGTCGGATTCGCCTCGATTCTCGAACGCGACCTGCAGGCCTCACGCGACGTCGTCGAGGGCGTGCTCGCCCTCGGACAGCCGGTCTACGGGCTGAACACGGAACTCGGCGCGGGCCGCAACGTCGTCGTCTCGACCGAGACCCTCGAGGAGTACCAGCGCCGCACCATCCGCAACAGCGGCGGCGGCCTGGGCGAACCGCTGTCGCAGGAGCAGGCGCGGGCCGTGATCGCCGCGCGGCTGGTCGGCTTCAGCCGCGGGGGAGCGGGCGTCACCGTCGCGCTCGCCGCTCAGTACCGCGAGCTGCTCAACCGCGACGTGTATCCGCTGGTGCCGCGCACGGGCTCGGTGGGCGCGGCCGACCTCACCCACCTCGCGGCGATCGCGGCGGTAGCGACGGGCGGCGGGTTCGCGATTGTCGACGGCGCCGTCGTGCCGGGAGCCGTCGCACTCGACGCCGTGGGTCTGGCTCCCGTCACGCTGCAGCCGCACGAGGCGATCGCGACGCTCAGCGCCAACAGCTACAGCATCGGTGTGGGTTCGCTCGTCGTGACCGACCTGCGCGCCCTCGCCCGGGTCGCCGACCTCGTGTCGGCGGCGTCGCTCGTGGCGCTGGGTGCACACGGCGCCGGCGGCAACCTGTCGCCGTTCGACGAGCGCGTGCAGGCCGCCCACGCGATCGGGCCGCAGGCGGTGTCGGCGGGGCGCATCCGGTCGCTGCTCGAATCGTCGTCCCTCGCCTCGGGCGTCTCGTCCACGCAGGACGCGATCTCGTTCCGCTCGGTGCCGCAGGTGCACGGCTCGCTCGGCGTAGCGATCGCGCGCCTCGCGACCGCCTTAGAGCTCGAGCTGAACTCGCGCACCGAGAACCCGCTCGTCGACGTGGCATCCGGCTCGCTCGTCTCGGGCGGCAACTTCTTCGCGCTCGAACTCGCGCTCGCCTTCGAGAACCTGCGCGTCGTCGTCGCGCACGTCGCGGCAATGAGCGAGCGGCGCATCTCGCAGCTGTCGACGCTGGGCGTGGGGCTGCGACGTTCGGGCTCCAACGCGGTGCCCGGACTCGCCTGGTATTCGGCGGCAGCGCAGCTGGCCGAGCTGCGCCACCTCGCCGGCTCGGTGACACTCGCGGGATCCTCGCTCTCGGAGGGCGTCGAAGACCACTCCTCGAACGCGGCCCTCGCGCTGCAGGCGCTCGAACGGTCGGTCGAGTTGCTCGGATCGATCCTGGCGGTCGAGGCGATGTGCGCCGTCGAGCTGATCGAGGTCGGCGAGGCGGATGCGGGGACGGTGCTGACACCCGTCGTCGCGGCCGTCGGCGGTGTGGTCCGCGAGGCCGAACCGCTCGAGGCGCGCGTGCGGTCGGTACTGGCGCTGCTGGTTACAGCGGCTTCGTGAAGGCCAGGTAGCCGATCGCCTCGAGGTCGCCGTCGAGGTCGAAACGCGGCTCGTAACCGAGGCCGAGGTAGAGCGCGACCGCCTCGGGCTGGCGCGCGCCGGTCGTGAGTTCGATTCCGGTGTAGCCGCGGGCCGCGGCTTCGCGTTCCAGCTCCGCCATCACCACGCGGGCGAGACCCTGGCGACGGTGGGCGGACGAGGTCCACACCCGCTTGATCTCGGCGGTCGTGTCATCCGTTCTCATGAATGCGCCGCCGGCGACGACCTCGTCACCGCGGAGCACGAGCAGGAACGCGCCGCCGTTCTCGGGGGCGAATCGCTCGGCGGGGTAACGGCTGAGCTCGACCGACGAGGGGATGCCGTCGTTGAGTCCGTAGCGCTCGTCGTACTCGCGCGAGAGTTCGAGGATGAGCGGCTGCGCGAGGGGGTCGTCGGAGCGGGTGTAGAGGAATTCGTTCTGCGGCACGTTTCGAACGTACGGCATTCACGCGACGCGCGCCCGGGAGTGCAGTTGTGGCGGGTGCGACGGCGGATTCACCCGCCACAAGTGCACTATCGCCCGAGCACGCTGGTTTGGATACGGTCGCTGGGCGACCTACGGGGCCGGCAGGTTCGGTTTCGTTGCGCCACCTTTTGGTGGCATAAGGAAATCACGAAGGAGTCTGGAAAACGGAGGTTCAGTTCGTGTTGATGTCAGCGCGAACTGAACCATGAGAATCGCGGATCTGGTTTCGATACGGTCGCTGAGCGACCTACTCAACCCGCAGAAACCTATCCGCCGCCGAGCACCTTCGTGATGCGCTGCAGCGACACCGGCTCGGCGGTCGGCAGGTGCTGCGCGAAGAGCGAGACGCGCAGCTCCTCGAGCATCCAGCGGGCGTGACGCAGGTGCTCGGGGGCGTCGTTCTGCAGCGGCAGGTCGCCGCCGGCGGACACGTAGCGTTGCGTGGCTTCCTGAATTTCCGAGAGCCAGACGCGGTCGCGGCCGGTGTTGTCGGCGAGCCGTTCGATGCGGTGGGCGAGCGCGGCGAGGTAGACGGGGATGCGGCGCAGCTGCGTCGCACCGGTCGCCGCGACGAAGCCCGGGTAGACCAGGTCGCTCAACTGCTCCCGCGCGTCGGCGAGCGGGCCGAGCAACGCCATGCTCGACGTCTTCGAGATCAGCTTCTCGGCGGCCCGAGCCGCGAGCAGGATCGCGCTCACCTGCGCCACCGTCTGGAACATTGCGTCGACGATCGTCGCCGAGACCCTGTCCCTTGCCGCCTCGAACTCGGCCCTGGTGAAAATCGCGGTGTCGCCGAGGACGTCGTCGATGCACGCGGCCATGCAGTCCGCGAACAGGTCGCCTGTGGATTTGTAGGGGCTCGTCGCGAGCGACAGCTTCTCAGCGGAGGTCAGGTGCTGCTGCACATACGCGGTCGGCGCGGGGATCGCGAGCTGCAGCATCCGCCTCACTCCCGCCTTCATGGCCCGGGCCTGGTCTTCGGGCGTCGACTGCAGGCGGATCGCCACGGTTTTGCCCTCGTCGACGAGGGAGGGATAGGCGCGGATGACACCGCTCCCGTGCTTCGTATCGAGCGTCGTCGGCAGCTCGTCGAAGTCCCACGTGGTGAGGCCCTGGCGTTCGAGGTCGCTCTTCGGGGTGACCGAGGCCTTCGCCACGCTCGCCCGCACGGTCGCCTTGAGCTGCAACTGCAGCGAGCTGAGCACCTTCGACGAGGCCGTGACCTTGCCGCGCTCGTCGATCGCCGCGAAGGTGACGCGCAGGTGGGCGGGCACGCGGTCGACGTCGAAGTCGGTGGGGGCGACGGGCGTGTAGGTCTGCCGCCGGATCTCGTCGGCGAGGTACTGGGCGAGCGCGGTCGCTGAGCCCGTCGAAGCGCCCCCTTCGACAGGCTCAGCGACCGAGGACAGCAGCTTCCGCGCCCAGTCGCCGGCGGGCACCACGTTTCGCCGGATCTCCTTCGGCAGGCTCTTGATGAGTGCCGTCACCAGATCCTCGCGGAAACCCGGAACCTGCCAGTCGAAGCCCTCGGGCTTGAGCGACGCGAGCAGCGCGATAGGGATGTTGACGGTCACGCCGTCGTCCTCCGCGCCGGGTTCGAACCGGTAGGTGAGCGCGAGCCGCTGGTCGCCCTGGTGCCAGACGCTCGGGAACGCGTTCTCGTCGACCGTCGCCTCCGGCTCGTCGACCAGGTTCTCGGCGGTCATGGTGAGGAAGGCGGGGTTGCTCTGGCGCTCCTTCTTCCACCAGCCCTCGAAGCTCTTGGTGCTGGCGACCTCGGGCGGGATGCGGCGGTTGTAGAACTCGAAGATCGCCTCGTCGTCGAACAGGATGTCGCGGCGGCGGGTTCGCTCTTCCAGCTCGGCGAGCTCTTTGCGCAGCGCGCGGTTGGCGCGGTCGAAGTCCCAGTCGCGGCCCTTGAGGGTCTCGGCGACGAGGTCGCCCTCGACGAGCGCGTGCCGGATGAACAGCTCACGCGCGTACGCCGGATCGATGCGGGAGAACTGCACCCGGCGCTTCAGCACGATCGGCACGCCGTAGAGGGTGACGCGCTCGTAGGCGACGATGGCACCCTGGCGCTTCTCCCAGTGCGGCTCGGAGTAGCTGCGCTTGACGAGGTCGCCGGCGATCTGCTCGGCCCACGCGGGGTCGATGGCGCCGTTCGCGCGGGCGAACAGGCGGCTGGTCTCGACGAGCTCGGCGCTCATGATCGCGGCGGGCTGCTTCTTGGCCAGAGCGGATCCGGGGAAGATCACGAAGCGCGACTGCCGGGCGCCGACGTAGTCCTTCTTCGCGACATCCTTCAACCCGATCTGGCTGAGCAGTCCGGCGAGCAGCGAGCGGTGGATGCCGTCGGGGTTCGTGTGCGGCTCGCCCACGTGCAGGCCGAGCTGCTTGGCGAGGCGGGTGAGCTGCCGGTAGACGTCTTCCCACTCGCGGATGCGCAGGTAGTTGAGGTATTCGCTGCGGCACATGCGGCGGAACTGATTGCCGCTGAGTTCGGTCTGCTTCTCTTTGAGGTAGTCCCAGAGTTTCAGCAGGCTGAGGAAGTCGCTCGTCGGGTCGGCGAAGCGCGCGTGCGCCTGGTCGGCCTGCGGGCGCTTCTCAAGCGGGCGCTCGCGCGGGTCTTGGATGGAGAGCCCGGCGACGATCGCCATGACCTCGCGCGTGGTTCCGTGCTTCTTCGACTCGATGATCATGCGGGCGAGTCGCGGGTCGATGGGCAGCTGCGAGAGCTGCTTGCCGACCTGGGTGAGACGCGGGGTCTCGCCGGCGCCGTCGACCGCGCCGAGTTCGCGCAGCAGGTCGAGGCCGTCTTTGATGCCGCGGCTGTCGGGCGGCTGTAGGAAGGGGAAATTCGCGATGTCGCCGAGGCCGAGGGAGATCATCTGCAGGATGACCGCGGCCAGGTTGGTGCGCAGGATCTCCGGTTCCGTGAACTCGGCGCGCTTGAGGAAGTCCTCCTCGCTGTACAGCCGGATCGCGATGCCGTCGCTCGTGCGGCCGGAACGGCCGGAGCGCTGGTTCGACGAGGCCTGCGAGATGGCCTCGATCGGCAACCGCTGGATCTTCGAGCGCACGCTGTAGCGCGAGATGCGGGCGGTACCGGCGTCGATCACGTACTTGATGCCGGGCACGGTGAGGCTGGTCTCGGCGACGTTGGTCGCGAGCACGATGCGGCGGCGGGTGCCGGCCTGCGTCGACGGCTGGAACACCTTGTGCTGGTCGGCGCTCGACAGGCGGCCGTAGAGGGGGAGCACCTCGGTGTTGGG
Source organism: Conyzicola nivalis (assembly GCF_014639655.1). Lineage (NCBI taxonomy): Bacteria > Bacillati > Actinomycetota > Actinomycetes > Micrococcales > Microbacteriaceae > Conyzicola > Conyzicola nivalis. Next base: position 424,170 of record NZ_BMGB01000002.1, read on the forward strand.
CAGGTTCCGTCCGCGGATCGCGTCTTCGGCATCGCGGATCTCGGCCTCGCCGCTGAGGAACACGAGCACGTCGCCGGTTCCCTCGCGCGCGAGCTCGTCGAGCGCCGCGTTGATGCCCTCGATGGGATCGCGGTCGACCGCCGCTGCCGCGGACTCTTCGTCTGCATCCGGCTGCGCATCCGCCACCAACGGCCGGAACCGCACCTCGACCGGGTACGTGCGTCCCGAGACCTCGATGATCGGGGCGTCGTCGAAGTGCCGCGAGAAGCTGCCCGGGTCGATCGTCGCGCTCGTGATGATGATCTTGAGGTCGGGGCGCCGCGGCATGAGCTGCTTGAGATAGCCGAGCAGGAAGTCGACGGTGAGGCTGCGCTCGTGCGCCTCGTCGATGATTATCGCGTCGTATTTCTTCAGATCGCGGTCGCGGTGGATCTGGTTGAGCAGGATGCCGTCGGTCATCAGCTTGATCTTGGTGTCGGCCCCGACGCGGTCGGTGAACCGCACCTGGTAGCCGACGAGTTCGCCGACCTCTTGGCCGAGTTCCTCGGCGATGCGCTCGGCGATGGTGCGTGCGGCGATGCGGCGCGGCTGCGTGTGCCCGATGCTCTCGTAGCCCATCGACAACAGCATCTTCGGGATCTGCGTCGTTTTGCCCGAGCCGGTGGCGCCCGCGATGATCACGACCTGGTTCTCGCGGATGGCGCGCTCGATGTCCTCCCGGCGCTGGCTCACGGGGAGGTCGGCGGGGAAGGAGATCACGGTGGGTACGTCAGACATCGGCCCTCCAGCTTAAGGCTCCGCGGTGCGTCGCCGCCGACGTGCGCTCGCACACCGCGCCCCTGCCGGTACCCAGGTACCGGGTCGCGAAAGACGTCGAGACCGGGGTCCACTGTGCCGACGGCGACCCGCGCCTAGCGTCGTCGGTATGCGAAAGGTAACCAAATGATCAGAGCAGTGGCACTCGCCAAACACTACGGAAACAAGGTCGCGGTCGACGCGATCGACTTCACGGTCAGGCCCGGCCAGGTGACGGGATTCCTCGGGCCGAACGGGGCCGGGAAGTCCACCACGATGAGGATGATGGTCGGGCTCGACCGGCCGACGGCTGGTCGGGTCGAAGTGAACGGGCGTCTCTACCGCGAGCACCGTGCTCCGCTGCGCGAGGTCGGTGTGCTGCTCGACGCCAAGGCGGCGAACGGCGGACGCTCGGCCTACAGGCACCTGCTGTCGATCGCCGCGACACACGGGATCGGTGCCTCCCGCGTCCGGGAGGTCATCGGGTTGGCAGGACTCGATTCTGTCGCAGGCAAACGGGTCGGCGGATTCTCGCTCGGAATGGGCCAGCGGCTCGGCATCGCCACCGCTCTGCTCGGCGACCCGGCGACGATCATCCTCGACGAACCGGTGAACGGATTGGACCCCGAGGGCGTGCGCTGGGTGAGGACCCTGATGCGCGCTCTGGCGGCGGAGGGCCGCACCGTTCTGCTGTCGTCGCACCTGATGAGCGAGATGGCACAGACCGCCGACCGCCTCATCGTGATCGGGCGGGGGAGGATCCTGGCGGATGATTCGATCGACAGCGTCATCTCGGGGGCTACGCGTTCCGTGACCCGCGTGCGCACGCCGCACGCAGAGCTGCTGATGGCGACTGTCGCCGGACCGGACGTGGTCGTCTCGGCCCTCGCCGACGGCGCGATGGAGATCACCGGACTGACCGCGGAACAGGTGGCTATCGCGGCGGCGGGAGCCGGAGTCGCGCTGTACGAGGTGGCCTCGGTGGCGGGGTCCCTCGAAGACGCATACATCGCCCTCACCGCCGGTGAGGTCGAATACCGGTCGTCCGACACCGCAGGAACAGGAGCACGCGAATGAACGCCCTCGAATACCAGCGCGCGGGAGCGATCCCCGAGCACGAACGTCTGAGATTCACCGGCGTGCTCCGGTCGGAGTTCATCAAGCTCACGAGTCTTCGCTCGACAGTGGGGCTTCTGGTGGCGATCATCGTCACCGGGCTCGGTGTGAGCGCCGTGCTGGGCATTACCGCAGAGGGTGCCGGTGTGCCGGACGAACCCTCGGTGGGCTTCCTGTTGGATCAGGTGACGATCGGAACCGTTCTGTTCGGGCAGCTCATCGCGGGCGTACTCGGGGTGCTGGTGATCACCGCGGAATACTCGAGCGGAACCATCCAATCGACGCTCATCGCCGCGCCGGCCAGGGGCGCCGTCCTCGCCGCCAAAGCGGTCGTGGTCTTCCTCACCGTGACCGCCTCGGCCCTCGTCGCACTCTTCGGTTCGTGGGCACTGACCTACCCGATGTTCGCCGCCTTGGGGATCGAGGTCGGTCTGACCGCTCCTGGTGTCTTGCCCGCGCTCGTCGGCGCGGCCGCCTACATCGGTTTCTCGGGCATCCTCGGTCTGGGCATCGGGACCGTGCTGCGCTCGGTCGCTGCCGCGGTGGCGACCGTCATCTCGATAATCCTGCTGCTGCCGATCGTCTTGTCCGTCCTCCCCGCCTCGACCCTGGTCAGGAACCTCCACCTCCTGTCGATGTCGAAGGCCGGCGACGCCATGTCGAACGCGCCCGACGGCGGAGGAGCCCTTCTGGATCTGGCGGACGGGTACGTCAGCTACGGGGCCGGATGGATAGTCGCCGCCGCGTGGGCCGGTATCTTCATTGTCATGGGAGCCATTCAGTTGCGTCGGAAGGACGCCTGATTCCCGCGCCTCGTCGCGTCAGCGCCGCCGACGCGCTGATCGCGGCGGTGTACGCCGTGCTGGCCGTCGGTCTGGCTGCTCTGTCGCTCGAACCGCCACACTCGACTCCGCTGTGGCCGATGGTCCTGCTGGGCATCGGCGGTCTGGCCGCACTGACGATCCGACACCGATATCCGCGGCTGTCCTTCGGGGCCGCTGTGACTCTGTCGGTGCTCTCCCTGGCGTGCGGTTCGGGCGCCGAGTCGTTGCTCGCGGTGGTCGCGGTGTACAGCGCGGGCGCGCGTCACAAGGGGAGGATCGCTTGGCTCAGTTTCGGTATCGCGATGGCCAGCGCCGCGATCGGCGCTGTGGCCTTGTCGATGCGCGGAACCGTCGGGCCCCCCATCCTCGGCCTGGCACCGCGAATCCTCGGCCGCGACCCGCTCCTGGACTGGGCGAACGTCTTTCTGATCATTGCCGCCGTGTTGTTGATCGTCGCTCTCCTCGGCACGAACGCAGGGCACCGACGTCGGTACATCGGCGAGTTGGTCGTGAGGGCCGAGCGGCTCGCGCGAGAGCGCGACCAGCAGGTGGAGATCGCCCGCGCCCTCGAGCGCGAACGGATAGCCCGCGAGATGCACGATGTGATCGCGCACAGCCTCTCCGTGATCATCGCGGTTTCCGACGGCGCGCACGCCGCCGCAGACGATCGTCCCGCCGAAGCGAAAGCAGCGATCGCCCGCGTCGCCGAAACCGGCCGTCGGGCCCTCGGCGAAGTGCGACGACTGCTCGGTAGCGTGCGCGACGACGGCGGGTCCGCGCAGGAGCACGAGCCGCAACCAGACGCGTCGCGGCTCGCCACGCTCGCGGGCGAGTTCGTCGCAGCCGGACTGCCGGTCCGGCTCACCGTGGCGGGGACACCCTCGACCGATCCCGGTCTCGGCCTCACGGTCTATCGGATCGTGCAGGAGTCGCTGACGAACGTGCTCCGCCATGCCCGACAGGTGCGCGCGGTCACGGTCACGGTTGCCTGGACGGCGGACGACGTGACGATTCACGTCCGGGACGACGGGCCCCCGATCGCGGCGGGCACGGAGGAGGGCCGCGGTCTCCTCGGTATCCGGGAGCGGGTGGCGCTGTACGGCGGAACCGTCGATGCGGGACCCGACGTCGAGGGCGGATGGCGCGTCCTCGCGCGACTACGAAGCGGAGATCCACAATCGTGATCGACAACATCCGGGTACTGCTCGCCGACGACCAGGAACTGGTCCGATACGGATTCCGGCTGATGCTCGAGGCCAACCCCGGCATGATCGTGGTCGGCGAAGCATCAGACGGCACGCAGGCGATCGGCGCCGTCGGCCGACTTCGGCCCGACGTGGTGCTGATGGACATCCGGATGCCCGGGGTCGGCGGCGTGGAGGCCACGCGACGTATCACCGAGCTCTATCCGGAGACCCGGGTTCTCGTCATCACCACCTACGACCTCGACGAATACGCTTTCGGCGCCCTCGATGCCGGCGCGGCAGGCTTCCTGCTGAAAGACACCCGTCCCGACGATCTCGTCGCGGCGGTCCGCGCCGTCCACTCGGGCGACGCCGTCGTGTCGCCCCGCATCACCGCGAAACTGATCGAGGTCGCGGCCCCGCACCTGCTGCAGCGGCGCACGCTCGACGCCGACGAGGCTCTGAACGCGCTTACCCCGAGGGAACGGGAAATCTTCGTCCTGATCGGCCGGGGAGAGACGAACAGCGAGATCGCCACGACCCTGCACCTCAGCGAGTCGACGGTGAAGGCCAACGTCGGTCGGGTGCTCGCCAAACTCGGGCTGCGCAACCGCGTCGAAGCCGTGATCCGTGCCTACGAGAGCGGCGTCGTCGGTCAGTGAGCTGATGCGTCCGACCCGAGACGGACGAAGCCCCGGACCGACCGGCCCGGGGCTTCGACTACGCCATCAGCGCCAGCGTCAGTAGGTGACCGTGAGGGTGTTGGTCACCGACACGAGCGTCACTACCGCGGCGCTGATGAAGCCGCCGACGTACGGGTTGCCCGTCACGCGGTACAGCTTGCGCGACAGCACGGCCGTGGCCGCCAAGATGACGATGACCGGGAACAGCCAGATGCTGAAGATGCCGCCGAATCCGGGGATCGTCTCGCCCGTGATGAAGAACGTTGCGTACTGGGCGACGACGAGCACGATCGGTGCCGCCGCGTTGGCGAGCGCCAGCACTGCCGTGTTGACCCATTCGCGGCCGCGGAGAGTGAACCGGTTGAAGACGTTGATCGCCACGGAGTTGGCCACGAAGTAGACCAGGAAGAAGGGCAGGTAGAGCAGCGCGATCCACAGCTTGTCGGGCTCGAAGTCCTTCACCGCGATCACCCAGAACCGGTAGTCAGTGTGCAACAGCCAGTCGGACAGGAAGACCAGCCCGAACGCCGCGGCCACCGTGACCGCGGCCAGGCCGACGCTCTGCAGGAGCTTCTTCCAGCCGGGGAGCAGTCCGAGGTCGCGCACCTTCACGCCGTTCTTACGGCCGAAGAGCAGGTAGGAAATGACCATGATCGCGATCGCTGCGATGCCGTTGACCGCCGCCCAGAAGGCGATGAAGAAGGTCGCACCCTGCGTGAATGGGGTGGGCGCGGCGTTGAACGCGATGCTGTTGATCCACGGCGCCTGACTGAGGGCGACGTAGCTGACCCCCGAGAAGACGGCCGACACGACCAGGCCTCCCCAGAACCATCCCAGTCCCGTACGGGTGTTGGCCGCGACCGGCACGGCGTCGGCGCGCAGTGCCGCGAACGCGCGAGTGGTCAGCAGTGCGCGCGCGAAGGCGAGCAGGAAGATCATGAAGCCGATCAGGCCGAGAGCGGTGAAGGCCTCCTTGAACTGCCAGATCTGCGAGCCGGAGTCCATCGCCTCGGGCGCGCCGAATGCCTCCTGCCAGAACTCGAGCTGGTCGGAAACCGTCTGCTTCGAGATCGTGCCCCACGGGTGGGTCTGCGCCGGGGTGTAGACCACGCGGATGGAGTCGTCGTCGTAGACGGTGTTGGCCTCCCTTTCCTCGCCTTCCTCGGCCGGGTCGACTCCCTGGTTGAGGAACGACTGGGCGTTGGGCGTGCCGATGTAGTCGCGCGGCGCCGTGACGGCGACACCTTCCGCGTTGTAGCTGCGGAAGAAGAACTCGTCGTACTGGTCGGCCACGAGACCCGTGTCGCGGTCGCCGTAGACGTTCGTGTACGCGCCGTCCGCGTCGACGTAGATGGGGTCGTTGTCGACGAGGAAGACGGCGTCGATGAGCTGCTCGTCGGCCTCGTTGTCGAGGACGACCGAGAAGTTGGCCGCGCGCGCGCCGTTGGAGTGACCCGACACACCGATTTTGTCGGAGTCGACGTAGGGCAGGTCGGCGACGAGCTTCACCGCGTCGTACATGCCGGTGCCGCCGAGCTCCAGGTTGGTCGCCGGCAGGTAGTCGGAGTCGCCGTGGCCGTACATGTCGATCGACACCACGACATAGCCGCGGCGGGCGAGCTCGACGTAGTTGGCGTCCTGCATCTCCTTGTTGTTCCACCAGCCGTGGGAAACCACGATGGCCGGTGCCTGCTTGTCGGCGGAAACCCCGTTTGGCTTGTAGAGCAGGGCGCTCATCGACTGGCCGGACGCCGTCTCCCAGTTCATGTCTTTGACGGTCACGGTGTAGCCGGAGGTCTGCACTGCAGACGCCACGATCGACGACACGACCATCAGTACCAGCGATAAGGCGAGCCAGAAGCCGTTGCGCCTAACCAGTGTCGGTTTCATTCCACTCCTTTGTGTGGCCGCGAGCCTCGTTGCCGCGATCCGTCGAGAAGCTTAGGCAGCACCCTCTCGCCCACACGGCAGGTGTCGTCTTAATGCACAAACGTGCAGGTGTAGGCGGCGATGCGGCAAAAGCAGAGCGTCGCGGTGGACAAACGTGCAGGCCTCCTGGGTCAACCTGGAGGGATGCGCACCCTCATCGTCATCGCGCATCCCGACGCCGACTCCCTCACCCATCGCGTCGCCGAGCAGCTGCGGGAATCGCTGGGCACCGATCGGGCGAGTATCGCTCCGTTGGCTCAGGAGGAGTTCGATCCGGGTTTCACGCTCGCCGACCGTGATCTGTATCTGGGCAAGCGGCAGCCCGGCGCGGACGTCGTCGCCGAGCAGAACAGGCTCGACGGGGCGACCGACGTCGTGCTCGTCTTCCCCGTCTACTGGTGGTCGATGCCGGCACTGCTGAAAGGCTGGATCGACCGCGTCTTCGTTTCCGGCTGGGCCTTCGACGTCGACGACAACGGCAGAATCGTGCCGCGGCTGGGGCGCCTTCGCATGCACCTTCTTCCCGTCTCGGGCACCGCAGGGGAGTCGTTCGACCGTCATGGCTATGCGCGTTCGTTCAGCACCCAGATCGAAAACGGCATCGTCGACTACTGCGGCATGCGCCGCGGGGTCACCGCGTTCGTCTACGACTCCGAGTCCGAGGACTCGTTGGCCACGGGACGCTCGGTCGAGTCGGCCGTGGGCGCCATCGTCGGTTCGATAGGAGAGCGGGCCGCTGTCGTCCACTGACCTGTGTAGTCCGTGAGGAAGTCGTCGGGAATGGACTCGTTCCGGAGGACGACTCTCAGAGCGACCTCGTACGGCTGGGGAGGCCCGGAATCCGGCCACGAGCATTGCTGGGCTTGGTCGATTCCGCGCCGCCCACCTCGACTGAGATTGTGACGATTCCCGGAGTTCATGGTCCGTCGACACCGGCACCAGAGGCTCGCGCCACCGAATGGTCAAGAGTCGTTCACAGCCGGCCGCCGCACCCGAACGGGTTGGTGCGGCGGCCGAGCATGGCGAGGTTCTACTCGGTGACGGCGGTCACGGCATTGCGGATGAGGTCGGCGACGACCTTCGGCTGCGAGACGAAGATCGAGTGGCTGCCCGGAGTCTCGACGACGGTGGCGCCGATGCGCTCGGCCATCGATGTCTGCACGACCGGAGGAATCATCCGGTCGTCGCCGACGTGAAGGTACCAGCTGGGCTTCGAACGCCAGGCCGCTTCGGTGACGACGTCGCCGAGCGCGTCGAGTCCCCACGGCACCTGGGAGTCGGCTTGGAACGCCGCATCCTCAGGCGAGGTGTCCGCGGCGAACGACTCGTGGAACTTGGCGCGGTCGAGGAAGAGGTAACCGTTGACGGGCGGCAGGATGGGCGGCTGCGGGCCGTCCTGCGGGAACCCACCGAGAAGCGTGTTGACGGACTCTCCCTGATCGGGCGCGAACGCGGCGATGTAAACGAGGGCGGCGACCTTCTCGTGGTTGCCGGCTTCCGTGATGACAGCTCCGCCGTAGGAGTGGCCGACGAGAACCACGGGTCCGTCAACGGCGTCGACGACGTCGCGGGTGGTGGCGGCGTCGTCGACGAGCGATTTGGTCGCGTTCTGCACGACGCGAACGTCGATTCCGTCGGCGCGGAGCTCGTCGTACACACCTCTCCAACCCGATCCATCGACGAAGCCTCCGTGGACGAGGACGACTGTTGCACTCATGATGTTGCCTTTCCTGACTATGAATAGCCCTCGCGAGCTATGTAGACGAACTAGTACGTCTACAATGGAGACTCTAGAGTGAAGGCGATCGCGGCGCAAGCCGCGAGTCGAGAAAAGGAGGAATCGGTGAGCACAATCACACCGGCGACGACCCGCGGACGCGACGGATCTGCGCGAGACCGCATCCTGGATGCCGCGACCGAGTTGTTCTACGCCAACGGGATCCGCGGGACGAGCGCCGATCGGATCATCGAGCAGGCGGGCATCACTAAGGTCACCTTCTACCGCCACTTCCGCACCAAGACCGACCTCATCGTCGCCTACCTCGAGCTGCAGGCCGCGGGAGAGCGAGCGGCCATCGAATCCGCCCGCGATCAGGCCGGTCCAGAAGACGCCCTGTCGAACATCGCGAAGGTCATCGGCACCGCCAGTTGCATGCCCGGATTCCGTGGCTGTCCGTTCATCAACGCCGCCGCCGAGACGCCCGACCCGGAGGACCCTGTGCGCGTCGTCGTCGACGCGCATCGCCGATGGACACGCGAGGTGCTCGCGGAGATCGCGACGGATGCCGGCGCGGCAGACGCAGATACCACCGCCGGGCAGCTGCTGATGCTGCGCGACGGGGCGATGGTGAACGGTTACCTGAGCGACCCCGACAAGATCGCTGAGACGCTCCAGATCGCCTGCCTCGCCGTCATCTCGAGTTCGCGATAGCGGCCTGACAGCTACACCGGCTCAGGCGGCCGGCCGCGTCGAGGTCGACCGCTACCCGGCGTTGGATCCGCGTGCACCTGACTTTCTTGCGAAGCCGAGCCGGAAGGTGACGATGCACACGGCGAGCACGACGGCGCCGGCGATGGGGATGAGGCTTGCACCGGCCAGTCCTGCCGCGGTGGTCGCCACCACCGGGGCGATGGCGATCCCAAGGTATTGGGCGCTAGTGAACCACGACAGGGTGAGGCCTGTAGTAGCCCGGTCGATGGTGGCCAGGCGGTGCTGAATCGGAATCGTCGCGCCGAGAGCCGTGGCACCCCAGAGGACGAACAACACGACCTCGATCCAGAATGTGCCACCGATGAGCGCGATGAGCACGAGGATCACTACCTGCATGATCACCAGCTCGGTGAATGTTCTCCGGGCGGAGAAGCGATCGGTGATCGGGCCGGCGATCACGTTCCCGACCACCGAGCCGAGGCCGAACGCGAGTAGTAAGAGCGCGAGGAGCCCGCCCGAGCCGCCGGTGGATTCCTCGGTGACGGAGGCGCTGAACAGGTAAACGATGTTGAAACCGAGGATGAGGAGCAGCGTCGAGACGAGTCCCAGACTGACACGCGCGTCGCGCAACGGGCGCAGTCTCTGACGGACAGAGGCAATCGGGGGAATAGGAACGTGACGGACGACGAGGGCGACGGTGACGGCGAGCAGAACCGCGAGGATGGCAATGACGAACAGCGGGGTGCGCCATCCGTATGCTGCTGCGAGGGCGGTGCCTGCGGGGGCGCCGACGGCGGTCGCGAGGCTGAATCCGAGTGTGACGACGGCGATTGCCGTCGCTACCCGTTTCGGGGGCAGAAGCGCGGGTCCCGCGGCCGTCGAGGTCGGCACGAGAACAGCTCCACCGAGGGCGCCGATGGCACGACCGACGATAAAGACCTCGATGGTCGGTGCCATTGCGGTGATGAGGATGCCGATCGCCATGAGGGACAACCCGGAGACGATGAGGGTGGTACGTGAGACGTGGCCGAGCAGTATCGACGCCGCGGGTGCAGCGATGGCGATGACCAGGGCGTAGACCGTGATCGAGTATCCGACCGTTGCTCGGGTGGTGTCGAATGCCTCGGCCAGGGTGGGGAGTAGTCCGGCGATCACGAATGCGTTCGTGCCTGTCAGGAACAGCCCTGCGGAGAGGAGGGCGAGTTTCAGGTAGGTCGCGCGGGTCACGGGTGGTTCGTCAGTGGTGCTCATCGGTGGGTTTCCTCAGTGAGTAGTGATGGTCGTATGGATCCCGCTCGGTGCGGGGTTGATCTTCAGGAGAGGGCTACCCAGTCGTGGTGGTGCGGCCGCCGGGCTCAGCTGGGTAGCGCGGTTCGTCTTCCGCCGTTGGCGGCCACGATCGCGCCATTGACGTAGCTGCTGCCCGACTGGACGAGGAACAGCACGACCGCGGCGATCTCAGCCGGGTCGCCGATTCGACCGCGTGCCGTCGTGTTGTCCATCGCATCGCCGGCGGCCGCGAGCATCGACTCCGTTCCGAGGGTGCGAACCGGGCCGGAAGCGACGGCGTTCACACGGATGCCGTGGGCGCCGAACTCAGATGCCCAGTAGTGCGTGAAGACATCGAGGGCAGCTTTTGATGCCCCATAGACAGCACCGGCGGGCATGACGGTCGTGGCCGCGCCCGAACTGATGTTCACGATCGCGCCGTAGTTCTGCTCGATCATGTGGGGCACGAGAGCTGCGACCAGTTGGAAGGGTGCGCGTGCGTTGATGGCGAAGTGCCGGTCGACGCTCTCGGCCGTGGTCGCGAGGGTGGACGCGAACTCGTAGATGCCGGCGTTGTTGACGAGGATGTCGACCGGGCCCGCCTCGCGGGCTAGCCGCTCGACGTCCCGGGAGTCGCCGAGGTCCGCGGCGACAAACCGAGCAGCGCCCCCGTTGGCGCTGATCGACTCGACCACCTCCGCTCCCCGCCGGGGATCGCGGCCATGGATGACGACGTCAGCACCGTGCTGCGCGAGCAGCTCCGCCACCGCACGCCCGATGCCCGATGTGGCTCCTGTGACGAGGGATGTTCTTCCTGCGAGATCCGACATGGTGCTCCTTTTGGGTTGATTGACCCAATCCTTGCACAGAATGGGTTGATCAACCCATTCCGCGTGAAAGGCGTCGCCGAGCACGGGTATACGCACGCATGCGGTGGCAGGGCGCCGCGAAGGTGCCGGGCGTCGCGTCGCGTCGCCGAGCAGCGGGCGACAGGTGAGCGCGCCCGGATCGCGCTCAGGCGGCGAAGGACTCCACGTAGCGGAGCGCGGCGTTCATCGCCGAGCGCATCGGTGTCGACGTCTTCATCGTCTGTCCCAAAAGAGTGCCTCCTTGGAGGGCCGTGAGCAGCACCATCGACAGCTCGTCGAGATCGGCGTCTGAGCGGAGGTCGCCCCGGTCGCGCATCGCACTGAGACCGTCTCGCAGCAGGAGCTGCAGACGCGTGAAGGCGCTGCAGAGCTCGACCCTGGTCTGTTCGTCGCCGGGGCTCACCGAGCCGGCGAGCATCGCCAGCGTGCAGGCGCCGTAGCCACTGTCGTGATCCACATTCTCGACCGCGGCATCGGCCCACGCGTGGAGGGCAACCATGCTGTCGAGCGGACGCAGCATGGGGTGAACGACCACCGCTTCCGACTCGGACTGGTGGCTGATGACCGCCCGCACGAGCGCCTGCTTGCTTCCGAAGTAGTGGGCCAGCTGGGATCCGCTGACTCCCGCGGCCTTGCGCACGTCATCCGCGCTAGTGCCGGCAACGCCGAACTGCCCCATCAAAGTCGCGGCCGTCTCGACGATGTGCTCTTTGGTTGCCTGCCCTTTGCGGGTGATCATCGATTCAGAATAGCGTATTGGGTCGGCCCGCCCAGATCGAACGCACAGCTGCGCTGCAGCGTGCACGGCAAGAACGGAATGCCGCACGAGCGCCGATCGCACGCGAAGTCGCCTCGGTGCCCCCGTCGGAGCGACAGGAGGCGCGTGGCGAAAGGCTATTGACTCCGCAGACTAGTTTGCGATACAAAGTACCTATGACGAACAACAGCGGCAGACCGGATGCCCCGGGCTCGCCCGACTCGGACGCCCCACTCGATCCCGCCGCCATGTACGCCCTGCTGCAGAACCAGCAACGCAGCGTCGAGACGCAGATGGGCGCGTTCGTGCCATACATCACGCTCGCGTGGGGACTGACCTGGCTGATCGGGTTCGGATCGCTCTGGCTCATCGACGGTCTGCAGCCGGCGTTCTCGTTGCCGCTCGGCGTCGCCGTTCCGATCTTCATCGCGACCGTCCTGATCAGCGGCGGATTCTCCGCCTGGCTCGGCATCCGCAGCGGCCGGGGCATGCGCGGCAACACCGCGTCGGCCTTCACCGGAACCGTCTACGGCGTCACTTGGTCGATCGGCGCCACCGCGCTCGCCGTGTTCGGCGGCGCGCTGCGCTACCAGGGCATGTCCGCCGAACTCGCGAACTTCTACTACCCCAGCGCGTACGTGCTCTTCGCCGGGATCATGTACGTCATCGCCGGCGCGATCTGGCACGCGGTTCCCTCGGTGGTCGCGGGATGCTGGCTCGTGCTCATCGCCGTCGTCGCGCCGTTCTTCGGCTATCCCGGCCACTACCTCTTCCTCGCGCTGGCCGGCGGCATCGCGTTCCTCGCCCTGTCCGCGTTCGGCGCCGTGCAACAGCGCCGCGTCCGCGAGGCAGCGAACGGCGGACACCGTGGATGAGCTCGACCCGGTCATCCACGCCCAGGCGCGCCTTCGCATCATGGCGGCGTTGTCGACCCTCGAGGCGGACGGGTCGATCTCCTTCCCCCGCCTCCAGGAGCTGCTCGACATGACGGCGGGCAACCTGTCGACGCACCTGCGCAAGCTCGAAGACGCCGCGTACGTCGACATCACGAAGACCCACAAGGGCCGCACCCCGATCACCTACCTCGGCCTCAGCAAGAAGGGCCGCCGCGCGTTCGAGGACTACATGGACACACTGCGATCGGTATTGGGAGAAGCGAAATGACAAAACTTGCCGGTCTCAGCCACGTTTCCCGCCGTTTTGGCGACGTGACCGCCCTCGACGACGTGACGCTCGACATCCACGCCGGCTCGATAGTCGGCCTGCTCGGTCCGAACGGCGCGGGCAAAACGACACTGCTCTCGCTGGTGCAGGGCCTCCGCCGCCCGACGCAGGGCACGGTCGAGCTGTTCGGCGGCTCGCCGCAGAACGCCCGCAACCGGCTGCGGCTCGGGTCGACACCGCAGGCGACGGCGCTGCCGGAGACGCTGCGCGTGGGCGAGGTGCTCGACTTCGTCGGCGCGCACTTCGAGAATCCGGTGCCGGTCGCCGAGGTGCTGGAGGAGTTCGGACTCACCGAGCTGGCGCGCAAGCAGACCGGTGCGCTGTCCGGCGGCCAGAAACGCAGGGTGAGTGTCGCCCTCGCCTTCGTCGGGCGACCCGAACTGGTGCTGCTCGACGAACCGACCACGGGACTCGACGTCGACGCGCGCCGGGTTCTCTGGGAGGCGATCCGCCGCCAGCACGACGCCGGCGCGACGATCGTGATCACGAGCCACTACCTCGAGGAGATCGAGGCGCTCGCCGAACGTGTGGTCGTACTCGGCGGGGGCCGGGTGCTCGAAGACGACACCCTCGGCAACGTGCTCGCACGGGTGAGCCTGCGGCAGGTCACCCTCGACTCGCCTCAGGTCGACCGAATCGCCGGGCTGCCCCACGTCGTGGGACACGAGCCCGCGTCATCCGGAACCACCTTCTATGTGCAGGACTCCGACGCCCTCATCGTCGAACTGGTGCGCACGGGCATACCCTTCGCCAACCTCACCGTGCGCGGCGCGACCCTCGAAGAGGCGTTCCTGACCCTGACCGATACCGCGGACGAAAGGATCGAGGGCTGATGTCTGTTGCCAGTCTCACGTTGCTGCACGCCAAGTACTCGCTGCTCGAGACGATGCGGGTGCCGGTCTCCGTCATCGGCACCATCGTCTTCCCGGCCCTCGCCCTGCTCTTCTTCGTGGTGCCGCAGTCGGCGGTCGCCCAGAACGAGCAGTACGCCACCGAGGCGGTCATCTCGATGGGCGTCTTCGCCGTGATGGTCGGGAGTCTGTTCAGCTTCGGCCTGGGCATCTCCGAGAACCGCGAGAAGCCGTGGGACCCGTACCTGCGCACGCTGCCCGCGCCCGGCATCGCCCGCGTGCTCGCGCACATCTTCTCGACCGGCCTGATGACGATCGTCGCCCTCGTGCCGCTCGTGATCATCGGCCGGCTGCTCACCGAAGCCCGGGCCACCCCGCTCGAGCTGCTCTACGGACTGCTCGCGATCATCGTCGCCGCCCTGCCGTTTATGCTGATGGGCATCTGCATCGGCTACGCGCTCTCGACCAAGGCGGCGATCGCGGTCATCCAGATCGCGTTCTTCACCCTCGCCTTCGCCGGCGGACTCTTCCTGCCGCCGGTGCTGTTTCCGGACTGGCTGAACGCGATCTCGCAGTTCCTCCCGTCGCGGCAGGCCCGCGACTTCGTGATCTGGGCGGTGCAGGGCGGCGAGATCGAACCGCTGACCTGGCTGGGGTTGCTCGGCTGGATCGCACTGCTGCTCGCGCTGGCGCTCGTGCTCTTCCGCCGCGATGAGGGGCGGCGGTTCCGCTAGGCGCGACCGCACCGCCGGGCCGCACTGTGACGAACGTGGTCGGCTCGTTACCCCGTGTGACCTCCCCGCTCGCCCCGCTGGCCGGGCGTGCCTAGCGTCGAATCGTGACGATAAACGGGCAGCAGCTTCCGCCGCGCGAGGGCCACCTCGTTCTCGGCGCGACGGTGCGCACCCTCGGCGCCTGGCCGTCGGGCTGGCGGGTGCCGGGCGCGCACGGCAACCCGGCCGACGACCCCACGATCCTGCGCCGCACCGCGCTGACCGCCGAGGCGGCCGGGCTCGACTTCCTGTTCTTCGGCGACTGGCTCGCGACCGCCGCCGAGTTCGAGCACACCGACCCGTACCTGCTCGCCCGCATCGAACCGTTCGCGGCGGTGAGCTACCTCGCCGCCGTCACCGAGCGCATCGGGCTGGTCGCCACGGTCAGCTCCGCGCATGCCGAGCCGTACACGACGGCCCGCTCGTCGGCCTCGATCGACGTGCTCAGCGGCGGCCGCGTGGCGCTGTGCGTCGCGACCGGCGCCGAGGCCCGTTCGGCCAGCAACTTCGGCTGGGACACCGTGCACAGCGACGCCGACCGGTTCGCCGCGGCGGGCGAGTTCATCGACATCCTGCGCGGACTCTGGGACAGCTGGGAGGACGGCGCCTTTATTGCGGATGCCGCGAGCGGGCGTCTCATCGACGGGTCGAAGCTGCACCCGCTCAACTACGTCGGCGCCTACCGCGCCTCGGCAGGACCGCTCAACACCGTTCGCCCGCCGCAGGGACACCCGCCGATCGCCGTGGTCGGCGGCTCGGTGAACGCCCGCCGCCTCGCCGCCCGCGACGCCGACCTGCTCTTCGCCAGCCCGCGCACCTTCGACGAGGCCGTCGAGCAATACGTCTCGTCGCGCCAGCAGGTCGCCCGCGAGGGCCGCAGCGTCCGGGACTTCCGCATCGTGACCCCCATCCTGCCGATCGTGGCGGAGACCCGCGAGGCGGCGTGGGCGATCTACGACGAGCTGGTCGCGCTCGTGCCCCTGCCCGACGAGCCTCTCTCCGACGTGCGGCTGCAGCTGCCGAGCAACCGCACCTTCCGCACGCTCGCGAGCGTGCTCGGCGTGCCGCTGACCAGCGTCGCGCTCGACGACTCGGTGCCGACCCGCGTCGCCGCCCGGTTCAGCTCGCTCGGTGCCCAACTGGTGGAGGCCGTCCGCGCCCGCTCGGGTCGCGTCGTCGGCGGAGAGCGGCCGGTCACCTACCGGCACCTGCTCGTCGCGCATGCCGTCACCGCCCCGGTGCTGGTCGGCTCGGCCGCCGACGTCGCCGACCACTTCGAAACGTGGTTCCGGGCGCGGGCGGTGGACGGGTTCACGGTGCTCTCCGCCGTCACGTCGGCCGTGTCATCCGAAACCGCTATCGATTCGTTCGAGGCCTTCGCTACCCTCGTCGTACCGGAGCTGCAGCGTCGCGGCCTCTTCCGCACCGCCTACGAGGGTTCGACCCTGCGCGACCACCTCGCCCTCCCGGCGGTGCCCAACAGCCATCTCCGCGTCCAACTCCAAACCCTCTAGGACTCTCCAATGACTCAGCCCCTCAAAGTCGTCGCCGTCTCCGGCAGCCTCCACTCGCCGTCGAAGACCACGGCGCTCGTGCGCGAGATCTTGGCGTCGCTCGGCTCGAACATCGACATCGACGCGCACCTCATCGAGATCTCCGAGATCGGGCCGGAGTTCGCGGGCGCCCTGACCCGCGACCAGCTGCCCGCCTCGGTCGAGCAGGAGCTGTTGCGCATCGAGAGCGCCGACCTGCTCGTCGTCGCGAGCCCCGTCTACCGTGCGTCGTTCACCGGGTTGTTCAAGCACCTGTTCGACTTCGTGGGGCAGTACGCCCTCGTCGACACCCCCGTGCTGCTCGTCGCCACCGGGGGCAGCGACCGGCACGCGCTCATTCTCGAGCACCAGTTCCGGCCGCTGTTCGGCTTCTTCCAGGCGCTCACCCTGCCGATCGGCGTCTACGCCAACAATTCCGACTTCGACAACTACGCCGTGTCGTCTATCCAGCTGCACGAGCGCATCGACCTCGCCATCGCCCGTGCGCTTCCCCTGATCAACCGCAGCGTCGTCGAGACCGCCGCCATCTCCCACCAGATCTGAGGCACGGAATGAGCGAGATCGCCCCCACCAGCGCGGCCGAGGCGCGCGACCGCATCGCCAACGGCGCGTTGCTCATCGACGTGCGCAGCGACGCCGGGCGGGCCGCCACCGGCGCCATCGAGGGCGCGACCGTGGTGCTGAAAGAGGATGTCGCGGCGTTCGCCCAGACCCTCGAGGCCGACCGCGAGGTCGTGATCTTCTGCGGCACGACGGCCGGCTCGGGTCCGGTCGCCGGCTACCTCGACGCGCAGGGCTTCATCGCCGTGTCGCACGTCGACGGCGGGTACGAGGCGCTCGCGGCCACCACGCCGGTTGAGCCCGTCGAAACCCCTGTCGTCGAATGACGGGCGGCCCTTCGACAAGCTCAGGGGGCGAACGGGTCGACGTCGTCGTCATCGGCGGCGGCGCGATGGGCTCTGCCGCGGCCTGGCAGCTCGCCGGCCGCGGACGCGACGTGCTGCTGCTCGAGCGTTTCACCGCCGGGCACACCAACGGTGCCTCGCACGGTGCCTCGCGCAACTTCAACCAGGCCTACTCCGAGCCGACCTACGTGTCGATGCTCGCCGAGGCGCTTCCGCTCTGGCGCGAACTCGAGGCGGAGAGCGGCGCTGACCTGCTCGAGACCACCGGCATCGTCAACCACGGCGCCAACCCGCAGTTCGACGCCGTGCACGACGCGCTGCACGCGGCGGGCATCCCGGCCGAGTTCGTCCCGCTCGACGAGGCCGCGCGGCGTTGGCCGGGAATCCGGTTCGACGGTCGGGTGCTTCTCACGCCTCAGTCGGGACGCCTGGGCGCCGACCGCTCGGTCGCTGCGCTGCAGTCGGGCGCCGTCGCGCGCGGCGCGGTCGTGCGGCACGAGGCGCGCGTGACCGGCCTGCGGGTGCTCGGCGACGACGAGGTGCGTGTCAGCTTCGAGTCATCCGGAACCATCGAGACCGTCACCGCCCGCCGCGTCGTCGTGAGCGTCGGCGCCTGGACCTCGAAGCTCCTCGCCGGCCGCGTCGCGCACCCCGCGCTGGTCGTCACCCAGGAGCAGCCCGCGCACTTCGCCCTCGCGGACCAGCAGATCCCGGATGCGGCGTGGCCCGGGTTCAACCACGCGCCGACCCCCGGCGATCCCGCCTATGACTACTGGTACTCGGGCGTCTACGGGATGATCACGCCCGGCGAGGGGGTCAAGGCGGGATGGCACGGAGCCGGACCGGTGCTCGATCCCGACCGCCGCACCTTCGTCGCCGAGCCCGTGCAGCTCGCGGCACTGCAGCGGTACGCGCGCGAGTGGCTGCCCGGCGTCGATTCGGAGTCGTTCGTGCCGATCAGCTGCACGTACACAACGACGCCGGACTCGAACTTCGTGCTCGACCGGGTGGGGCCGGTCGTGGTCGCCGCCGGGTTCTCGGGCCACGGCTTCAAGTTCGTGCCGAGCGTCGGGCGCATCCTGGCCGACCTCGTCGACGGCGTGCCGGCTCCGGCACTGTTCGCGCTCGGCCGCTGACGCTGCTGGCACACGCGCAAATGAGCCGATTCCGGCTAGATGAGCCATCCGCGGATGACTCATTCTGCCGGAATCGGCTCATTTGGGCGCGGCTACTCGCTCTTCGGCAGGCCGGGCGGGTTGACCGTCGACTCCGCGATCGACTCCGAGGTCAGTCCCCAGCGCTCCAGCACCTCCGCGTATTCGCCGCCCTCGATCGCCGCGTTCAGCGCGATGTTCACCGACTCGATCAGCCCGTTGTCCTTCGCCGTCGCCGCCGCGATGTCGGCGGTGAGCGGCCAGCCGCCGTTGACCGTTCCGACGAGCCTGGTCTCGCCGTCGGTCGCCGCGGCGTAGGCCGAGGTCGCGTTCGGCCCGAAGTTCGCGTCGGCGCGTCCGGATTTCAGCGCCAGAGCGCCGCTCGCCGTGTCGTCGAAGTAGAGGTACTCGACCGGGTCGAGGCCTGCCGCGATGTTCTCGGCGTCCCACGCCTGCAGGATCTTCTCCTGGTTCGTGCCGGAGCCGACGATGATCTTCAACCCCGCGACATCCGCGGCCTCTTCGATCTTCTTGATCGGCGAGTCCGACTTCACGTAGAAGCCGAGCAGATCCTGGCGGTAGTTGGCGAAGTCGTAGAGCTCTTTACGCTCGTCGGTGACCGTGACGTTGGAGAGGATCAGGTCGTACTTGCCCGACTGGATGCCGAGCGGCCAGTCGGCCCACGCGGCCGGCTGGATGTTCAGCTCGAGTCCGAGGCCGTCGGCGATGAGCTGGGCGAGGTCGACCTCGTTGCCGATCAGGGTCGTGTCGTCGTCGGCGTAGAGCGCGAGCGGGGCGGCGAACGGCGAGGTCACGACGGTGAGCTTGCCCGGCTCGATCGGCTCGAAGCCGCCGGCCTCGAGCGAGGCCACCGCCTCGGGCACCGCGTCGAGGCGCACGCGGTTCTGGTCTGCCGTGAGGTTGAACTCGGTCGCCGAGCCCGCGGCGTCGGGCGTGCCCGACGCGTCGGCGTCGCCGCCCGAGCCGAGCGCGAACGCGGTGACGCTGCCGCCGACGATCGCGACCGCGGCCACCGCGGCGATGACCGCCGCCGTCTTCTTCTTGAGTGCCATGAGAGATTCCTTTGCTGTTGGTGGGGGATTAGAGGACGGTCGCGAGAAATTCGCGGGTGCGCGGATGCTGCGGATCGCCGAGCACCTCGCCGGGGGTGCCCTGCTCGAGCACCACGCCGCGGTCGATGAAGATCACGCGGTCGCTGACCTCCCGGGCGAACCCGATCTCGTGCGTCACGATCACGAGCGTCGTGCCGAGGCCGGCGAGCTCGCGGATGACGTCGAGCACCTCGCCGACGAGCTCCGGGTCGAGGGCCGAGGTCGGCTCGTCGAACAGCAGCACCTTCGGCTGCAGCGCGAGGGCCCTGGCGATCGCGACCCGCTGCTGCTGGCCGCCGGAGAGCTGCCGGGGGTAGGCGTGGGCCTTGTCGGCGAGACCCACTTTTTCGAGCAGTCCGAGCGCGAGCTCCCGTGCATCCGTCTTATTGAGTCGTTTGAGGGCGATCGGCGCCTCGACGATGTTCTCGAGCGCGGTGAGGTGCGGGAACAGGTTGAAGCTCTGGAAGACCATGCCGACCTGGGTGCGACGGCGCAGCACCGCGCGTTCCTTGAGTTCGTAGAGCTTCCCGTGGCGGTGCTCGTAGCCGATAAGCTCGCCGTCGATCGCGACCCAGCCGGCGTCGACGGTCTCGAGGTGGTTGATGGTGCGCAGCAGCGTCGACTTGCCGGAGCCGCTGGGACCCAGGATGGTCACGACCTCGCCGGGTTCGAGGGTGAGGGAGACGTCGCTGAGCACCTCGACGCCGTTGTAGCTCTTGGTCACGTTGCGGATCTCGACGTGGCCGGCGTTAGCCAGTGTGGCGGTCATGCGGCCGCTCCCGTCTTCGTCGGTTCGTCGTCGAGGCGGTTCCACTGCACGGCGACCCACGCCTTCGCGCGCTGGATCGGGGTGGGCGGCAGCACGCGGGCCGAGCCGCGCGAGTAGTAGCGCTCGACGTAGAACTGCGCGATGCTCAGCACGGTGGTGAGGATCATGTACCAGAGCACCGCCACGAGCAGAAGCGGGATCACCTGCTGGTTGCGGTTGTAGATGACCTGCGAGACGTAGAACAGCTCGGCGAGCGCGATCACCGAGATGATCGAGGTGCCCTTGAGCAGGCCGATGATCTCGTTGAACGCGTTCGGGATGATCGAGCGGGCCGCCTGGGGCAGGATGATCCGGGTGATGCGCCTGTGCTGGGGGATGCCGAGCGCGGCCGCGGCTTCGAGCTGGCCGGCGTCGACCGAGAGGATGCCTCCGCGGATGATCTCCGCGGAGTAGGCGGCCTGGTTGAGCGAGAGTCCGAGCACGGCGGCGGCGAACGCACTGACGAGCGTGACGGTCTGGGCTTCGACGAAGTAGTCCGTGGTGAACGGGACGCCGAGGCCGATCGTGGGGTAGAGGTAGCCGAGGTTGAACCAGACCAGGATCTGCACGAGCAGCGGCACCGAGCGGAAGAACCAGATGAAGCTCCACGCGAAGGCGTTCAGCAGCGGCGACTTCGAGAGCCGCATGAGGGCGAGCAGGCTGCCGACGGCGAATCCGATGGCGCCGGCGACGACGGTCAGCAGCAGCGTCATGCCGAGCCCGCGCAGGATCGCGTCGGAGAAGAAGTACTTCGCCACGGTCGGCCAGCCGTAGCCCGCGTTGGTGAAGAGCGTCCAGACGAGTTGGGCGACGACGAAGACCACGACCACGCCGAGGATCCAGCGCACCCAGTGCTTGGTGCGCACGACGGGCAGCGCGCCGAAGTCGACGCCGGCCGGTCGCTGAGCTTGTCGAAGCGGCCCTTCGACAAGCTCAGGGACCGCGGCGGGCCCAGGGACCGTTCTGATCTGCGTCATGACAGCTCCTTCTCGAAGTGGTGGATGACGATCTCCTCCGGCGGCAGCGACCGGTCGAACAGCGGCGTGTACCCCGTCGCGAGGTAGAGCCGCACGGCCTCGGGCTGCCGCGGTCCGGTGCTGAGCACCACACGGGAGAAACCGCGACGGCGGGCCTCGGCCTCGAGCTCGGCGAGAACGAGCTTCGCCAGCCCGCGCCCGCGGTGGTCGGAGTGCGTCCACATGCGCTTGACCTCGACCGTGGCCGCGTCGATCGTCATGAACGCGCCCGCCGAGACCACCCGTCCGTCGGTCTCGACCAGCAGGAACGTCCCGGCCGGAGCGCTGAACACCTCGGCCGGGTACCGGTTGATCTCGGTCGACGCCGGCTCGCCGAACAGGTTGCCGTACCGGGCGTCGTACTCGCGCTCGAGGTCGGCGAGCACGATGCGGGCCTGCGGGTCGAGGGGGGTGGCGTGGCGGAAGGTCGGTCCCTGAGCCGGTCGAAGGGGCCCTTCGACGAGCTCAGGGACCGTGAGCGCCTCAAGCCGCGTCATGGTGGGCCCGTCGCTTCAGTTCGTCGGATGACTCGGCGGCGGTCTTCGCGGCGGCGGCGTCGCGGCGCGCCACCTCCTCGCGCACGATCGGGATCACGTACCGGCCGAAGTCGATGGTGTCGTTCACGAAGTCGTAGCCGCGGGCGCTCAGGATGTCGACGCCCAGGTCGACGTAGTCGAGCAGCGCCGCGGCGACCGTCTCGGGCGTGCCCACGAGGGCGTTCGAGTTGCCGCGTCCGCCGCTGACGGCGGCCGGCTTCGTCCACAGGGCGCGGTCGTAGCGGTCGCCCTGCTCGGCGATCGAGAGCAGGCGCTGCGAGCCGGCGTTCTCGGGGTTCTTCAGGTCGCCGATGAAGCTGCTTGGCGCCGCCCCCGCCGTGCGGCGCTCAATCTTGGCCAGGATGTCGTGGGCCTTCTGCCAGGCCAGCTCTTCGGTGGCCGCGATGATGGGGCGGAACGCCACCTGGATCTTCGGGCGCTGCTCGCGGCCGGCGGCGTGGGCCGCATCCGTAATCGTTGTGATCTGCTCCGCGGTGTTCGCGAGCGGCTCGCCCCACACCGCGTAGATGTCGGCCTCCGCGGCGCCGATCGCATACGCGGCGGGGGAGGACCCGCCGAACGACACCTCGGGGCGTTGCCGGTTCGCGGCGGGCCAGATGTCGCTGACGAAGTTCTCGAAGCGGTAGTGCTCGCCGTCGAAGCTGAACGGTTCGCGGCTGGTCCACGCCTGCTTCACGATGCGGATGTACTCGCCGGTGCGGGCGTAGCGCTCGTCTTTCGTGAGGAAGTCGCCCTCCGCGGCCTGGTCGGCGGTCGACCCGCCCGTGATGAAGTGCACGTTGAGCCGGCCGTCGCTGATCTGGTCGAGCGTGGCGAAGACCTTCGCGGCGTAGGTCGGGTACGAGACGTTGGGGCGGTGGGCGAGCAGGATCTTCAGGTGGTCGAGCTTGCTGGCGATATAGGCCGCGGCCGTCGACGGGTCGGGCGAGCCGGAGTGGTAGGCGAAGAGGATGCGGTCCCAGCCGTTGTCTTCGTGGGCCCGCGCGAAGCGCAGGGTGTACGCCTTGTCGAAACTGGCGCCGGAACGCGCCTGCGTCTCGCCGCCGTCGTTGAGGCCCGCGATGCCGAGGAATTCGATGCCCATGAGTGCTCCTGCCGGTGATTCGAGCGGAGCCGGATGCCCCGCGATTTCCCGAACCTAGGTCGGCGCGAAACGGCGCGACAACAAAGCCGCTTCACACTTCGTCATCACGTCACGGGGCGTCATGTTCGTGGCCGGGGCTGGCGTTCGCGGCAACGGTTGGGGCATGTCAATCCAGCTCGCCGTGATCGGCGTCGGCCCGCGCGGTGTCGGCTTCCTCGAACGTTTAGCCGCGAATCTGCCCGAGCTGGGCGCCGGCGTTCCGCTCGTTGTGCACCTCGTCGACCCGCATCCTCCGGGAGGGGGCCGCATCTGGCGGGCGGCCCAGTCGCCCCTGCTCAAGCTCAACTCGATGGCGCGCGACGTGACGATGTTCACCGACGCGTCGTCGACGATCGAGGGTCCGGTGTGGCCGGGGCCGTCGCTGATCGAGTGGGCCGAGCGGGTGCGTTCGGGCGTGATCGACCTCGAGCTCGCCGATCCAGGCGTCGCGCACGAGCTGCAGCACCTCGCCGCCGACTCGTTTCCGACCCGCAGGCTGCAGAGCGAGTACCTCGGCTGGTTCTACCGGCGGGCGGTGGCGGCGCTGCCCGCGACCGTCGAGGTGCACGAGGCACGGTGCATCCGGGTGGATGACACGGACGACGGCCGCCAGACCGTGACGCTCGACACGGGCGCCGCACTCGACGTCGACCTCGTGTTGTACGCGCTGGGTCACACCGGGGTGAGGCCCACACCCGAACACGCCGCGCTCGCCGAGTTCGCTGTGCTGCACGACCTGCTCTACGTCGCCCCCGACTTCACCGCCGAGAGCGACACCTCGGCGATCCGGCCACACGAACCGGTGATCGTGCGCGGGATGGGCCTCGCCGCTGTCGACCTCACCGTGCTGCTCACCGAGGGGCGCGGCGGGAGGTTCGTGCCGTCGGCGTCGCTGCCGGGCCAGCTGGACTACCGGCCGAGCGCACGCGAACCGCACCTGCTGCTCGGGTCGCGGCGCGGGGTGCCTTATCACTCCAAGATCAGTTCGGCGTTGGCGGCGCCGCGCCCCGAGCCGCGGTACTTCAGCGCCGCGATCGCGCGCGAGCTGGCCGACTCGCGTCACTCGCTCGACTTCCGGGCCGACGTCTGGCCGCTGATCGCCGCCGAGTTGCAGTGGGGGTACTACCACGAGCTGTTCGTGGGCCACCCCGACCGGGTGCGGGTCGCGTGGGAGGCGTTCGTTCCGTTTCTCGACCGCTACCGCTGGGACAGCCCGCGGCTGCGCGCCGCCGTGGATGCCGCGGTTCCGAACCCGGTCGACCGCCTCGACCTTGCTGCGTTCGACCGTCCGCTCGCGGGGCTGCGGGTGGGCAGTCGCGAGGAGCTGCAGGACACGCTGCGCTACTACATCGGGCTCGACCTGCACGCGCGCAGCGCACCCGAGCACAGCGCGACGCTCGGGCTGTTCACCTCGCTGTTGTACGCGCTGTTCGACCTCGGCTCGATCGTCGATTCCCCGAAGTGGACCGCGCGCTCCCGCGCCCGCGACCTGCCGGAGTGGGGGCAGAACTTCTTCAGCTTCGTCGCGAGCGGCCCGCCCGCGCACCGCCTCGACGAGCTGCTCGCGCTGTCGCGGGCCGGCGTCGTCGAGTTCTTGGGCCCCGACCTGGTCGTGCGGGCCGATGCCTCCGGGCACTTCGCCGCGTCGTCGCCGATCGTCGACGGCGAGGTGCGCGCCCGGGTTCTGGTCGACGCCCGGCTCCCGCCGACGTCGGTGCGCACGAGCGACAGCGAGGCGTTGCGTTCGCTTATCGAATCGGGGGCCGGATGCGAGGAGGTCGTCTCCGACGCACGGTTCAGCGGATCGACGGGGCGGCTGGTGGTGCGAGCCGGCGACGCCCGCCTGGTGCGGTCCGACGGCTCGCCGCACCCCCGCCGTTTCGCAATAGGCCCGTACACGAACGCCCCGTTCGTCGGAGCCTTCTCCCGCCCCGGCACCAACGCGGTCTCCTTCCGCGAGAACGACCGCGTGGCGCGCGCGGTGCTGGAGTTGGCGGCGGCAATCTCGGCGCCGACGCTGGGAGTCGCGTTGGCAACGGAAGTGCCAGCCTGACTCGCGACCGCCATAGTTTCGATTTTGTTGTGCCACCTTTTAGTGGCATAGCGAAACCGAAGCTCCGCTTCTTCCCGCGGGCGAATCATCATCTCCCTCACACTCCGGCCCCGAGATGCCCGATCCCCGAGTGGCGGCGGCGCGAACGCGCCGTCGAGGCCGCGAGGTAGAACAAGATGGTGAACGCATTCAAGGTGCTATCCCACCCGATTCGTTTTCGCATTGTCGAGATACTCGCTTCTGGTGAACACAGATCAGGCACACTTTCGGACGCCATAACCGGCAACTACGGAGTCAGTCGGGCGGGGGTGTCGAAGCACCTAGCGATCCTCCGAAACGAAGGCTGGATTGACTACCATGGCGACGCAAGTTCGCGCTGGTACTTCCTCACTAGTGAGGTCTGGTCCAAGATCGACGTCGACGTGTCCTGGCTCAAATATCTCTGGGAACGGCGGAGCAACTACATCGGTGAGTGACTTCTGCATACAATCGCGCTCATACTTGCCGTGAAATCGTCCAAACGCGTAGCCTGTGTATACAGAGTCCGATGGCGGGAGGCAGGATGCGCGCGAGCGAACGGGCGTATTCCGCTCTGCGGGAGCAGATTCTCGACGGCCAACTCGAGCCGGGTGTCGTGCTGGCCGAGGTCGAACAGTCCACGCGGCTGGGTGTCTCCCGCACTCCGCTGCGCGAGGCCCTCGCACGGCTGAGCGCCGACGGGCTCGTGTCCGCGCACTCGGGGCGCGGGGTCGTCGTCACCGACGTCGACCTCGGCCGCATCACCGAGCTGTTCGAGGTGCGGGGCGCTCTCGAGGAACAGGCCGCCCGCCTCGCCGCCCGCCGCCGCGACCCCGCCGTGTTCGAAGCGCTGCAAAGCGAGTTTCGGCGAGCGCACGAACTGCTCGACGACGACGACGACCCCGCGCGCCACGACTACTACGGGCTCGTCGCACGACTCGACGCGGCCATCGACGAGGCGACGCAGAACCCGCTTCTCGTTGCCACGCTCGGCGGGGTGCGAACGCACGTCGCGCGCATCCGTCGTCTCTCCCACGACAACCCCGAGCGCCTGCGCGAGGCTGCCCGCGAGCACCTCGTCATCGTCGACGCGATCGTCGACGGCTCCGAATCGCTCGCCGCCCACGCCACCCAGGTGCACCTGTACCGCAGTCTCAAGAACATCCTTGGTTCGATCGAAGGGAACACCCCATGAAGCTCCACCCCGTGCGCGTCTACGCGAGCGACGAGAACCTGCCGCGCGAGCAGCAGCTGGCCTGGAAGATCGCCGAGGTCGCCGCCGACCCGGTGGCCGTCACCGACGAGGTCACCGACATGATCATCAACCGCATCATCGACAACGCCGCGGTCGCCACCGCGAGCCTCACCCGCGCCCCCGCGGTCGCCGCACGCGCCCAGGCCGAAGACCGCGCTGCCACGCCGGTTGCGCCTGTCGCAACCAGGGCCGGCAGCACCGTCTTCGGCATCGAGGGCCGCTACCAGCCCGAGTGGGCGGCCTGGGCGAACGGCGTCGCCGTGCGCGAGCTCGACTACCACGACACGTTCCTCGCGGCCGAGTACTCGCATCCGGGCGACAACATCCCGCCGATCCTCGCCGTCGCCCAGCACGCCGGACGCACCGGCGCCGAGCTTGTCCGCGCGATCGCCACGGGCTACGAGATCCAGATCGACCTCGTAAAAGCGATCAGCCTGCACGCCCACAAGATCGACCACGTCGCGCACCTCGGCCCGAGCGCCGCGGCCGGCATCGGCACCCTGCTCGGCCTGCCGGTTGAGACGATCTTCCAGGCGGTCGGCCAGGCGCTGCACACCACGACCGCCACGCGTCAGTCGCGCAAGGGCGAGATCTCCACCTGGAAGGCGCACGCCCCGGCCTTCGCCGGCAAGATGGCCGTCGAAGCGGTCGACCGTGCCATGCGCGGGCAGACCAGCCCGACCCCGATCTACGAGGGCGAGGACGGCGTCATCGCCTGGCTGCTCGACGGCAAGAGCGCCGCCTACGAGGTCCCCCTGCCCGAGAAGGGCGAGCCGAAACGCGCCATCCTCGACAGCTACACGAAGGAACACTCCGCCGAGTACCAGGCGCAGGCGTGGATCGACCTCGCGAGGGCGCTCGGAACGAAGCATCCGGCCCTAAAATCGGTCCCTGAGCTTGTCGAAGGGCCCGCGATCAAAAGCATCGTGCTGCACACCAGCCACCACACCCATTTCGTCATCGGGTCCGGGGCGAACGACCCGCAGAAGTACGACCCGACCGCCAGCCGCGAGACGCTCGACCACTCCATCCCGTACATCTTCACCGTCGCGCTGCAGGATGGCGAGTGGCACCACGAGCGCTCCTACGCCCCGGAGCGCGCCGCCCGTCCCGACACCGTCGCGCTGTGGAACAAAGTCACGACGCAGGAAGACGCCGAGTGGACGCGCCGCTACCACTCGAACGACCCGGCCGAGAAGGCGTTCGGCGGCCGCGTCGAGATCGAACTGACGGATGGCACGGTGATCGTCGACGAAATAGCCGTGGCGGATGCGCATCCGCTCGGGGCGCGCCCGTTCGCGCGTCAGCAGTACATCGCCAAGTTCCGCGCGCTCGCCGATGGCGTGCTGGACGACGCCGAGATCGAGCGCTTCCTCGAGCTCGTGCAGCGCCTGCCCGAACTCACCGCCGACGAGCTCGCCGGCCTCACCGTCACCGCCCCGGCACTGCCCGCCGGTCCGAAGGGACTCTTCTGATGCTGTACTCGACCGTCACGCCCGCCGACAAGCGCGCCGCCCTTCGCGCGGCCCTCGCGAGCGGCGAACTGCTGCGCTTCCCCGGTGCGTTCAATCCGCTCAGCGCGCGGCTCATCACCGAGAAGGGCTTCGAGGGCGTCTACATCTCGGGTGCCGTGATCAGCGCCGACCTCGGCCTGCCCGACATCGGCCTCACTACCCTCACCGAGGTCGCGGGGCGTGCCGCCCAGATCTCGCGCATGTCCGACCTGCCGTCGCTCGTCGACGCCGACACCGGTTTCGGCGAGCCGATGAACGTCGCCCGCACCGTGCAGCAACTCGAGGACGCGGGGGTCGCCGGCCTGCACATCGAGGACCAGGTGAACCCGAAGCGCTGCGGCCACCTCGACGGCAAGGCCGTGGTCGACGAGGACACGGCGATCAAGCGCATCAAGGCCGCGGTGAGCGCGCGGCGGGATGCCAACCTGTTGATCATGGCCCGGACAGACATCCGGGCGCTCGACGGCCTGAATTCCGCGATCGACCGGGCCAAGGCGCTCGTCGACGCCGGCGCCGACGCGATCTTCCCCGAGGCGATGGTCGACCTCGCCGAGTTCGAGGCGGTGCGCGCCGCGGTCGACGTGCCGATCCTCGCCAACATGACCGAGTTCGGCAAGAGCGAGCTGTTCACCAACCAGCAGCTCGCCGACGTGGGCGTCAACATCGTGATCTACCCGGTGAGCCTGTTGCGGCTCGCGATGGGCGCCGCCGAGCGCGGGCTCGACACCATCCTCGCCGAGGGCAGTCTCACCAGTCGCGTGCCCGAGATGCAGACCCGCGCCCGCCTCTACGAGCTGCTCGACTATCAGAGCTACGGCTCGTTCGACACCTCCGTTTTCAACTTCACCCTCGACGGCAATCGTTGACTAGCTTTAGCTGAAACGACATTCGCGAAGGAGCGTTATGAGCGACACAGAGATTCGCAAGGGACTGGCCGGGGTCGTCGTCGACACGACGGCGGTGTCGAAGGTGAACCCCGAGACCAACTCGCTGCTCTACCGCGGCTACCCCGTGCAGGAACTCGCCGAGAAGTGCACCTTCGAGGAGGTCGCCTACCTGCTCTGGCACGGCGAACTGCCCGACCCCGCGCAGCTGGCCGAGTTCGAGACGCTCGAGCGTTCGCTGCGCCACCTCGACACCGTGGTGAAGACCGTCATCGACGAGTTGCCGACGACCGCCCACCCGATGGACGTCGTGCGCACCGCGGTCAGCGTCATCGGAGCGAGAGACGCGGATGCCGCGGTGTCGACACCCGAGGACAACCTGCGCAAGTCGGTGGCCCTGTTCGCCCAGCTCCCCGCGATCGTCGCCTATGACCAGCGACGCCGCCGCGGAGAACACCTCGTGGAGCCGCGCGACGACCTCGGGTACTCCGCCAACTTCCTGCACATGACGTTCGGCGACGTGCCCGACCTCGTCGTGGTCGACGCGTTCGACGTGTCGATGATCCTGTACGCGGAACACTCGTTCAACGCGTCCACCTTCACCGCCCGCGTCATCACGTCGACGCTCGCCGACCTGTACTCCGCGGTCACGGGGGCCGTCGGCGCGCTCAAGGGCGCCCTGCACGGCGGCGCGAACGAGGCCGTGATGCACGTCTTCGACGAGATCCAGACCGCCGACCGCGCCGAGCAGTGGCTCGACACCGCGCTCGCCGAGAAGCGCAAGATCATGGGCTTCGGTCACCGCGTCTACAAGAACGGCGACTCACGGGTTCCGACCATGAAGGCGGCGCTCGACACACTCGTCGCCGAGTACGACCGCCCCGACCTCGGCGAACTGTACGAGGCGCTCGAGACGGCGATGGGGGAGCGCAAGAACATCAAGCCGAACCTCGACTACCCGAGCGGGCCGGCGTACCACCTGATGGGCTTCGACACCGCGACGTTCACGCCGCTGTTCGTCGCCGCCCGCGTCACCGGCTGGACGGCGCACATCATGGAGCAGCTGGAATCGAACGCGCTCATCCGGCCGCTCAGCGAATACGTGGGACCCGACGAGAGGCACGTCGCTCTGCCGGTTGAGTAGGCCCGTTTCGTTATGTGACGGCTCGAATCGCCCGCACCGGGCTTTCTTGCGAGTCTGGATACACACAGCATCCACTCTCGTAAGGAACCACCATGTCTGACCAGACGCCCCTCGTCGCCCCGCCTAAGAAGCGCGGTCGCCTGTACGCCCTGATCGCCATAGCCGTCGCGGTCGTCATCGCGATTATCGTCGCGATCACGTTCGCCGTGTCATCCGGATCCGACTCCTCCGACGCCGCCGGTTCCACCGCGGGCGACGACGCCATCACCGAGGGCCGGGGTTCGCCCGACGAGCCCGTCAAGATCGGCGTCGTCGGCGCGAGCGACCCCTACTGGGAGGTCTACAAGGAGGCCGCGGCCGACGCCGGCATCTCGGTCGAGATCGTCGACTTCACCGACTACGCGCAGCCGAACCCCGCGCTGACCGAGGGCGACCTCGACCTCAACCAGTTCCAGCACATCATCTACCTGGCCCAGTACAACGAGTCAGCCGGCCAGGACCTCACGCCCGTCGGCGCGACCGCGATCTACCCGCTCGGCCTGTACTCGACGAAGTACACCTCGCTCGACGACATCCAGGACGGCGAGACCGTCGCCGTGCCGAGCGACGCGAGCAACCTCGCCCGCGCCCTGCTCGTGCTGCAGGCCGCCGGCCTGATCGAGCTCGAAGACGGCGGTAGCCCCTTCTCCACCGTCGACGACGTGCTCGACACCTC
Source organism: Conyzicola nivalis (assembly GCF_014639655.1). Lineage (NCBI taxonomy): Bacteria > Bacillati > Actinomycetota > Actinomycetes > Micrococcales > Microbacteriaceae > Conyzicola > Conyzicola nivalis. The sequence continues at coordinate 454,686 of NZ_BMGB01000002.1, forward strand.
GAAGGTCGAGGTCATCACGCTCGAGGCCGCCCTCACACCGACCTCGCTTCCCGACGTCGCCGCCGCCGTCATCAACAACGATTTCGTCGAAGACGCAAACCTGAGCTTCGAAGACGCCCTCGCCACCGACGACCCGGCCGACCCCTCCGCGCAGCCGTACATCAACATCTTCGCGGCCCGCGCCGAGGACAAGGACGACGAGGTTCTGCTCGAACTCGTCGACATCTTCCAGAAGACACAAGCCGTGACCGACGGCGTGCTCGAGGTCTCGGGCGGCACCGCGGTTCTCGCCACGACGCCGGTGAGCGAGCTCGAAGAGTCGCTCGCCACCGTGCAGGAATCGTACGCGGCAACCCAGTAACAGCGGGCGCGGAATGCCGACGGACACCGGTCCGTCGGCATTCCGTCGTTTTGCCGAGGAGGCAACAGCATGGCCATGATTGAAATCGCGGATGTCACGAAGGTGTTCCCCGCGCGCAGCAAAGGCGAGGTCCCGTCCGCTGCCCTCGACGGCGTCACCCTCGAGATCGAGAAGGGCGACGTCTTCGGCATCATCGGATACTCCGGTGCCGGCAAGAGCACGCTCGTGCGGCTCATCAACGCCCTCGAGAAGCCGACCTCGGGCACCGTCACCGTGAACGACGTCGAGGTGAGCGGGTTGCGGGAATCCCAGCTGCGCGACGTGCGCCTCGGTATCGGCATGGTGTTCCAGCAGTTCAACCTGTTCAACTCCCGCACGGTGTGGGGCAACATCGAATACCCGCTCACCGTGGCCGGCATTCCGAAGGACCAGCACCAGGCCCGTATCTCCGAGCTGCTGCACTTTGTGGGCCTCGTCGACCAGGCGCACGCCTACCCCGACCAGCTCTCCGGCGGACAGAAGCAGCGCGTCGGCATCGCCCGCGCGCTCGCGACCTCGCCCGCCATCCTCCTCGCCGACGAGGCGACGAGCGCGCTCGACCCGGAGACCACGCGCGAGGTACTGGCGCTGCTCAAACGGGTGAACGAGGAGTTCGGCGTCACCATCGTGGTCATCACGCACGAGATGGAGGTCATCCGTTCGATCGCCCACAAGGTGGCCGTGATGGAGAACGGCCGCATCGTCGAACGCGGCGACGTGTTCGACATCTTCGCGGCACCCCGGGCCGAAGCGACGAAGAGGTTCGTGTCCACCATCGTGACCTCGGTGCCGGAGGGCGCCGCGCTCGAGGGGCTTCGCGCGAGACATCCGGGTCGCATCGTCACGTTCTCTTTCGCCGACGGCGACACGTCCCAGTCGGCCGTCTTCCTCACCCTCGGCGATGCGAAGGTGGGCTTCGAGCTCGTCTACGGCGGCATCAACGAGGTGCAGGCGCGCACCTTCGGGCACCTCACGCTCGCGCTCACCGGCGGAGACGCCGCCATCGACCAGGCGCTCGAGAGAATCCGCGCCGTCGCGACCGTCACGGAGGTGAAGTGATGGACCGTCTCATCGAACTGCTGCCCAAATTCTGGGTGGCCACCGGCGAGACCCTGTACATCGTGGGCATCGCGATGCTGCTCGGCGGGCTCGCGGGGCTCGTCCTCGGGCTCGGGCTGTACGTGACGCGGCGGGGGAGCATCCTCGACAACAGGTGGGTGTTCGGCACGCTGAACTTCGTCGTCAACACCTTCCGGCCGATCCCGTTCATCATCTTCATCGCCGCGGTGCAGCCGCTCGCGCGCATCGTCGTCGGCACCGGAATCGGCAACAACGCGCTGACCTTCGGGCTGGCGCTGGCGGCGACGTTCGCGATCAGCCGCATCGTCGAGCAGAACCTGCTCACCGTGCAGCCCGGCGTGATCGAGGCGGCGCGGTCGGTGGGCGCCTCGCCGCTGCGGATCATCTTCACGATCCTGCTGCCCGAGGCGCTCGGGCCGCTGATCCTCGGCTACACGTTCATCTTCATCGCGGTCACCGACATGTCGGCCGTCGCCGGCCTGATCGGCGGAGGCGGGCTGGGTAACTTCGCTATCCAGTACGGCTACCGGCTGTTCAACCCCGAGGTGACCTGGGCTGCGGTGATCCTCATCATCGTGATCATCCAGGTGGTGCAGCTCGTCGGCAACAAGCTGGCGCGGGTGGTCATGCGGCGCTGACGGCCCTACTCGACCAGCACGACCCGTTGGCCGGGCGGGGTCGAGACCAGCAGACCGGTGTCGCCGAAGGCCGCCTCGAGCTGGGTGCGGGTCTCGCTGAAGTGCTCCCAGTGCTCGGTGTGCAACCCGACCACGTGGGTGGCGCCGAGGATGCGGGCGGCCTCGGCGGCGTCGCCCGAGGTCAGCGTCAGCTGCCCGTCGATGCTCGGCGTGCGCGCGGCGCCCGCGAAGAGCAGGGCGATGTCGAACCCGCCGAAGTGCTCCAATATCTGCTGCACGAGCGGCAGCGACGCGTTGTCGCCGCTCACGTAGACGAGCGGGGCGCCCGGCGCCTGCAGCACAAAACCGGTGACCGGCCCGACGACGGGCTCGCTGCCGGCCGGCCCGTGGAGTGCGGGCACCGCCGTGACGGTGACGTCGCCCACTCTGTACTCTTCCCACGAGTCGAGCCCGACGACCGAGCCGCCGAAGAGGTCGTTCGCCGCCTGCATCGTGCTGAGCGTGAGAACACCCGACGCGATCAGCTCGAGCCCCTCGTAGTCGAGGTTGTCGCGGTGGGCGTGGTGCGACAGCAGTATGAGGTCGACGGGCGGCAGGTCCAGCCGCGAGACCGCGGGGCCCCGCGTCTTCACGAGCGTGGTCGACCCCGGCTCGGTGTAGGTCATGGGCGGATCGAACGTGGGATCGGTGACGATGGTCAGACCCGCATACTCGAGAATCGCGGTGGGTCCGCCGACGTAGGTGATGGCTGTCTTAGGCACAAAACGAGCCTACGCTTGCGGCATGGCGAATCGACTGGCTTCGGCTGTGAGTCCGTATCTGCGTTCCCACGCAGACAACCCCGTCGACTGGTTCGAGTGGGGTGCCGAGGCCTTCGCCGAGGCGCAGCGCCGCCAGGTGCCCGTGCTCGTGTCGATCGGCTACTCGACCTGTCACTGGTGTCACGTGATGGCGCGGGAGAGCTTCAGCGACGCGGCCCTCGCCGGCTACCTGAACGACAACTTCGTGGCGATCAAGGTCGACCGCGAGGAATACCCCGACGTCGACGCCACCTACCTCGCCGCGGCGAGCGCGTTCACCTCCAACCTCGGCTGGCCCCTCAACGTGTTCGTCACCCCGGCGGGGGAGGCGTTCTTCGCGGGCACGTACTTCCCGCCCGTGCCGGTTCAGCCGCATCCGGCGTTTCGGCAGGTCCTCGAGGCGGTCACCGACGCGTTCGTCAACCGACGCGACGAGGTCGAGGGCAACGCGAACCATATCGCCACGGCGCTGCGGGCGCTCGGCGACCGCGCCCCCGGGACGCTGCCGGGGGACGAGCAGTTCGCCACGGTCGTCGCCGAACTCACCGCCTACGAGGACACCGAGTACGGCGGCTTCGGCGGTGCGCCGAAGTTCCCCGTCGCGACCGTGCTCGACCTGCTGCTCGACCGCGGGTCGGTGGGCGACTCCGGAGCCCAAGCACTCGCCGAACGCACCCTCGCGGCGATGGCGGCGTCCGACCTGCGCGACCGGGTGGAGGGCGGGTTCTTCCGCTATTCCACGATGCGCAACTGGACGGACCCGCACTACGAACGGATGCTCTACGACAACGCCCTTCTGCTCGGCGCCTACGCGCGGGTCGGCAGTCACGAGGTCGCGGAGGGCATCGCGTCGTTCCTCATCACCGTGATGCAGCAGGACGCCGGCGGTTTCGCCTCGGCGCAAGACAGCGAGAGCACGGTCGACGGCGTGCGGGTCGAGGGCGGGTACTACGCGCTCGACGCCGACGACCGCGCGGCGCAGTCGCCGCCCGCGCTCGACCGCAAGGTGCTCACCGGCTGGAACGGACTCGCGATCGAAGCGCTCGCCGCCGCAGGCAGCAGGCTCGACCAGCCGCACTGGGTCGACGCGGCCCGGCGGGCGGCGGACTTCCTGCTCGGGCAGCACGTGCTGCCCGACCGGCTCGTGCGCGCCTCGATCGACGGCACCGTGTCCGCGGCACGGGCGACTCTCGAGGACTACGGCATGTTCGCCGGCGGCCTGCTCGAACTCGCTCTGGCGACGGGAGAGGTGCGGTACGCGGTCGCGGCGCGGGAGCTGGTGGATGCGACGCTGGACGCGGCCTCAGGGGCCGTGTTCGCGGTGCCGGGTGGCGCCGACCCGGTGCTCGCCGGCCACCGCCTCGCGCTCGAGAGCGACCCGAGCGAGGGCGCCTACCCCAGCGGCATCAGCGCGATGTCCGCCGCGGCGCACACGCTGTACTCGCTCACCGCAGACACCCGCTACCTCGAGGCGGCCACCCGGGCGATGGAGTCGATCGCGCCGCTCGCTACCCCGCGCCCCATCGCGTTCGGGGCGGCTCTCGGAGTGATGAGCGGGCTGGGTTCCGCCTCGAGCCAGCTGGTCGTGGTCACCGGGCACGCCGACGACGGCACCAACGTGGCATCCGTCGCTCTGGCCTGGCAGCGTTCCGGCGCCATCGTCAGCATCGTCACCGCCGATCAGGCGCGCGCGTTCGCCGAGGCCGGGTTCGAGCTGTTCGAGGGGCGCACGACGCGCGACGGCGAATCGACGGCCTACCTCTGCCGGGACTTCGTGTGCGCCCTGCCGGTCACCGACGCGGCGAGCCTGCTGGCGCTGTTGCCGTAGGGCCGCCTACCCGCCGGCGCAGCCCGGGGTGTTCACCGGTTCGTCGCCGTAACAGGGGACGTAGTCGTCGTTCTCGACTGCAGGCTGCTGCGGGTGGATCAGCGGCGTGACGTCGATGGTCGGCACGGCGAACAGCAGCGCGGAGGGGATCACGAGCGTGCCGATCAGCAGGTATCCGACGATCGCGATCCGGCGGCGCCGCCTGATCGCGAACACGAACCCGGTCAACCCGAGGGCGATGGCGACGCCCGCGGTGATCCGGTAGGCGACCGTCTCGCTGGCGCTCGGCACCGGGCGCGGCCCGTAACCCAGCTGGAAATAGACCGACAACCACTGGTAGAACATGGCGACGACGAGGGCGAGCAGGGTCACTGCGACCAGCACGTCGACGCCGCCGGTCCAGCGCACCGGTCGCGCGGGCGCGTTCGGCTCGGTCATGAGGGCTCGGGGCGATACATCCGCACCACGAGCAGCACCCAGCCGAGGGCGAGGCAGAGCTGACCGAGCACGCCCACCGGGAAGAAGATGTGCTCGAACAGGAAGAGCAGGGAACCGAGGGTGACGAGGAGTGCCCCCGGAAGGGCACGGATGCCTCGCATCCGCACCGCGAAGCCGCCCGCGAACACGCAGGCCGCGACGAATGCGACGCTTCCGACCAGCCCGAGGCGGTCGCCGAGGTCGAAGGCGACGGGAGTGGCCTCGTGCATGCCCGCGTGTTCGAGTCCGCCGGCGCCGATGCCGGCCAGCACGTCGAGCGCCGTGTAGAACGCGGCGTAGAGGAAGCCGAGCGCGCCGGCCGTCCAGCTGAGCCACGCCCGGTGGCCGCGAACGACGGTCCAGGGCGCGAAACCGAGCAGCGGGAAGACCGCGAGGATGCCGATGTGCAGGTCGCGCCAGTAGACGGCCGAGTCGGCATTGAGGCGGGTGGGGTGCGACATGCCCACCGCGGCGAGCACGAGGGGCGGCACGGCGACGGCCAGCGACAAGAGAACTGTGCGACGGGTGGGCATGGCCCATGATCGCACGCGAACCCGGCTAAGCGTCTTGCAGGTGTCGTCGGGCGGAGGCGCGCTGCTCCGACCGGTGGAGCAGAACGTACGCGGCGAGCGCGACGACGGCGTATACGCCGAGCACAATCGCCCAGGTCGCGTACTTCGGTCCGAGGTCGGCCCAGTTGGAGGGCTTGGGCGCCACGACGAGGAAGAAGACGACGACGATCGCCGAGTACGACACGGCCCAGGAGCGCTTCGAGTGCTGCCAGATCTCGCGTCCGTCGAGGTACAGGAACGGCAGCATCGCGATGAGCATGCCGGTGAGCCCCTCGGTGGATAGCGCGGCGAGGGTGTCCTGCAGCAGGGCGCCGGAGAAGTCGGTCGGGGCGCCGCCGGTGGCCGCGATCAGCGCGCTGTAGGCGAACCACGACGTGACGGCGATCGCGACGATCAGCAGCGTGCGCAGCAGTCGGGCGTGCGAGCGCAGGGCATGCGTCGTGCCGGCGGGGAAGGTGAGGCCGAGCATCAGCCCGAACAGGAAGCCGGGCGAGAAGTCGAGCACGCGCGAGAGCACCACGCCGATCACGGTGATGACGAGCGTGAGGGGCCGCAGGTTGAGCGAGGTCGGCAACGACCAGGTGCGGTTCAGGAACCAGCCGAGCAGAAGGTAGGTTCCGTAGCTCACGATGAGCGCCGCGATGAAGCAGGCGAGCAGGAGACGAACGGATGCCGCGTCGGCACCGAATCGCGGATCGGAGAACCCCGTGATCAGTGTGGCGAGCGCGATGAGCCCGACGCCCGAGAACACCGGCCGGCGGGAGAACCAGGCGCCGATGCCGGGCGGCAACACCTGCGCGGTACGGTGCACGAGCTGGTAGCGGCGCTGGATCGTCGCCCCGAGCAACTCGCTCGGGAACGCCACCAGCACGAGGAAGACCAGGCCGGCGACGACGGACGACACGATCGCCACGGGGCTCGACAGCACCTCCCACGCCGGAGCGAGCGAGGTGCTGAGCGAGTTGGGGGCGCCGGGCCGGTCGCGGTCGACGGTCGCGGCGGCGCCGAGCGAGCGCGGCGTCGAGGTGGCGGTGGCCGTGTCATCCGTGGGCCCGCTGGCGGTCGCTGCGACCACGACCGGCTCCTCGGCGGCGATCGTGACCGGGGTCTCGGTGACGGAGGCCTCCTCGCCCGGGGCGGTGACCGCGACGACGAAGTGGTGGGCGCCGGCCTCCACGGAGAGCGGGATGATGGCGTCGAGCGAGAACGTGCCGTCGGCCGCGACCGTCGTCGAGCCGAGGGCGACCGGGGTCGAGTGCAGCTCGGCCGAGACGGTGCTGCCGGCCGGGAGTCCGCTGCTGGCGAGGGTGACCGACTGGCCGGGGCGCAGCGGGCCGGTGACGCCGGCGACGGTGAGCGTCCAGGCGAGAGGCGTTGCTTTCGCTGCCGTGAGGGAGCGCACCGTCGGCACGACGGCCGGGGGCGTCAGCGCGGGCGTCGCGGTGGGCGCCTGTGCGGGAGGCGGCGCGGCCGCGGGCGCAGCCGCCGGTTCGACGGTCGGTGCCGCGGCGGGCGTCTCGGCCGGGATCTCTGCGGGCGTTTCGCTCGGGGGCACGGCGGGTGTCTCGGCGGTCGGCTCGACCGGGGTCACGACGGGCGGCACGACCGGCTCCTCGGCGGGCGCCTCGGGCTCCGGCTCGGGTTCCGGCTCCGGCTCGGGTGCGACGCCGACCGTGTACCCGACGACGGTGCCCGTGCTGATCTCGGAGTCCACGGTCTGCTGGGCCACCACCGTGTGCGGGCCGTCGGCGATACCCGCCTCGGTTTCGCAGAACCAGACGCCCTCGGGGGTGGACTCGGTGAAGCACGCCGGCGCGCCGTCGACGAGCACCTCTACGCCGTACCCATAGGTGGCGTCGACGCCCTCGAACCGGATGAGGTCGGTCGGCGCGAGGTACGAGCCGTTCACCGGGCTCGTGACCTGGGGCGGGGGAGTGGCGGCGTAGGCGCTGCCCGCGGCGACCCCGAACGGCAGGGCGACGAGCGAGACCGCGAGGGCTGCAGCCCCGAGCCGGGCGCGGCGAGGTGTTCGACCCACGAAAGACACTCCAACCCGCCTGGCGCTGGCGCCGGCATCACGACCGTCGGCGCGACGACGGGCCACAGACAGTCTGGCCTAGCCGGGGCATCCGCTACGCTTCGTAGTCGAATTCGCTCACCCCCAGTGCGAGGGTCAGCGCCAGGTCGGCAGCCACCAGTGCGCCTGCATCCAGCGCATGTCGAGCTGCATGCCCGTCCAGAGCGGCCAGAAGAAGACGCTGATCAGGGTCGCCAGGAGAAGGAAGAGGAGGACGAACCGGATGCCCTGGTCGCGTCGCCACGCATCATCCGTTCTGCGCCCCAGAACGAGGCCGATCACGAAGACGAGCGCGAGGATCAGGTACGGCTCGAAGGCGATCGTGTAGAACTGGAACACCGTGCGCTGCAGGTAGCCGAGCCACGGCAGGTAACCCGCGGCCACGCCCATCAGGATGAGGCCGACGCGCCACTCGCGGTATCGCGCGAGGCGGTAGACGAGGTAGACGACCGCCGCCGTCGCGGCCCACCAGATGACCGGGTTGGCGAGGCCGGTGATGGATGCGCCGCACGCGTCGCTCGCGCAGCCGTTCTCGCCGAGAACCGAGGACTGCCAGTACATGCTCGTGGGGCGCACCATAAAGAGCCAGCTCAGCGGGTTGGCCTGGTAGGAATGCGGACGCATCTCGCCCACGTGGTAGGCGTAGACGCTGGCCTGGTAGTGCCACCAGCTCTGCACGTCGAGGGGGATCCAGGCGAGTGCGCCGGTCCAGGCGTTGCCGGCCTCCTCCGCCCAGTGCCGGTAGTAGCCGTTGTCGGTGGTGAACCAGCTGATCCAGCTCGTCATGTGCGCGACCGCGGCGATCGGCACGGTGAGCAGGAAGCTCACCGGGGCCTGGCGCAGCAGCGTTCCCGAGCCCCAGAAGAAGACCCCGGCGCGGCGGCGGGCGAGCGCGTCGACGACCAGCGTGTAGACGGCGAAGGCGGCGAGGAAGTAGAAGCCGCTCCACTTGACGGCCGACGCGAGTCCGAAGGCGACCCCCGCGGCCATCAGCCACGGACGCCACCACAGCGGCGGTCCCCAGTCGATTCCCTTGGCAGCATCCGTTCTCAACCGGATCCAGCGGTCGAGCCGCCGCTCGGCCCAGGCCCGGTCGAGCAGCACGGCGCCGAAGCCGAGTAGCGCGAAGAACATCAGCGAGTTGTCGAGCAGGGCGACCCGGCTCATCACGATCGCGTTGCCCTCGATGGCGAACAGGCCGCCGGCGATCACCGCGAGCAGCGTCGAGTCGAAGAGCTTCTTCGCGATGACCATCAGCAACACGACGGCGAGGATGCCGATCACGGCGGTGCTGATGCGCCAGCCGACACTGCTGTCGGGCCCGAACGCCGCCATGCCGACGCCGATGATCCACTTGCCGAGCGGCGGGTGCACGACGAACGACGGGGCGGTCTCGAAGACGTCGGTGATGCCGGCGTTGAAGCTCGTGTCGGCCTCGGGCGGCCAGGCGGCGGAGTAGCCGAGGTTCCAGAGCGTCCACGAGTCTTTGACGTAGAAGGTCTCGTCGAACACGAGGGTGGCGGGGGAGCCGAGATTCCACAGGCGGGTCACGGCCGCGACCAGCACGACCAGCGCCGGGGCACCCCAGTGGTAGAGCCGCCGGTTGCGGGCGCTCGCCATGACACGGCCGAACCAGGCGTCGATGCGGGTCGGAACGTGCGGGGCGGCCGGCACGTTCGGCACCTCGCCCGTCGTGCCCGTCGGCTCGACGAGGGCGTCGAACGCGCGGCTCGTCGCGTCGGTGCGGGTGTCGTCGGGCTGGCTCACCTCGCAATCGTACTTACTGCCCCTCGGTGCCAAATGCAGGAGATTTCACGTCGAGTCACACGTTGCAGGGGCGGGACGGGGCTCGCCGCCGAAATCTCCTGCATTTGGCACGTGGGAGACTGGGGCGTGATAATTCTCGCGGCGACCCCGATCGGCAATCTCGGCGACGCGTCGAAGCGGCTCATCGAGGCGCTGACCAACGCCGAGATCATCGCGAGCGAAGACACCCGCACCACGATCCACCTCATGCGCGCGCTCGGCATCGAGAACCGGCCGCGCCTGATCGCCCTGCACGAGCACAACGAGACGCAGAAGGCCGCCGAGATCGCCGAACTGGCCCGCGAGACCGACGTGCTCGTGCTCTCCGACGCCGGCATGCCCGCCATCAGCGATCCCGGCTTCCCACTCGTGGCCGCCGCGGCCGCCGCCGGTGTGACCGTCACCGCGCTGCCCGGACCGAGCGCCGTGCTCACCGCGCTCGCCGTCTCGGGCCTGCCCACCGACCGGTTCAGCTTCGAGGGGTTCCTGCCGCGCAAGAGCCGCGTCGCCTACTTCGCCGCGCTCGCCCGCGAGGAACGCACGATGGTCTTCTTCGAGAGCCCCAACCGGCTGGGCGACGCGCTCGCCGACATCGCGACGGCCCTCGGCGACGACCGCCGGGTCGTGGTGTGCCGCGAGCTGACGAAGCTGCACGAAGAGGTCAAGCGCGGCACGGCGCGCGAGGTCGCCGACTACTTCGCCGACGGGGCACGCGGGGAGATCTGCATCGTCGTGGAGGGCGCCGCCCCCGCGACATCCGATCTGCCCACCGGAATCGCGCAGGTCCTCAAGCTCGTCACCGAGGGCTCGCGACTCAAGGAGGCGGCCGCCGAGGTCGCCGAGCAGACCGGACTGAGCAAGCGCGACCTGTACGAGGGCGCGCTAGCCGCACGCTAGGCGCGGCATGCGGTTTCGATACGGTCGCGGAGCGACCTACTCAACCGACAGGTGAGCGGCGCGGTAACAATCGCGCCCGACCTTTAGGATGAAGTCATGGCCGCCGGTGATTCCTTTTACATTGCGACGCCCATCTTCTATGTGAACGACGTGCCGCACATCGGCCACGCGTACACCGAAGTTGCGGCCGACGTACTCGCTCGTTGGCACCGTCAGAGCGGTGACGACACCTGGCTGCTGACCGGCACCGACGAGCACGGCCAGAAGATCCTGCGCACCGCGGTCGCGAACGACACGACGCCGCAGCAGTGGGCCGACAAGCTCGTCGAGGAAGCCTGGCTTCCCCTGCTCAACACGATCAACATCCGTAACGACGACTTCATCCGCACGACGGACAAGCGCCACGAAGAAGCGGTGACGATCTTCCTGCAGAAGCTCTACGACGACGGGTTCATCTACTCGGGCGAGTACGAGGGCTACTACTGCGTCGGCTGCGAGGAGTACAAGCAGCTCGACGACCTCATGGAGACCGAGACCGGCGACTACGCCGGCCAGCTGGTCTGCAAGATCCACTCGCGCCCGATCGAGGTGCTCAAGGAGAAGAACTACTTCTTCCGCATGAGCGACTTCCAGCAGCGCCTGCTCGACCTCTACGAGCAGCGCCCCGACTTCATCCAGCCGGAGAGCGTGCGCAACGAGATCCTGCAGTTCGTCAAGCAGGGCCTGAGCGACCTGTCCATCTCACGGTCGAGCTTCGACTGGGGCATCAAGATCCCGTGGGACGACTCGCACGTGCTCTATGTCTGGTTCGACGCGCTGCTCAACTACATCACCGCCATCGGCTACGGCGTCGACGACGAGGAGTTCCAGCGCCGCTGGCCCGCGACGCAGCTCGTCGGAAAAGACATCGCGCGCTTCCACGCCGTGATCTGGCCCGCCATGCTCATGGCCGCCGGCCTCGAGCCGCCCAAGCAGGTCTTCGGCCACGGCTGGCTGCTGGTCGGCGGCGAGAAGATGTCGAAGTCGAAGCTCACCGGCATCGCCCCGAGCCAGATCACCGACACCTTCGGCGTCGACGCGTTCCGCTACTACTTCATGAGCGCGATCAACTTCGGCCAGGACGGCTCGTTCAGCTGGGAAGACCTCTCGGCGCGCTACCAGAGCGAACTGGCCAACGGCTTCGGCAACCTGGCTTCCCGCGTTATCGCCATGGTCAACCGCTACTACGACGGCCTCGTGCCGTCGCCGGGCGAGTACACGACCGACGACCTCAAGGTGCAGTCGGTCGTGAAGTCGGCGGCGGAGAATGCGGATGCCGCGATCCAGACGCTCGCCATCCATGACGCCATCTCGGCCATCTGGACCATCGTCGACGAACTGAACGGCTACATCACCATCCAGGAGCCCTGGGTGCTGGCGAAGAAGGACGAGACGCGCGAGCGCCTCGGCACCGTTCTCTACACCGCGACCGAGGGCCTGCGTTCGCTCGCCGTGCTGCTGTCGCCGGTGATCCCCGAGGCCACCGCCAAGCTCTGGAACGCCCTCGGCGCGCCCGCCGGACTCGGCGAGCTCACCGACCAGGTGATCGTCGACGCCGGACACTGGGGCCAGCTTGCCGCCGGCAGCCGGCTCGGCACGCTCGAACCCCTCTTCCCTCGCATCGAACCGAGCGAGGTCGCCGGATAGTGACAGGAGCGCGTGATGAGTGACCAGACCTACGCATCGGTGCCGGAGGCACTCGTCGTCGGCATCTACGACAACCACACGCACCTCGACCCCTCCGGCGTACCCGGGACCGAGACACTCGACTACCATGCCCACCTCGACAAGGGGTCGAGCGTCGGTGTGCGCGGCGTCGTCCAGGTCGGTACCGACGTCGAGTCGTCGCTCTGGTCGGCCGAACTGGCCGCGATCGAGCCGCGCGTGCTCGCCGCCGTCGCCCTGCACCCGAACGAGGCCCCGCGGCTCGCCGCCGCCGGCAGCCTCGACGACGCCCTCGCCTCCATCGACGAGTTCGCCGGCCGCCCGCGCGTGCGCGCCATCGGCGAGACCGGTCTCGACTACTTCCGCACCGGCGAAGAGGGACGCGACGCCCAGCACCGCTCGTTCGAGGCGCACATCGAGATCGCGAAGAAGCACGGGCTGGCGTTGCAGATCCACGACCGCGACGCCCACGACGACGTGATCGAGACCCTGCTGCGCGTCGGCGCTCCCGAGAAGACCGTCTTCCACTGCTTCAGCGGCGACGCCGACCTCGCCCGCATCGCCGTCAAGAACGGCTGGTACCTGTCGTTCTCCGGCACCGTCACGTTCAAGAACGCGCACGACCTGCGCGAGGCCCTCGAGGTCGCGCCGCGACACCTGCTACTGGTCGAGACAGACGCCCCATACCTCACGCCCGACCCGTACCGCGGCCGCCTCAACTCGCCGTACATGCTGCCGCACACCCTGCGTGGCATGGCCAAGCACCTCGGCACCGACGTGTCGATGCTCGCCGCCCAGATCACCTCGAACACCGAGGAGGTCTACGGGCTGTGGGATGCCGAGCCGGTCACCGCTCCGCGCGACGCCTACACCGACCCCACCTTCGAGATGCCCCCGATGACCGGCGCCATCCGCCTGCCCTACCTCGACGACCCCGACCCAGAGAGCACGACCTAGTGGCGACACTCCTCGGCCCCGCCGAAATCCGCGACCTTGCCGCGCTGCTCGACATCCAGCCCACCAAGAAGCTCGGCCAGAACTTCGTGATCGACGCCAACACCGTGCGCCGCATCGTGCGGGTCGCCGGCGTGGTGAAGGGCGAGACAGCCGTCGAGATCGGCCCCGGCCTCGGTTCGCTCACCCTCGGCCTGCTCGAGACGGGCGCCGACGTCGTCGCCGTGGAGATCGACAAGCGCCTCGCGGCCCAGCTGCCGGTCACCGTCGCAGAGCTGCAGCCGGATGCAACGTTGACGGTCATCACGGAAGACGCGATGAAGGTCACCGAGCTGCCGCACGCGCCGAGCGTGCTCGTGGCCAACCTTCCGTACAACGTGTCGGTGCCCGTGCTGCTGCACTTCCTCGAGCATTTCCCGACCCTGACCCGCGGACTCGTGATGGTGCAGGCCGAGGTGGGCGAGCGGCTCGCCGCCCCGCCCGGCTCGAAGGTCTACGGGGCGCCGAGCGCGAAGGCGGCCTGGTACGGGCAGTGGAAGACGCACGGCAAGGTGAGCCGCCAGGTGTTCTGGCCGGTGCCCAACGTCGACTCGATCCTCGTCGGGTTCGAACGCGCCGAGCTCCCCGGCACCGAGCAGGAGCGTCTCGCGACGTTCGCGATCATCGACGCCGCCTTCCAGCAGCGTCGCAAAATGCTGAGGCAGTCGCTGTCGGTCGTGCTCGGCGACTCCTCCGTGGCATCCGCCCGTCTGGAAGCCGCGGGACTCGCCCCGACGAGCCGCGGCGAAGAGCTCACCGTTCTCGACTTCCTGGCCATCGCCCGCACCGAGGGGCCGTCGCCTAGCACTGTCTAGCGCGCTCCCCGGCTCGGCTAGGTTGGAGTAATGACCTCGTCGGCCACCCCAACCGCGGTGCACGTTCGCGCGCCGGGAAAGATCAACGTCTTCCTCAGGGTCGGTGCGCTTCTCGACGACGGCTACCACGACGTCGCCATCGCCTATCAGGCGGTGTCGCTCTACGAAGACGTGCGCGCCACCCACGCCGACGACTTTTCGGTGCGCGTCACCGGCACGGTCGAACTCTCGCGGGTTCCCACCGACGCCTCGAACATCGCGATCAAGGCCGCGCAGTTGCTCGCCCGCAGCACCGGCTACCGCGGCGGAGTGAGCCTGCACATCGACAAGCATGTGCCCGTCACGGGCGGAATGGGCGGCGGTTCCGCGGATGCCGCTGCCACCCTTCTCGCGTGCGACACCCTGTGGGGCACCCAGGTGCCGCGCGACCAGCTGCTCGCCCTCGCGGGGCAGCTCGGTGCCGACGTGCCGTTCGCCCTCACCGGTGGAACCGCGATCGGAACCGGCCGCGGCGACCAGCTGAGCCCGGCTCTCGCCAAGGGCCAGTTCCAGTGGGTGCTCGCCCTCGCCGACTTCGGACTCAGCACCCCGGCCGTCTACAACGAACTCGACAAGCACCGCGACCGTCACGCCCAGGACATCTTCCCGGCGTCGATCACCCCGTCGGTCGACACCAACGTTCTGCAGGCGCTGCGCGCGGGCGACCCGCACATGCTCGCCGAGACCCTGTACAACGACCTGCAGGCGCCCGCGCTGCACCTGCAGCCCTCGCTCGCCGGTGTGCTCGAGCTCGGCGAACGCAACGGCGCCCTCGCCGGAATCGTCTCCGGGTCCGGCCCCACCGTGGCCTTCCTCGCCGCCGATCTCGACACCGCGCTCGAGCTGCAGATCGCGCTGAGCGCCGCACGCCTCACCGTCGTGCGGGCCACCGGCCCCGTGCACGGCGCTCGCATCATGAGTGCGTAGACTGCGCGAGAACCGCGTCGGCGGGTAGGGGGAGAAGGCACAATGTCAGGGCGTCGTCAGAACCTGTGGGCCGCCCTCGTCGGCCTGATCGCCGCCGCCGCGACACTCGCCCTTGCCGAGGTCGCCGCCCTGTTCCTCGCCCCCGCCGCCAGCCCGCTGTTCGCCGTCGGCTCGCTCGTGATCGACCTCGTGCCCGGCTGGCTCAAGACGCTCGTGATCGGGCTCTTCGGCACGGACGACAAGGTCGTGCTGCTCGTCACCCTCGGCGTCGTGGTTGCGCTGCTCGCCGCCGGCGTCGGCATCCTCGAGTACCGCAGGCCGCCGTTCGGCATCGTCGGGCTCGTTCTCGTGGGCGGCATCGCGACCTTCGCCGTGGTCACCCGCGCCGACGCCGACGCGATCTGGGCCGTGCCCACCGTGCTGAGCATGGTGCTCGGAGTGGTCGTGCTGCGGGTGGGCGTCGACCGGCTGCACCGCTGGGTGGCGGCCGAGTCGTCGGGCGAGGTGCGCGAGTTCTCCGACGCGGCGGTGTCGCGCCGCGGGTTCTTCGTGATGGCGGGAGCCACCGCGGCCGCCTCGGTCGTGGCCGGCGTCGCCGCGCGGGCGATGAACGCCGGGACCACCGCGGTGAACGCCGTGCGCTCGGCGCTGAAACTTCCCGCCCCCGCGACCGCGGCGCCGCCGATCCCGGTGGGCGCCGAGCTCGACATCGACGGCATCGCTCCGCTTGTGACATCCAACAAAGACTTCTACCGCATCGACACGGCGCTGCAGGTTCCGTCGATCAACGCCGACGACTGGCGACTGCGTATCACCGGCATGGTCGAGAACGAGATCGAGATCGGCTTCGACGAACTGCTCGCCCTGCCGCTCGTCGAGACCTACGTCACGCTCATGTGCGTCTCGAACGAGGTCGGCGGCGACCTCACCGGTAACGCGAAGTGGCTGGGGTACCCGATCCGTGAGCTGCTCGCGCGTGCCGTGCCCACAAAGGGCGCCGACGTCGTGCTGTCGACGAGCCAGGACGGCTTCACCGCCACGACCCCGCTCGAGGTGCTGCAGGACGCGGAACGCAACAGCCTGCTCGCCGTCGGTATGAACGGCGAACCGCTGCCGCTCGAGCACGGCTACCCGGTGCGGATGGTCGTGCCTGGCCTCTACGGCTACGTTTCGGCCACCAAGTGGGTCGTCGAGCTGAAGGTGTCGACGTTCGCGAAGGAGAGCGCCTACTGGACCGACCGCGGCTGGTCGGCGAAGGGGCCGGTGAAGACGTCGTCGCGCATCGACGTGCCGGCGTTCGGTGTCTCGCTGCAGCCCGGAACCGTGGCGATCGCCGGGGTTGCCTGGGCGCAGCACGTGGGCGTCGAACGCGTCGAGGTGCGCATCGACACCGAACCGTGGCGGGAGGCGACGCTCGCCGAAGCCATCTCGGCCGACACCTGGCGGCAGTGGTTCATCGAGTGGACGGCGACGAGCGGGGACCACACGATCGAAGTGCGGGCGACGGATGCCACGGGCTTCACCCAGACCGAAGAGCGGGTCGAGGTCGTGCCGGACGGCGCCGAGGGCTGGCACACCATCCAGGTGCGGGTCGCCTGATTCTCAACCGCGTTCGTAACGCACGACGTTGATCAGGGGGATTCCCCATTCCTCGGCGACGTTCCACCCGGCCGCGCGCAGGGTGTCCGTCGTCTCCGGGCGCGCGTCGCGGGACTCGCTCGTGATCAGGTAGACGACGTCGGCGTCGGCGAGCCGGGGCAGGCCCTCGGTGAGCGGGATGCGGGTCTCCCATAGTTGTCCGGTCTGGGCGGCGGGGGTGCCGAGGGTGACGTCGATCGTTCCCGCGAATGCGTCGGGGTACGAGTAGGCGATCACGCGGGAGGTCGCGGTCGGGTGGCGTTGCAGGTTCCCGTACACGATCGCGGTCGTCGAATCCGGGCCGTCGAGGGCCCGCTGGCTCGCGATCAGGTCGGCGATGGCGATCCAGGAGGTCTTCTCCTTCGCTTCGGGCTGGCGCTGGGCGACGAACTGGGGCACCACGAGCGCGGCGAGCACGAGCAAAACGACGGATGCGAGCCCGCGGGGTCGCATCCGTTCGATCGTCACCGCCATCAGCAGGGCCACGAACGGCGTGCTCATCATGAGGTAGCGCGGGCTGAAGACGGGCGTCGACGTGGCGCTCACGAGCAGGAGCACCACGGTCGGCACCACGAGGGCGGGCAGGAGCACGGAGGCGAGGGAGAGGCCGCGGCCCGAACGCAGCAGCAGGAAGGCTCCGGCGGCGAGCAGCATCCAGGCGACGATCGCGTACGCGGTGCTGGTGTAAAACCACTGGTTCTCGAAAACCTCACGGAAGGTGTTCTTGCCGGGGGGATTGATCCACTGCACCTGGCCGCTCTGGCCCATCACCGCGACCCCGAAAGGAACGATGATGGCGGTGCCGAGGGCCGTCCAGCGCGCCCAGCGGGCGACGGGCGGCCAGGCGCGCGACCGGTCCGAGGCGACCCACCAGGCCATCGTCACCGCGTGGGCCATAACGACGAGTGCCAGATAGACGAAGACGAGGCAGGACACGACGACGAGCGCGGCGTACAGCGCCCACCAGCGGTTTCCCGTCGATCGCGACGCGAGCACGAGCACGATCGTGAGCAGCACGGCGAGGGCCGCGCTGGTGGCGTAGGAGCGTCCCTCCGTTCCCGCCCAGGTCACTCGGGGGAGCAGGCAGAACACGACGCCGGCGAGTACGCCGAGCCGGGGGCTGTCGAGGATGCGGCCGAGGACGACGGTGAGGGCGGCCGCGACGCCGATGGCGATGGCGCTCGGGACGCGGAGGCTGAGCGGCGAGTAGCCGAAGACGTCGAAGACGACGTGCATCACGGCGTAATAGAGGGCGTGCACGAGGTCGACATTGGCGATCATCGCGCCGAGCTGCTCCCAGCTGCGCGTCGCGGAGATGATCGTCGCCGACTCGTCGTACCAGATCGAGGCCTCACCGATCCCGGCGAGGGAAATGGCCAGACCCAGCACCCCCACGAGCGCCGGAGCGAAGAACCGGTTGGTGCGGATGCCACGGATCCGGTCGACGACGACCGGTTCGGTTTCGAGCGTCGCAGTCATCGTGGAGCCCCCATGCCTCTCATCATCCGCTATCTGCCTGAGGGTATGACGCGAGAAGGCCCGCCCCGCGGTGCGCGGGGCGGGCCTTCTCGTAGCGTCGGTGCCGTATTACTCGGCAGCCTTGGCGGTGATCTTCGCGATGCCTACGACGAGCTCGTCGGTGACAGCGTCGGTGCCGAAGGTCTCGTTCAGCAGGGCCGCGGCGTCAGAGCTGACGAGCACGGTGGTTCCCTCGAGAACGGCGTTGCCGTCAGCGTCTTCTGCGAGCGGGTTCAGGGTCGTGCCGTCGAGGTTGAAGATGAAGACGTCGGTGCCGACCTCTTCGCCGTTAGCGGTGACGGTGCCGGTGAGGCGGCTGGTGCCCGGGTCGATCTTGAAGTCGGAGAGTCCGACGACGGTGTCGCCACCCGTGAGGGTGATGCCCGAACCCATGTGGTCGATCTCGCCCTGGACGTAGGGGCGGTAGTCGAGCTCGGGGTCGTAGTAGTCGACGTTTCCGCCGGTGATCGGGAAGGCGAGGGTTCCGGTGGCGGCGTCGAGCGTCGCGGTGCCGGTCACGCCGGGCGTGAGGTTGAGCGACGTGAGGGCCTCGACGAAGCCGGCGTCGAGCGTGACCTGGGTGTCGACGCCGTCAAGGGCGGGGATCGAGGCCAGGGGCGTGGGGTCGGCTTCCTCGGAAGCGGAAGGCGACGTCTCGTCGTTCGAGGACGACTCGGTGCTCGTGGAGCAGGCGGCGAGGCCTCCGACGAGGAGGGTTGCTGCGGCCATGCCGACGGTGACCTTGTAGAACTTGCGCATGATGTGATCCTTTGCTGTTGGGGCGAACTTTCGGTCGTGATGAGAGTTCGGTCTCCTCCAGAAAAGGGTTTGGAATGAGTTGCTTCTGTTACCGTTCCGTTATTTTTGGGGTGCCAGTTCCGCGGATTCCCGGGGGCTGACAATCACCCAACCGGCCCGCCGGATGCTCATCACGACGATGAACACGATCGCGACGGCCACCGAGATGCGGGCGAGGTCGACCGAGGGGATGAGCAGGCGCTCGGTGAGCGCGAGCGGAACGGCGAGCCACTCCCAACGGCCCGTCATCGCGATCATCGGAAGGAGCAGCAGCGCGTACCAGGGGTACCGCGGCGTGACGACGAGCAGGGTGACGCCGATCATCACGAGCTGCCCCAGCCACGGATTGGCCGGGTCGGTCTTCCACCAGACCAGCGCGCCGGTCGCGGCGATGAGCACAGCCGCGAGCACGAGACTTGCCGGGCCGGGCGCGACGAGCGACAGCATGATGAACCGGGTGCCGCTCTCGTAGCCCTCCTCGGTGAGGTAGCCGGGCAGGTAGCCGAGCACCTGGATGCCGTCGGCGATCACATAGGGGATGTAGAGCACGAAGAAGACGGCGACGGATGCCACGATCACCCGCAGCGGGCGCCGGCCGAGCAGCGCGGGCGCACCGATCACCGGGATCAGCTTGGTCGCGATGGACGCGCCGAGCGCCGCGCCACCCAGCCACCTGCGCCCGGACGCCACGAGGAGACTGGCCACCAGCAACAGCAGCGCGCTCACGATGTCGATGTGCGAGTTCGTGATGCCCTCGGTCGCCACGAGCGGGCTCCAGCCCCAGATCGCCGCCCAGCGCGGGTCGCGCCCCGACTTCTGCAGCGCCCGAAGCAACAGCACCGTTACACCGAGGCTGACGAGCAGACCGAGCAGCTGCGACGGCCAGTACTCGGGTCCGGCACCGGTGATCGCGCGCACCCCCGCGAACACGAGTTCGCTCGCCGGGGGATAGATGGTGGGCACGGTGGCGCGATTGATGGCGGTGCAGACGAGATCGCCGGTGCCCTGTTCATCCACCGTCATTATTCTTTCGCCCACGCACTCTCCGTCGACCGGCGCGGGGAAGAGCCAGTCGGTTCGCAACTCTTCGAGCGCGGGGTCGGAGGGAACGTAGGTATAGGGGGAGATGCCCGCGTTCTGCACGATGCCGTCCCAGGCGTAGCGCGCGGAATCGGTGCTCGTGTTCGGCGGACCGGCCATGGCGGCGACACCGATCGCGAGGCTGCCGACGAGAACCAGGACTACGGATGCGCGCCCGCTCACCCCGCGCAACGTCACGAGCGACAGCGCGAACAGCGCCCACAGCCCCGCCGTGACGAACACGAGCGGTTCGAGCTGCCCCGCCTTCCAGTCGTAGTACGGCAACGCCGACACCGAGAGCGCCGTGGCGATGGCGCTCAGCGCGAGGAGGACGGTCGTGAACACAATTCGCATAAGATCATCCTGTCGGATCGGGCGGGGGCTACGAATCATGGGCATGATCATTCCGGCGGTGCACAGACTACTGGGAGCGTTGCGGCGCTCTCTCGCGGCACCCTCCCGCAACCCGCGCATGGCGGTCGTGATCGGCCGGCTGCTCGCCGTCGCGTTCCTGCTGTGCTTCGGCACCGGCATCTGCAGCCACTTCCTGCAGGACCCGCTGCCGTGGATGGTGTTCCCCACCCGGCCGACCGCGCTGTACCAGGTGAGCCAGGGCGTACACATCACCGCGGGCATCCTGTGTTTCCCGCTGCTGCTCGCGAAGCTGTACATCGTCTTCCCCGAGCTGTTCCAGACGCCGCCGGTGCGCTCGTTCCCGCACTTCCTCGAGCGCGCGTCGATCGCGCTGTTCGTCTCGACGTCGATCGTGCAGATCGTGATCGGGTTGCTCAACACGTACCAGCTGTACGCGGTGTTCCCGTTCCCGTTCCGGCAGACGCACTACGTGCTGTCGTTCGTGATCGTCGGGTCGCTCGCCATCCACATCGCGGTGAAGCTCGACGTGATCGCGAAGCACTGGCGCAAGCCGGCCGCTTCGGTCGCTGAGCCTGCGCGGTGGAGCTATGAAAATCGCGCCAGCGAATTCGCGACCCCAGCGCCGACTGAGCCTGCGAAGGAGGAAGCGCCCGTCGACGCCACCATCGCCTCCGCCCCCGGCAAACTCACTTCCTCGCCGGCCCGCAACGCGATCATCCGCGCCGAGGGGGTCACCGGCCGGCTCTTCCGCTGGATCGACGACACCCCGCCCGCCGCCCCACGCACGAGCCGACGCGGCTTCCTCACCATCGTCACCGTCGCGAGCGCGGCCCTCGTCGCCCTCACCGCGGGGCAGTCGTTCAAGCTCCTCGACGGCGCGAACGTCTTCGGGGCCCGCAAGCAGGGCGTCGGACCGAACGGCCTCCCCGTGAACCGCACCGCCGCGGCCGCGAAGATCGAGAAGACCGCGACCGACCCCGACTGGGTGCTCACCGTGTCGAACGGAAACGAGTCGAAGGTCTTCACGCGGGCCCAGCTGCTCGCGCTGCCGCAGCACACCGTCGAGCTCCCCATCGCCTGCGTCGAGGGCTGGAGCCAGATGGCCACCTGGCGCGGCGTGCGCCTCGGCGACCTCGTCGACACCGTCGGAGCGCGCGGCGGTACCGCCATCAAAGCGACGAGCCTCGAGCAGAACAGCTCGTACGCGATCATGCACATGGGCCCGGAGTACGTGCGCGACGACCTCACCCTCGTCGCCCTCGAGCTGAACGGCGAAACCCTGGATCTCGACCACGGGTACCCGGCTCGCATGATCGCCCCCGGCAGACCCGGGGTGTTGCAAACCAAGTGGCTGAGCTCCCTGGAGGTGCTGGCATGACCGCAATCCGGATCTGGCGCATCGGCCTGATCGCGACGGGCCTCGCGTTCTTCGTGGTCGGCGGCATCACGCTGCTCGAAGACGTGAGCCCCGCCCGGTACCTCGGCATCGGAATCTGGTTGCTGGGAGCCCTCGTCATCCACGACGGGATCATCTCGCTCGCCGTCTTCGGTGCGAACGTCGTCACGCGCAAGACGGCCGGGCGCTTCCGCGTGCCCCTGCCGGCCGTGCTCATCCTGCAGGGCGCCCTGGTGATCGCGGGCATCATGACGCTGATCGTCGTGCCCGCCGCGCTGAAGAAGTCGGCCGGAACGGGCAACGAGACCCTCCTGCCTCTCGACTACGGGCTGCACCTCGTCGTGTTCTACGTCGCGCTGGCCGTCGTTACGGCGCTGGCGCTGGGCGTGTACGCGCTGGTGCGCCGCCGCCGCCCCGTCGCCGGTTAAGTCGGCCGCCCTCGGCCGTATCGACACCCCGCGCGCGCGCGAGAGTGCACTTGTGGTGGGTGCTGGCGCATCCGTACTGTGCGTAAGTGCACTTTCGGCGCGCGATTTCGACCGGTCGCCGGGCGACCCCAGCGAGCGACCTACTCGACCAGAGTCAGGCCAGGCGGCAGAAGGTGCGGCCGTCGATCGCCCACGACTGCAGCAGCGTGAAGCCGAGCTGCTCCGCGAGCGACGTCATGGGGCGCAGGCCGATCTCGGCCCACGGGAAGAGTTCGCTCTCGCCGCCGCGCGCGTCGACGAGCCGGCCCGTGTAGGTGTTGTCGCGGTCGTCGTCGGGGTGCAGTTCCACCACGATCTCGCCCGTCGCGGTCAGCAGCGAGCGGCAGCGGGTCAGCAGGGCACTCACGTCGCCGCCGATGCCGACATTTCCGTCGACGAGCAGCGCGGTCTGGTAGGCGCCCTCGCCCGGAAGCGCGTCGAAGACGCTGCCCTGGAGCACCGGCAGCCCGGCCTCGGTCGCGATGGCGATCGCGGTGGGGGAGACGTCGACGCCGAGAACCTCGAGTCCGAGCTCTGCGGCGGCTCGCACCATGCGTCCCGGCCCGCAGCCGATGTCGAGCACGGGGCCGGCGACCGAACCCAGTAAGGTCAGATCCGCGTCATCCGCCCCCGCATTCCAGCGGGCGACGTCCATCGTCGATCGGCTCGCCGCGCCCTGTTCGTCGTCGCGCAGCAGGAGGGTGACGGCGTCGTTGCGGCGCAGGGCCTCGGCGTACGGCTCAGCGCCGCCCGATCCGAAGGTGTTCGCGGCGACGGAGACGGTGCTCACGCGCGAACCAGCGCGGCGTCGCAGAACGTGGTGACGGCCGCGGCGAAGGCGGTATGCGGCGCAATCTCGGCGACCTCGAGGGCGTCGTCGAACGTGTCGACGTCGGTCAGCTCCGGGAGCATGGAGACGTTGAGGCCGGCATCGAGCAGGCGTTCGAGCTGGATGCGCCCGGTGTCGTGGCGGGACATGGGTACGCCGCGGATGAGGTCGCCGCGCGGGTTCGCCATTCCGAGAGCCCAGAATCCACCGTCGTTGGCGGGGCCGAAGAACGCGTCGACGCCGTCGGGCCAGGCGAACGCGGGAGCCAGATCGAGGGCGGAGACCTGCGGGGTGTCCATGCCGATGAGGATCGTGGGGCCCTCGACCTCGTCGAAGACCGTGGCGAGCCGCTCGTCGAGGTCGCCTGCGACCTGGTGCACGACGTCCCAGCCCTCGGTACCGGCGGGCGTGACCACGCCGTCGAAGAGCAGGACGCGTCGGGTCGCTGGCAGGTCGGCGACGGCGGCGAGGGTGTCGCTGATCGCGTGGGCGGCAAGGGTCGCGGCCTGCTCGAGGCTCAGCGGCGGGTGCAGGCGCGTCTTGACCTTGCCCGGAATGGTTTCCTTGGCGATCAGGATCAGTGTGGTCATGGTGTGTGCCCTCCCAGCAGGCCGTCCGGAATAGTGCCGGACATCACTCATTCGGAGCCGAGCGGTTAACGGGTTGCCCGGTTCTGCACGCGCAGCAACCGGCTCATGTCGAGCACGGCGATGTAGGTGCCGCGGATCGTCCCGGTGACTTTCGAGCGGCCGATGCGCGGCGCGTAGGGGGAGTCCACCTCGATGATGCGCCACCCCTCGGCGTGCCCGCGCAGCACCTGTTCGAGCGGGTAGCCGCTGCGCCGGTCGCGCAGGTCGAGGGCGAGCAGCGCCTCGCGGTTCGCGGCGCGCATGGGGCCGAGGTCGTGCAGGTCGAGTTTCGTGGCGCCGCGCATGAGGGCGGCGAGCGCGCGGTTGGCGATGCGCGCGTGCAGCGGCCAAGCGCCCCGGCTGGTGGGACGGCGGCGACCGAGCACGAGTTGCGCCGTGCCGGCGACGACGGGGTCGACGACGCGAGGCAGGTCGCGGGGGTCCATCGAGGCATCCGCATCACAGAAGGCGACGACGGGCGCAGTCGCGGCGAGCAGCCCAGCGTGGGCCGCCGCACCGAATCCGCGACGGGTCTCGGTGACGACGGTCGCGCCCAGCGAGCGGGCGACCTCGGCGGAGTTGTCGGTCGAGCCGTTGTCGACGACGATCGCGCGGTAGCCCTCGGGCAGGCGGGCGAGCAGCCACGGCAGGGCGCGCTCCTCGTTCAGGCAGGGGAAGATGACGTCGACGTTCACGCGACCGCCGCCCGCAGCGGAGCCGTCGCGAATTCGCGCATGCCCGCTTCGAAGGTCACACGCGGGGCCCAGCCGAGTTCGGTTTTCAGACGGTCGGATGACGCGGTGATGTGCCTCACATCGCCGAGCCGGTATTCGCCCGTGACCACGGGTGCCGGCCCGCCCGAGTGCTCGCTGAGCTGCCGCGCGATCTCGCCGATCGTGTGCACCACCCCGCTGCCGACGTTGAAGGCGCGTGAGCCCTGCGCGCGCCCCGTGAATTCGATGGCGGCGAGGTTGGCGGCGGCGACGTCGTGCGAGTGCACGAAGTCGCGGCGCTGCCGGCCGTCCTCGAACACGCGCGGCGCCTCCCCGCGCTCGAGCGACGAGCGGAACAGCGACGCGACCCCCGCGTACGGCGTGTTCTGCGGCATGCCCGGCCCGTAGACGTTGTGGTAGCGCAGGCTCGCCGCGACCCCGCCCGTCGACCTGGCCCAGCTCGTCGCGAGGTGCTCCTGGCTGAGTTTCGAGCTGGCGTAGACGTTGCGCGGGTCGAGCGGTGCGTCCTCGACGATGAGCGCCGGCTCGAGCGGCGAGCCGTCGTCGTCGAGCGGGTCGAAGCGTCCGGCGTCGAGGTCTTCGGCGCGGCGCGGTGCCGGTCGGGTGAGACCGCCCGCGCCGAGGTACGCGCCCTCGCCGTAGACCACCATGGAGCTGGCCTGCACGAACCGCCGGATGCCGGCCTCCGCCATCGCGGCCAACAGAACCGCGGTGCCGTACTCGTTCGTGCTCACGTAGTCGGGCGCGTCGGAGAAGTCGACGCCCAGACCGACTTTCGCGGCCTGGTGGCACACGACGTCGACGCCCTCGAGGGCCGCGGCGACGGTACCGGTGTCGCGCACGTCCCCGCGGATGAAGTCGACGCCGTCGGGCATCGACGGCTCGCCGCCGTGCACGTCGGCGCGCAACGAGTCGAGAACGCGCACCTCGTGTCCCGCGCCGAGCGCGGCCTCGACGATGGCCGATCCGATGAAGCCGGCCCCGCCGGTGACGAGCAGCCTCACTGTGCCATCACCTTGGCGACCTCGGCCGGGTCGATGAGCTCGCGCCCGGCGTAGTCCTCGGGCAGCGCGCGGATGATCGCCTCGATCGCCGCCACGATGCGCGGCTGTGCCTCCTTGAGGCGCGAGAAGACCAGCGCGGCGCTGAGCGGTTCGCCCTGCTTCTCGTCGTCGGCCACACCGGCATCGGAGTCGGTGACGTAGCTGAGGTTGACGGTGCCGATGTTCAGTTCGGCGGCGAGCGGGACCTCGGGGTAGAGCGTCATGTTGACGGTGTGCGCGCCGGCCGCGCGGAACCAGAGCGACTCGGCGCGGGTGGAGAACCGCGGCCCCTGGATGACGACGACGGTGCCCGAGGTCTTCACATCGTCGCCGGTCAGCGTCGCCGCGGCGAGCGCGTGCAGTTCGGGGTCGAACGGGTCGGCGCTGGCGAGGTGCTGCACCGAAACCATGTCGAAGAAGGTGTCGCGACGCCCGTGCGTGCGGTCGATGTACTGGTCGGTGAGCACGAGCGTGCCGGGCAGGTAGTCGGGGCTGACACCGCCCACCGCCGCGCTCGACAGGATCGCCTTCACCCCGAGGGAGGCGAGCGCCCAGATGTTGGCGCGGTAGTTGATGAGGTGCGGGGCGACCGAGTGGTCGGCGCCGTGGCGGGTGAGGAACGCGACGGTGCGACCGCCGAGCTGCCCGATCGTGACGACGGCCTGCCCGTACGGCGTATCGATGCGCCGTTTCTCGCTCGACTCGGGGTCGAACAACGAGTAGAGGCCGGAGCCTCCGATGACGGCTACGCGCGCGGTCGATTCAGTCATGTGGTGCACCATTCCCAGAAAATGCTCGAGGACGACGTGTCCTTACTAGGGATTCGGTGCGGCGCCCCAGGTGGATTGGGCGGCGCGGCTACTCGGGCAGCACGTGCTCCCGCGCCAGCCGCGCGTACCAGTGCGCGCTGTCCTTCGGCAGCCGCTCGAGCGTCTCGTAGTCGACCCGTACGATGCCGAAACGCTTCGCGTACCCGTAGCCCCACTCGAAGTTGTCGAGCAGCGACCACACCTGGTAGCCGCGCAGGTCGACGCCGCGTTCGAGGGCGCGGTGCACCGCCGTGATGTGGCGGCGCAGGTAGTCGACCCGGTCGGCGTCGTGCACCGCGCCGTCGACCACCCGGTCGTCGAAGGCCGCACCGTTCTCGGTGATCATGAGCGGTAGCCGCGGGTAGCTCGCGTGCAGCCCCATCAGTAGGTCTTCGAGTCCGGACGGGTCGATGTTCCAGCCCATCGCCGTGTACGGCCCCGGCTGTGGCAGGAACTCGACGTTCTCCGATCCGGGCCACGCCGATCCGCTCGCCGCCTTGTGCCCGTCGGCCATCTGCTTCTCGCTGACGCCGTCCCACTCGCGCACGAGGTTGGTGGAGTAGTAGTTCACGCCGAGCACGTCGAGCGGCTGGTGGATCAGCTCGAGATCCCCAGGCAGGACGAACGCCCAGTCGGTGACGCCCGCGGTGTCGACGAACAGGTCGAGGGGGTACGCGCCCTCGAGCAGCGGCCCCAGGAACGCCCGGTTGGCGAGCGCGTCGAGTCGCCGCACGGCCTCCGCCTCGCCCCGGAACACGTGCAGGTTGAGCGTGATCGAGAACTGCGGGTCGCTGGTCACCACGTCGCGGAGGGCCGAGACCGCGAGGCCGTGCGCCAGGTTCAGGTGGTGCACCGCGGCGAGCGCGGCCGCCCCGTCGGTGCGTCCCGGCGCGTGCGCCCCCGAGCCGTAGCCCAGGTACGCCGAACACCACGGCTCGTTCAGCGTCGTCCAGGTGTGCACCCGGTCGCCGAGCCGCTCGCCGACGATGCGCGCGTACTCGGCGAACGCGAGTGCGGTCCCGCGGCTGGTCCAGCCGCCCTCGTTTTCGAGCGCCTGCGGAAGGTCCCAGTGGTAGAGCGTCGCGATGGGGCGGATGCCCCGCGCCAGCAGTCCGTCGACCAGACGCTCGTAGAAGTCGAGTCCGGCCTCGTTGGCGGGGCCGCGCCCGGTGGCTTGGATTCGCGACCAGGAGATCGAGAACCGGTAGGCCTCCAGCCCGAGCGACGCCATGAGGTCGAGGTCGCTCTCGAGCCGGTGGTAGTGGTCGGCCGCCACGTCGCCGGTGTCGCCGTTCCACGTCTTACCGGCCGTGTGGCTGAACGTGTCCCAGATCGAGGGCCCCCGGCCGCCCTCTGCAGCCGCCCCCTCGATCTGGTACGCCGCCGTGGCCGAGCCGAAGATGAAGTCGGACGGGAAGCGCAGTCCGGCGTCGCGGTAGTCGGCCCGGCCGACGGAAATAGTGTCGGTCACGCTCATCGCAGCACCGCCGATCCGCCGGAGCTGGCGATCGGGTCGTCGCCCGCGAGAGCCGCGCGGAACGCGACATCCGCGGGCCCCGAAACGGTGATCGCGCCGGCGTCCGCCGACACGGTCACCGTGACCGACGTGCCGTCGAGCGGGTTGTCGATCGCGATGTCGCGGCTGCCGGTGAAGCCCGGGTAAACGGTGACCAGCGGGTCGACCGTGTAGTCGTAGTCGGGGCGGTCGTTCTGCGAACCGGTGACGATCACGGCTCCCTCGCGCACCCACAGCGGAAGGCTGTCGAAGCCGTGCGTCTCGGTGCGCCACTGCGGCCCGTCGGCGGTCTCGCCGGTGAGGTAGTTGGTCCAACGGCCGGCGGGCAGGTAGAACTGCACGTCGCCTGCCGCGCTGAACACGGGTGCGACCAGCAGGTCGTGGCCCAGCAGATATTGGCGATCGAGGTAGTCGACCGAGGGGTCGCCCGCGAACTCGAGCTGCATCGGCCGCATGAACGGTGTGCCCGTCTCGTGTGCCTCGATGCCCACCCGGTAGAGGTAGGGCATGAGCTCGAGCTTCAGGGTGGTGAAGCGCCGGGTCACGTCGACCGCGCTCTGGCCGGGGGCCTCGGTGCCGTCGTCGAACAGCCACGGCACCCGGTAGTTCGACGAACCGTGCAGGCGGGAGTGGCTCGACATCAGGCCGAAGGCGACCCAGCGCTTGAAGACGGCGGGGTCTGGGCTGCCCTCGAAGCCGCCGATGTCGTGGCTCCAGTAGCCGAAACCGCTGAGCGCGAGCGAGAGGCCGCCACGCAGGGTCTCGGCCATCGACTCGAAGCTCGACGAGTTGTCGCCGCCCCAGTGCACGGGCTGCTTCTGCCCGCCGACGGTGGCCGAGCGGGCGAACAGCACGGCGTCGCCCTCACCGCGGTGCTCCTCGAGCACCTCGAAGACGGCGGCGTTGTAGAGCTGGGCGTACCAGTTGTGCATGACCTCGGGCGAGGATCCGTCGTGCCAGACCACGTCGGTGGGGATGCGCTCGCCGAAGTCGGTCTTGATCGCGTCGACCCCCTGCGCGAAGAGAACGCGCAGCTTGTCCTGGAACCACCGGGTCGCATCCGGGTTCGTGAAGTCGACGAGCCCCATGCCGGCCTGCCACATGTCCCACTGCCAGACGTCGCCGTTCTCCTTCTTGACCAGGTAGCCGGCCTCCTTCGCCTCGGCGAAGATCTCGGCGCGCTGGGCGATGTACGGGTTGATCCAGGCGCTGACGTGCAGGTTCTTCTCGTGCAGGCGCCCGAGCATGCCCTCCGGGTCGGGGAAGACCCGCGGGTCCCACTCGAAGTCGGTCCAGTTGAACTCGCGCATCCAGAAGCAGTCGAAGTGGAAGACGCTGAGCGGGAGGTCGCGTTCGGCCATGCCGTCGATGAAGGATGACACGGTCGCTTCGTCGTACTCGGTGGTGAACGACGTCGACAGCCACAGTCCGTACGACCACGCCGGCACCTTCGCGGGGCGACCGGTGAGGCGGGTGTAGCGCTCGAGGATCCGGGCGGGAGTGTCGCCCTGGATCACGAGGTACTCGAGCGTCTCGCCCGGCACCGAGAACTGCACCTCCTCGACCGACTCGGTGCCCACCTCGAACGACACGTGCTCGGGGTGGTTGACCAGCACGCCGTAGCCGCGGTTGGTGAGGTAGAACGGCACGTTCTTGTACGACTGCTCGCTCGAGGTGCCGCCGTCGGCGTTCCAGATGTCGATTGTCTGGCCGTTCTTCACCAGCGGCCCGAAGCGCTCGCCGAGTCCGTAGACCAGCTCGCCGACGCCCAGTGAGAGCCGGGCGTGCAGGTAGGCGGGGGCGGCGGCAAGGCCCGTCGTGGTGACCCCGGAAACGCCGGCCGGCTCGGCCGTGACGGTCGCGTCGGCGCCGAGCTCGATGTGCCCGATGGACTTGTGGCCGCTCGTGGTGAGCACCCGGCCGCCCGACTCGAACGTCAGGTTCCACGGCGACCCGGCCGCGATGCGCGCGCTGAGCGGACCCGAGGTGATCACGCCGCCGGCCTCGTCGATCGCGATCGCCGGGGCCTCGTCGGTCGCGCCGTCGAGCTCGAAGCCCTGGTTGCGTGTACCGCCCGTGTTCTTCTCGATCCGCACCCGGATGATGCCGGGCAGGGGAGCGGAGAGCGTCACCGAGAGCAGCGCGCGGTTGAGCACGTCGCCGCGGCGCTCGATCACCTTGGTCGGAGCGGTGATGCGGATGGCGTCGCCGCGGTGCTCGATGTCGTACGCCTCCTGGGCATAGCGGGCGTCGACCCCGGGGCGGGCGTGCCAGAATCCGTCGGTGAATTTCATGGTTACTTGACTGCTCCTGCGGTAATGCCCCTGGTGAGGGTTCGTTGGAAGATGAGGAAGAAGATCAGGGTCGGCAGCAGACCGAGCAGCGCGGACGCGCTCGTGGTGGTGACGTCCATCAGGCGGTCGCCCTGCAGCACGGCGATCGAGACCGGCACCGTCTGGGTCGCGTTGCTGACCAGGAAGGTGAGCGGGATGAGGAACTCGTTCCAGGTCCAGATGAAGAAGAAGATGAGCAGCACGCTGAGCGTGCCCCGCGAGATCGGGAAGACGACGCGCCACAGGATGCGCCACCGGCTCGCGCCGTCGATGGATGCCGCTTCGAGGATCTCCTTCGGGAACGTGCCGTACACCGAGGCGAGCAGGTAGGTGCCGAACGCGCTCTGGATCACCACGAAGATGATGATGACGGCCCACTGGTTGTCGTACAGGCCCACCGACTTGAACATGAAGTAGAGCGGGTAGAGCAGCACCTCCTGCGGGAGCATGTTCGCCAGCAGGATGAGCACCACGATCCAGGTGCGGCCGCGTACCCGCCCGATACCGAGCGCGAAGGCGTTGAGCATGGAGATGAGCACGGCGGCGACGGCGACGACGCTCGAGATGAAGAAGCTGTTCCACAGCTTCTCGGGGAAGTTCACGCGTTCCCAGAAGTTCGTGAGGCCGCCGAAGTCGAGACCGGTCGGCAGGCTGAGCGGACCGTTGGCGTTGTAGTCGGCGGGCGACTTGAACGAGTTGAGCAGGATCATAAAGAACGGCACGGCGATGAGCAGGCCGAGCAGGATGGCGACGAGCAGGATCGCCCAGTCGCCCGGGGTCTTGCCCTTCGGCCCGCCCCGCTTGCGCGCCGGCTTCTTCACGAGGGGCGCCGCGACGACCTCGGTGTCGGTGCTGAGTGTGGAAGTCATTAGATTTCCTCTTCCTTGCGCTCGAGCCGGGTCTGGAAGACGATGAAGACGATCGAGACGGCGGCGATGACGACGGTGAGTGCGGTGGCGATCGTGGCGCCGTAGCCCACCTGCTGCGACTGGAAGAACTCGCTGTAGGCGTAGTAGGCGGGAACGATGGTGGACGTGCCGGGTCCGCCGCCGGTGAGGGTGTAGATCGGGCCGAACACCTTGAGCGCGGCGATGGTGCAGGTGAGGGTGACCACGAAGATCTCGGGTCGGATGATCGACACCGTGATCGAACGGAAGCGCTGGATCCAGTTGGCGCCGTCGAGCTCCGCCGCTTCGTACAGCTCGGGGTCGACGCGCTCGAGGGCGGCCATGAAGATCACGATCGGGTAGCCGAGCTGAACCCAGATCATGATCACCATGATGCTGGGCAGTGCGGTGTCGGGGCTGCCCAGCCAGTTGTGGGCGAGACCGCCGAGTCCGATGCCCTCGAGCACCTCGTTGAGCGCGCCGTTCTGGGGGCGAAGGATCCAGCCGATCACGATCGCGGCGATGACGCCCGGCAGAATCTGCGGCAGGTAGTAGGTGGCCCGGAAGAAGCTGGCGAGCTTGCCGCCGAACTTCTTGCCGATGAGGTCGAAGAGCATGGCCGCCAGCACGAGACCCAGCAGCGTAGGCACGACGACCATGGCGACGACCATGGCGATGGAGTTGCCGAAGCTGGTCCAGAAGACGTCGTCGGCGAAGAGCTTCTCCCAGTTCTCGAGACCGATCCATTCGGGCGGGCGGATGCCGCGATAGCTCGTGAAGGTGAGGTAGACGTTCCACACCAGCGGCACGATGACGATGAGCGTCAGCAACGCGAGGCCCGGGAGGAGGTACGGCCAGAACGCGCGTGTCGCGCTTCCGGGGATGAGGCTGGGGAGCAGCCGCTTGGGCGGCGCCGAGGTGGTGCGTGACATCACCATGCGAGTGGCCTTTCGTGAAGGGCGGATGAAGGGGGTCGGGGGCCGCGGACGGCCCCCGACCGGAGTGCGACTAGCCGACGATGTCGTCGACGCCCGCCTGATACTGCTCGCCCAGCTGCTTCTGCACGTCGGCCGGCGACTTGGTGTCGTTGACCAGCTCCTGCAGACCCGCGTTCAGCTCGTCGTAGAACGTCGCGGTGGGCCAGTCGGGGTAGAAGCCGATGCCGTCGCGCTCGGTGAGCGTGTTGAAGTTGGTGATCAGCTCGATGCTCTTCGGGTCGGTGATGTCCGCGACATCCGCCGCCACCGGGATTCCGCCGTTGTTGCCGATCATGGCCTGGATCTCGGGACGCATGGTGATGTCGATGAACTGCGCGGCGAGGTCCTTGTTCGCGGCGTTCTCCGGAACGACCCACATGTTGCCGGCCGATCCGGGCGCGAACTCGGCCTCGGGGAAGAGGAAGGTGCCCCACTCGAAGCCGGTGGCCTCGGTCGTGAACCGGTTGTACCACCAGCTGCCCGAGAAGAAGATCGGGTAGGTGCCGTTGATGAACGCGGTTCCGGCGTCTTCAGCCTTCAGTCCGGTGGAGTCCTTGCTGATGTAGCCGGCGTCGGTCCAGTCCTTGATCGTCTCGGTGGCGTAGCTGACCTCTTCGCCCTCCCAGTCGATGTCGCCCTTGTAGAGCTGGTAGTCGTCGATCCATCCGCGGTCCGCCTTGGTCAGCGCGAGCTGGTACCAGAGCTGCCCGAGGGGGTATTCGGCGGCCGCCTCGGCGAGGGGCGTGACGCCCTTGTCGGCGAACGACTTCATCACGCTCTCGAGTTCGGCCAGTGTCGTCGGGACCTCGAGGCCGTTCTCGGCGAACATGTCCTTGTTGTAGTAGACCTCGACGAACTCGCCGTAGTTCGGCACACCGTAGAACGAGCCGTCGCCCATGATGCCCTTGTCGTCGTAGCGGGCGGTCGTCTGCAGAGAGGGCGCGAGCTTGTCGGCCCAGCCGTACTCGTCGTAGGCGTCGTCGAGGCTGGAGAGCAGGCCCTGGCTGGCGAGCAGGCCCGCCGTGGCGTTGCCCTTGTTGTACTCGAGGATGTCCGGCGCCTCGTTGGAGTTGAGGACCTGGCTGGCGGTCGAGCGTATCTGCTCGAAGCTCTTCTCCTCGAAGTCGACGGTGGCGCCGGTCTCCTCTTCGAATACCTTGATCGCCTCCTCCCACGCGATGCCCATGGCGCTCGTGTCGCTTTCGAAGTGCCAGAGGGTGAGGGTGTTGTCATCGGATTCGGAACCGCCGCCGGAACATCCGGCGAGCACGATGGCGCTGACGGCGAATGCGGCGATTGCGGCCGCGTGCCTGGTGTTCTTTTTCACTGTTTGCTACTTCCTTGTAGAGCCGGCCGGTCGGCCGAGATTGAAGAACTGCTGCTGTTGGTCGAAACGTTTCGATTGAAGGGGAGAGTCTGTCCTTTCCTGGTGCTGTGGTTAGACCCGCTGGCGGGCGGCGGTCGAGCCGTGCTCGACCAGGGTGGGAGGGAGAAGTTCGACACGCGGCTCGACGCCGGTGGAGAGCTGCTCCATCAGGAGCGCGACGGCGCGACCGCAGGTGTCGCTCGCGGGGAGCGGGATCACGTCGAGGGGCGGGTTCAGGTGGACGGTGTCGAAGCTGGAGCAGGCGGAGATCACCGACATGTCGGCGGGTATCCGGATGCCACGCTGGTCGAGTACCTCGAGCACCATCGACTGCACGGGTTCGTTGCAGTGCAGAATCAGGCCGGTCATCGCCGGCAGTTCGGCCGCCAGCTCGTCGACGGCCGCGCGGACGCTCGCGGTGTTCTCACGCGAGGGCACGAACGCGGCATCGATGCCCAGGCGCAGGGCCTCGGCCTCGAACGCCGCGCGGAACCGGTGCGGGAAGTTCGACCCGCGCTCGTAGATCAGCGGGTCCTGGCCGACGAGGCCGATTTGCGTGTGCCCCTGGGCCGCCAGCGTCTGCACGCTGAGTTCTGCCGCGCGCTCGAAGTCGAGGTCGACGCAGACCAGCTCGTCGGTGACCCGCGGAACGCCGACGAGCGCCGTCGGCACGTTGAGCGTGCGCACGAGCTCGATGCGCTCGTCGTCCTGTGACACGTCGAGCAGGATGATCCCGTCGACGAGCGCCGAACTGGCCACCCGGCGCAGACCGCTGGTCGCGTCATCCTGAGTCAAGAGCACCACGTCGTAGTCGAACGTGCGTGCGGCATTGATGACCGCGAGGACGAATGCCATGTGGGCCGGGCCGTGCGATCCGGCGTGCAGGGGAGCGCTCAGGGCGAGCAGGTTCGTGCGCGTTCCCTTGAGCATGCGCGCGCCGGCATTGGGCCGGTAGTCGAGGGCGAGAACGGCCTCTTCGACCCGGCGACGGGTGGTGGCGGCGATCGAACGCTTGCCGCTGATGGCGTACGAGACGGTGCTGATGGAGACACCCGCCGCGCGAGCGACGTCGTGAATGTTGGCCATCGTGACTCCATCGTCTAAACGTTTCGATTGAACTGATAGGAGGCTAAACGGTGCCGGCTCGATTGCGCAAGGTTTTTGTGGCACATGACAACAAATTGGGTTCGCGGTGGCGGGTGTCGGGCCTCGATAGTGCACTTGTGGCGAATAAGCGGGCCGCACCACCCGCCACAAGTGCACTCCTAACTCGGCCTGTGGAGAGTGGACGCGCGCCGCGGGTATGACGGACAGACTGGGCGGATGTCACGGCGTGAGCCCCTCCCCGAAGAGTTGCCCGGTGACTTCTCTGTGCGTCAGGCTCGCGCGTCGGGCGTCCCGCGAAGCCGACTGCGCGCATCCGATCTCGACGCCGTCTTCCGGGGGTCGCGGTCCGTGCGCACCGAGCAACGCGAGTCCGCTGCGCTCACGGGTACGCAGCACTTCGAGCGGCTGCACGCCCAGTTCGTCGCCCGCTGTCGCGCCTACCTGCCGGTGGCGCCGCCCGACTTTCGGTTCGGATTCATCACCGCCGCGCGCCTGTACCGTGTCCCCCTGCCGCCGAGGCTGCAGGGGCGACTGTTGCTCGACGTGTTCGTGGCGGATAGCAGGTTCCCGCCGCGGATGAAGGGTGTCACGGGACACCGCACCCGAGCGCTGCCTCCGCTCGATATGCACGACGGTCTGCCTGTGTTCCCTCCCGAACTCGTCTGGCTGAGCCTCGCGCCGACTCTCACGCTCGACGAGCTGATCATCGCGGGTGATCACCTGGTGCGTCGAAAGGCCCCGCTGTCTTCGCTGGACGAGCTGCGTCTCGCAGTCGGCGAGCACGTCGGCAAGCCGGGTGCGCTTCGGGCTCGCGACGCGGTCGAGCAGGTCCGGCCGGGAACTGATTCGCCCACGGAGTCGGAGATGCGACTCGTGATCGTCCGCGCGGGGTTGCCCGAGCCGGTGGTCGGCTACACGGTGTACGACGCGAACGGGCACTGGGTCGGCACGCCCGATCTGGCATTCGTGAAGGCGCGCGTCGCACTCGACTACGAGGGCGAGGTGCACCGAACCGACGATCGGACCTTCCAGGGCGACATCGAGCGGCGCGAGATGTTCGCCGACGCCGGCTGGCGCCACATCCGCGTCACGAAAGACCACCTGCGCGCGCCCGATCGACTGATCGCGCGGGTAGCGCCACTGCTCTAAGCACGTCGGCACCGCCGCGAAGGGGCGGTGGTGCAGTTGTGGCGCGTGCGCGCATGCTCCCACTCGCCACAACTGGACTACCGCGGCCTAGGGGAGCGTGAGCAGGGTGGCGGCGCCGAGCGAGAGGGTGCCCGAGGTCAGCGGTTCGCACCGCATGCCGCCTCGCCCGCGCATCGCCGCGAAGGCGCCGGGCGCCAGCACCACGTCCATCCAGGCGCAGGGGTTGGCGGGCCGGTTCGCCTGGAACTCGAGCGGTCCGTGGCCCGAATCGAGGCTGAACCGCACCCCGCGGAGTTCGTCGACCGGAAAGCCGCGCAGCATGATGTTCCGGCGTGGGCCCGCGGCATCCGGGATCTCGGCGAGAGAAAGCGAGGACGCGACGTGCTCGAGCGACTCCATCGCCATGAGGGTGACGGATGCTGCGCGGTGCGCGGGTTTGGCGTAGAAGCGGTCGCCGACCACCCCGAGACCGGCGCGGATCTCGATCGACGGCGGCGTTTCGGGGCCGGCGGCGGGGAGTGGGCCGTCGGAGGGGCGTCCGGCATATCGGGAGTGCGGCGCGGCCAGCAGCAGCTCGATGGAGACGGCAAACGAGCGCATACAGAGAGGCTACGGCGTAGCACGATAAACTAGGTCGAATGGCCCATCTTCTCGGAGCAGAATCCCTCCACCTAGAATACCCGACCCGCGTCATCTTCGACGACGTAACCATCGGAATCGACGAGGGCCAGCGAATCGGCGTCGTCGGCCGCAACGGTGACGGCAAGTCGACGCTCATGCGCCTGCTCTCCGGACGCATCGAGCCCGACGAGGGCCGCGTCACCCGCCGGGGCGGCATCACCCTCGGCATGCTCGACCAGGCCGACAATCTGCCCGACGAACTGACCGTGGCCGAGGCCATCGTCGGCGACCGTCCCGAATACGAGTGGGCGGGCGACGCCCGCGTGCGCGACGTCATCTCCGGCCTCGTCGGCGGCATCCCCTGGGAGGCCCGCATGGGCGAGCTCTCGGGTGGCCAGCGTCGCCGCGTCGGCCTCGCCGCACTGCTGGTCGGCGACTGGGACATCATCTTCCTCGACGAGCCCACCAACCACCTCGACGTCGAGGGCATCGCCTGGCTCGCCGAGCACCTCAAGCGCCGCTGGTCGACCAACGCGGGCGGGCTCATGGTCGTGACTCACGACCGGTGGTTCCTCGACGAGGTCTGCACCGACACCTGGGAGGTGCACGACCGCATCATCGAGCCCTTCGAGGGCGGTTACGCCGCGTACATCCTGCAGCGCGTCGAGCGCGACCGCAGTGCCGCGGCCTCCGAGTCGAAGCGCCAGAACCTCATGCGCAAGGAGCTCGCCTGGCTCGGCCGCGGTGCCCCCGCCCGCAGCACGAAGCCGAAATTCCGCATCGACGCGGCCAACGAGCTCATCGCCAACGAGCCGCCGCCCCGCGACAAGGTCACCCTCGCGTCGATGGCCATGCAGCGCCTCGGCAAAGACGTGGTCGACCTCGAGAACGTGTACGTCTCGTACACCGACAAGACCACCGGCGACACCAAAGAGGTGCTGAAGGATGTGACGTGGCGCATCGCTCCCGGCGAGCGCACCGGCATCCTCGGCGTCAACGGAGCCGGAAAGTCGACCCTGCTCAGCCTCGTCGCCGGCAGCCTGATGCCCACGACCGGCAAGGTGAAGCGTGGCAAGACCATCAAGGTCGCCACGCTCACCCAGCAGCTCGGCGAACTCGAGGATATCTGGGAGGACCGTGTCAGCGACGTGCTCGGCCGCCAGAAGAGCTCGTACATCGCGGGCGGCAAAGAGATGACGCCGAGCCAGTTGCTCGAGCGCGTCGGCTTCCAGAGCGCCCAGCTCTCCACCCGGGTCAAGGAACTGTCGGGTGGCCAGAAGCGCCGCCTGCAGCTGCTGCTCATCATCCTCGACGAGCCGAACGTGCTCATCCTCGACGAGCCGACCAACGACCTCGACACAGACATGCTCGCCGCGATCGAAGACCTGCTTGACTCCTACCCCGGCACCCTGCTCGTCGTGAGCCACGACCGGTACCTGCTCGAGCGCGTCACCGACCAGCAATACGCCGTTCTCGACGGCGGGATGCGACACCTGCCGCGCGGGGTCGACCAGTACCTCGAGATCCGCATGGCCCAGCTGAAGGCCGACGCGGCTCCCGCCGCGAGCAAGGGCGGAGAGAAGAAGGTTCCGAAGCTGGGTGGTGCCGAGCTGCGCAACGCGCAGAAGGAGTTCTCGGCCGCGGAGCGCAAGCTCGCCAAGATGAACGACCAGATCGCACAGTTGCACGCCAAGATGGCCGTGCACGACCAGAGCGACTACACCGGCCTGGGCGGCATCACGACCGAGATCCAGGGCCTCGAGACGCAGATCGCCACGCTGGAGACCCGCTGGCTCGAGCTGGAAGACCTGCTCAACTGACGCGGTTCCGTCACTGCACGTACACCCCCCGGTAGCCGTGCGCTTCCCCCCGCGTCACCTGGGCGCGAGAACCTGTGTGTTCACTAGGGGGAAGCTGTCAGTGGCGGGTAGCCGCGGACACGCCCCACGCATCGGTCAAGGGGGCCACGGTGGCTGCGTTGCCGAGTCTCGTCTTCCTCGCGTTCACGTCGACGCGGGACCAGAAGTACCGCGGATGGGCGTCGTTCCGTGACTCCGTCGGTGCGGGGCGGCCCCTCGGCGAGACGGTTCCGGTGGCCGCGCCCCGGCGTCCGGCGGATCACGGCTTCGTCGAACTGTCCAGCGTCGGTATCTGGCGCCTGCTCGCGTCGAACAACCGTGAGCTTGCTCGCAGCTGGGTCGCCTACCCGAGCTACGCGGCCGCCCGCGACGACGTGTCCCGGCTGCAGGCTGCCGTCGATTCGCTCGTCGTCACCGTGGTGCGCGGAGAGTCGGCCAGCCAGTACGGCTGGCTCGCGACGCTCGACGGCGAACCGGTGATCTCGTCGGGCCGCTGGTTCGGAGCGTCGTCGACGAGCATGCACTCCGCTCTCACGACCCTCGCCGACTTCGCGCTCGCGACAATCTCCGAAGCCCCCGCACGCCCCGCGGACCGGAGGGTTCGGGCGCTCAGCGACGCGGGCGCTCCGTGGTAGCCGACGGGCTCATCTCGGGCCGGTTCCGCCTCGCCGAGCTGCTCGGCACGGGCGGCTCCGCCTCGGTGTTCGCGGCCGTCGACACCCGCGACGACACCTCGGTGGCGCTCAAGATCCTGCACCCGCACCTCTCGTCCGACGATGCGGCACGGCAGGCGCTGTTCGCCGAGGCGCGCGCCGCCGAGAGCCTCAAGCACCCGAACATCGTGGGTGTGCTCGACGTCGGCGTGCACGACGATTCGCTGGCCTGGATCGCGCTCGAGCTGGTCACCGGCGTCAGCCTCGGCGAGTACCTCGACGAGCGTGGGCCGCTCGGTGCCGCCGACGCGCTGACGGTGGTCCGCGGCATCCTGCTCGCCCTCGGCGCAGCGCACGACAGCGGACTCATCCATCGCGACGTCTCTCCGGCGAACGTGATGATCTCGGTCTCGCCCGATCGGGGAATCGAGGTGGCCGATGTTCGCCTCGTCGACTTCGGGCTGGCGGATGCCGCGGGTCGGCCCGCGCTGTCGGCCGGCGGAAACGGGGGCCCGGCCGGCGTCGTCGGCAACGCGAACTATCTCTCGCCCGAGCAGGCCGAGGGGCGCGAGATCGACGCGCGCGGGGACCTCTACCAGGTCGGTGCCGTGCTCTATTTCGCGCTCACCGGAACGCCGCCATTCGAGCGCGCCACGATCGTCGAGACGATGCGCGCACACGTGTCGACCCC
This sequence comes from Conyzicola nivalis, assembly GCF_014639655.1. NCBI lineage: Bacteria > Bacillati > Actinomycetota > Actinomycetes > Micrococcales > Microbacteriaceae > Conyzicola > Conyzicola nivalis. The sequence continues at coordinate 494,214 of NZ_BMGB01000002.1, forward strand.
GCCGCCGGTGCCGTCGGTGGGGCGTGCGGGTGTGCCCCGCGGTGTCGACCGACTCGTCGTGAAGGCGATGCTCAAACACCCGGAGGCGCGATTCCAGTCGGCGCGCGAGATGCTCGCCGCCATCGATGCGCTGACCCCCGCCGCGGCTGCGGACTCGCGGACGCTGCTGCTCGCCGCCCCCACCGAAGCCGGGCGCATCTACACCACCCGAATGCTCACCGCCCGGCCGCCCGCGAGCCGTCCGACACCCGTGCGCGCGCCCCTGGCGCCCGTGGTTCCCGTGCCCCCGGTACCGCCGACGCCCACACCCGAGGGGCGCTCGCCTGCCTGGGCCATTCTCGGCGCACTCGTCGTGATCGTCGGGGCCATCGCCTGGATCCTCTCCGCGACCGCCGTGACCCCGCCGCGCGCCTTGGACGCGGCCGACGCCGCAACGCTGCCCACCCCGAGCGTGACCGCCGTCAGCCCGACCCCGACCGCCCCTGCTCAGCAACCCGTCGCGGCGACCGTAGCGGTCCCGGATGTCACGGGCGGCACCGTCGCCGCGGCGGGCGCCCGGCTGGCCGGCGTAGCGCTCACACTCGGCTCGATCGCGGAGGAGTCCTCGACCGCCCCCGCCGGCACCGTGCTGAGAACCTCGCCCGAGCCGGCCAGCGCGCAGAATCCCGGCACGGCCGTGAACCTCGTGGTGGCGAGCGGGTTCAACGCGGTGCCCTCCACCGTCGGCCTCACGCGGGACGCGGCGATAGCCGCGGTCCAGGCCGCCGGCTTCACGGCGCAGTTCGTGGTCGAGACCGACACGGCGACCCCGCGCGGCAACGTCCTGCGCAGCGAACCGGGGGAGGCGACATCCCTCGAACTCGGGCGCCCGGTGACGATCGTCGTCGCCACTTCGCCGGCGCCGATCGCGACGCCCTCGGCGGCGCCGACGCCCGTTCCGACGAGCACGACGGCGCCTCCGACGGGCGGATAGTCGTTGTTGCGTGCGCGGTCACCGCTCCTTCACGCGCCGCGCCCCAACCGTTCACCCGGCACCGTGACGATCAACTCCGTGGTCGACAGCCCCCTCGTGGCGCGCCCGGAAAGGGCGTTGTGACCGCGATAACCGAACGGCGTTCCCTCGCCTCGAAGCCGTCAAGATCCGACTCGATCTTCAAGACGGTGACATTCACCGCCGGAGCCACGACCGTGGGCATCATGCTCGCCGTCGGTCTGTTCCTGTCGCTGCGCGCGGGAGACGCCCTGAGCGTCGCCGGACCGTCGTTCCTCGTCGAGCAGGAGTGGTCGCCCGAGACGCGCGTCTTCGGCATCGGTGCGATCCTGTTCGGCACGTTCACCATCGCGATCATCGCGATGTGCGTCGCCATCCCCCTCGCGCTCGGCACCGCGCTGCTCATCTCCGAGGTCGTCGGCGGCCAGCTGCGCGGCTTCCTCGTCTCGCTCGTCGACCTCATGGCCGCCGTCCCTAGCGTCGTCTACGGGCTCTGGGGGCTGTTCTTCCTGCAGGCGAACGTCATCCCCGTCTCCGCCTGGATCTCCACGTACTTCTCCTGGATCCCGATTTTCCGGGTTTCGGATGCCTCGGGCGACGTTCTCACGGAGGCCAGCGCCTTCACCTCCTCGGCCTTCATAGCGGGGATCGTCGTCGGCCTCATGGTGGTTCCCACCCAGACGTCGATCATGCGCGAGGCCTTCTCGCAGGCGCCGGTCGGCGAGCGCGAGGCCGCGTTGGCACTGGGCTCGACCCGCTGGGGCATGATCCGCACGGTCGTGCTGCCGTTCGGCCGCGGCGGCATCATCGGCGGCACGATGCTCGGCCTGGGCCGCGCGCTCGGCGAGACCATCGCGGTCTACATGATCATCTCGCCGATCTTCACGATCAACTGGGAGGTGCTGAAGACCGGCACGAACTCGGTCTCGGCGCTCATCGCCCTGCGCTACGGCGAGGCCAGCGAGTTCGGCCTGTCGGCGCTCATGGCCGCGGGGCTTGTGCTCTTCATCATCACCCTCATCGTCAACTTCACCGCGTCGTCGATCGTGGCGCGTTCGCGCTCGGGAGCAGAGACCAGCTGATGACCGTTATCGACGAATCACGCCGCGCGAGCGACGCAGACATCGCCCTCTTCGAGGTCGAAGAGGTGACCCCGCGCACGAATACCCCGAATCCGGGAGACACCGCGATCGGCGCCCGCCGCACGCTGCGCAGCGCCACGCTCGACGAGCGTTTCAACATCATCGGCGCGCTCGTCGCCGCCATCGCGCTGGCGACTCTGCTGTTCGGCTGGTTCACGCCGCTCACCGGGGCCGTCGGCTGGGTGGTCGTGGCGTTCGTGTCGTTCATCGCGTTCTACAGCCTGCTCGTCTCCCTGCGCTCCGACGCCCAGGAGGTGCGCGACCGCATCATGACCGTGCTGCTCGTCAGCGCGGGCGTCGTGCTGTTCAGCGCCCTCGTCTTCGTGGTCGCGTACACGATCATCCGGGCCCAAGACGCCCTGCCGCACCTCAACTTCATCACCGAGACGATGCAGCTCACCGGGCCGCTCGACCCGCTGACCATGGGCGGCATCCAGCACGCCATCATCGGCACGATCATCCAGATCTCGATCGCGCTCGCGATCACCATCCCCCTCGGGATCATCACGGCCGTGTTCCTCAACGAGGTCGGCGGACGGTTCGCGCGCTTCGTGCGCACGATTTCGGATGCCATGACCGCGTTGCCGTCGATCGTCGCGGGGCTCTTCGTGTACGCCGCGATCATCCAGCTCATCACCCACCAGCGGTCGGGCTTCGCCGCCGCGATGGCGCTGACCGTGATGATGCTGCCGATCGTGATCCGCTCCTCCGACGTCGTATTGCGCCTCGTGCCCGGCAACCTGCGCGAGGCGTCGTACGCGCTGGGAACGACGCGCTGGCGCACCGTGTGGCACGTCGTGCTTCCGACGGCCCGATCCGGACTCGTCACCGCGGTGATCCTCGGCACGGCCCGGGGGATCGGCGAGACCTCGCCCGTGCTTCTGACCTCCGGCATCACCTCCGTCACGAACTACAACCCGTTCGCCGGACCGATGATCTCCCTCCCGTTGCAGGTCTTCGACTTCGTCAAGTCGCCCGAGCCCGCGATGGTGGCGCGAGGCTTCGGCACCGCCGCCGTGCTGTTGCTGCTCGTGCTCGGGCTGTTCACCGTCGCCCGCCTCATTGGCGGTCGCGGCCCCGGCCAGCTCTCCGACGCGCAGCGCAAGCGCGTCGCGGCCGCGTCTGCCGAAGACATGGAGCGCATGGCGAACGCTGGTTCGGCCACGCCCGTCGCCGAACGCCGAAAGCCCGCCCACGTGGCATCCGCACCCCGACTTCCCGAAACACAACCCGAACACCTCCCGAAGGAGCCGTCCCAGTGACGACGCGAACCCGCCGCCCCGTTCGAACGCTGCTCGCGTTCGTTCTCGTATTCCTCATGACCGGGGGATTCGCCTCGGCCTTCAACGCGCAGGCCGCGTACGCCGCCACCTACGTGCCGATCACCGGTACCGGTTCGACCTGGTCGCAGAACGCTCTCGACCAGTGGCGCAAGAACGTGGCCGCGAACTACGGAATGACGGTCAACTACACCGGCTCGGGCTCGAGCGCCGGCCGCCAGGACTTCATCGCCGGTTCGGTCGACTTCGCCATCAGCGAGATCCCGTTCCAGACCAAGCCGGAAGACGGCTCAGCTCCCGAGAAGCCCTCGACCCCGTTCGCGTACATGCCGATCGTCGCCGGTGGTACGTCGTTTATGTACAACCTCAACATCGGCGGAAAACGCGTCACCAACCTCCGTCTCGCGGGTGACACCGTGACGAAGATCTTCACGGGTGTCATCACCAACTGGAACGACCCGCAGATCGTCAGGGACAACCCCGACCTGGCCATGCCGGACAGGGCGATAGTGCCCGTCGTCCGTTCCGACGGTTCCGGGTCGAGCGCCCAGTTCAGCCTGTGGATGTCGAAGCAGCACTCCGCCCTGTGGTCGGCGTACAAGTGCGCCGGTGCATCTCCTTGCGGACTCACCTCGCAGTACCCGACGCCGAAGAACGGCAAGGCCCAGAGCGGTTCGCTCGGTGTGGCCGGCTACGTCAGCCAGAACTACGGCGAAGGCGCGATCACCTACGTGGAGTACTCCTACGCGCTGAAGTCGGGATTCCCCGTGGCGCAGGTGCTCAACTCCTCGGGCAACTACGTGCTGCCTACGGGAGCGGCCGTGGCTGTCGCCCTGCAGAAGGCCGTAATCAACACGACCGAGTCGTCGCCGGACTACCTCACCCAGGACCTCACGGGCGTCTACAACAGCGCCGACCCGGTGGCGTACCCGCTGTCGAGCTACTCGTACATGATCGTGCCGATCGCCACCACGGCGAACTTCACAACGCAGAAGGGCGCGTCGCTCAGCACGTTCTCCAACTACATGCTCTGCGAGGGCCAGAAGCAGGCCGAGGTGCTCGGCTACTCGCCGCTCCCCGAGAACCTCGTGATGGCCGGACTCGAGCAGGTCAAGCGCATTCCGGGCGCCCCCGCCGCGGCAAGCGTGTGCGCCCCCGGTTCCATCGTGGCGCCGCCGACCGCGGAGAGTGGAGCCGCAGCTGCGGCAGCCGCGGCGGCTGCAGCAGCCGCGGCCGCTGGTGGGGCGGGCGCCGCTGACGCGGCCGTGGGGACCACCGACACGGCTCTGTACGACTCGAACGGGGCACTGCTGTCGGGCGGCGTTTCGGGCGGCGCCGTCTCGTCGCCGTTCACCCTGGCCGACACCGGCTTCGGGGGCAGTCAGTTCGTGATGCTGTTCGCGGGGATCCTCGTCGTTGCCGCGGTAGCACTACCGCCGGTCCTGTCGCGGCGCCTCAAGCGCGCCGGCGGGAAAAGCCCCGGCCAATAGCCATTTCTCGCACCCGCGAGGACCTTTCGCGTACCCCCTGGACGGTCACCCCCAACCGGACTGTCGGCGGGTAGAGGTAGTTCCGCATCCGTTCATCTGAGCGCCACTGACCGCCAATAATCTCAATCGACTTCACCCGAGAATCCGCTGAGAATTCAGCACTGGAGACCGCTTTGCCCAATCGACCCGCTGCCGGCGCAGGCCGCACCCGACTCATTTCGGGCATCACCGGCGTCTCCACGATGCTCGTCGTCGGCGCTCTCCTCACCATCGGCGGAGTGGTCATCCCGGCCCAGACGGCAGACGCGGCCGTGGCATCGACGGCGGCCACCATCTCGGCAACCCAGCAAGACCCGGACTGGGGAAACGCACCGTTCCCTGACCTCGCCGTCACCGTCTCACAAACCAAGAACCTCGTCGGACAGGGTCTGGTGGTCAGCTGGACCGGTGGCAAGAAGTCGACGCCGCCCAGCGGCCAGACCGGCGGCGAGAACTTCCTGCAGATCATGCAGTGCTGGGGAGACGCACCCAAAGACGAGAAGAACCCCGACGCACCCGCCGAACCCGACCGCACGACCTGCCAGTACGGGGGCTACAACACGCCCGGCACGTCGCGGGACAGCAACCGCGGAGACGGCAACGTCGTTGCGGAAGCGGATAAAAACTACACGGCGCCGAAAGAGGGACTCTCCTCTGCCTACACTTCCATCCCCTTCCGGGCGGCCACCGGGAAGCCCGAAGACATCGTGGAGAACGTCAGGGACGGCCACCGGCTCTTCAAAGACGACGGCACCGTGGTCACCACCGACGTCAACAACAACAAGTATTTCGGCCCGTACACCACCAACGAGGTCAGCTGGGCGGGCACGGGCAGCGACGGTACCGGCTCGGCGAAGATCGAGCTGCAGACAGTAGTGCAGTCCGAGGGGCTCGGCTGCGGAACACCCATCGAGGCCGAGGACGGGAGCGTCTCCGGATCGTCCTGTTGGCTCGTGGTCATCCCTCGCGGAACCGCGGATCAGGGCGAGGCGGGGATCGTGCAGTCGGGTCTCCTTTGGGACACCTGGAAGCACAAGCTCGCCATCAAGCTCGACTTCCGCCCCGCCGGCGTACGGTGTGCCATCGGAGCATCCGAGCGGCTCGTGGCGGGTAGCGAGCTCGCGGCCGACGCCGTCGCTTCGTGGCAGCCGTCGCTCTGCACCGCAGACGGTGGATCCGTCTACACGCTGCTCACCGGCACCGAGGCCGACGCCGCGCTCGCGGCGAATGGCACCGAAACGGCACCTCTCGCGTTGACGTCGCGCGCGCTCGTCTCCGACCAGGCGGACACTCTGGCCTACGCACCGATCGCGGTCGCGGGCGTCGCCATCTCCTTTGCCGTCGACAGGGAGCCGGCCGACAGCGCGGACCAGTCCAGCAAAGACAAAGCGCGCATGCCCTTCACCAGCCTCAATCTCAACCCGCGACTCGTGGCGAAACTGCTGACGAACTCCTATCTCGATTCGCTGCCCTACGGCGCGAACCGCAAGCACGTCAAATACGAGAGCGCTGCGAGCCCGGGTCATAACGCCCGCAACATCACGTACGACCCCGAGTTTCTCGCCATCAATCCCGAGTGGAAGAACCAGGCGCTCGTGAGCCCTTCCCTCGGCGACCTTCTATTGCCGCAGGGGCGCTCCGACGGGGCGACCGCCCTGTGGACCTATGTCGCCTCGGACCCTGCCGCCTCCGAGTTCCTCGCCGGCAAGCCGGACGAGTACGGGATGGTCGTGAACCCCTACAGCTCCACGGACGCGGGGAGCAATCCGACGGGCACCGCTCTCGAGGTGCCGCGTGACGACTTCCCCAAGGCCGACCCGATCGAGCAGCCGGCCGACGGCGTCGCTGCCCCGGTCAACCTGGTGACGTGGCGCCCGTACACGAACAACTTCGAATCGGGCGGCAACCTGGTGCTCAACGGCAACGGTCAGGTGCTCGGTGGCTGGGATCCGACTTCGGTTCCGCAGAAGTACTCCAAAACCGCCCGAAGCCTCCCGGGAGTGCAGCGGGTGCTCGGGTTGACCGACACCTCGGCCGCCGCCAAGTATCAGGTCTTCACCGCGGCCCTTCTCAACCCCGCGGGGGAGTACGTCACCCCGACCATCGAGTCCATGACCGCCGGCGCGGCAGCCATGACCGCCTCGGCGGGCCAGTCCCAGGTCTACGGTTTCGATCCGCAGTCGGCTGCCGCTCTCGGGGCCAAGACGGCGTACCCGCTCACCCTTCCGGTCTATGCGGCAGCCAGCCCGACGATGGCGGACGACGACGTGCGTGCCTCCTACGCAGACTTCATCCGCTACGCCGTGACCGACGGCCAGCGGCGGGGCACCGAGGCGGGTCAGCTTCCCGAAGGATACGCGCCCATTCCGGCGGGGTGGAAGGCGCAGGCCCTTGCCGCCGCCGCGGTCCTCGAATCGCCGCCCGCTCCCGTAGCCGCCCCCGCGCCCACCCCGCCGGCGGCGGTCGCGCCGGCCAAGCCCGCCGCGGTCGGAACCCTGGCACCGGTGCCCGTGGCTCCCGCCCCGCCCACTGCCACCGGCGAAGCCGTTCTGGCACTCGCCGGCAAGGCCACACCCGATGACCCCGCCGCCGCCGCGCTGCAGAACGCGGTCCCTGGCAGCGTTCTCGCCGGCCTGCTCTCCGCTCTGCTGGTTCCCGGAATCACCCGCATGAAGAGGAAACGCCTCTGATGCCCACACTCTTGCCAGCGTCTGAGACGGCACCTAGTAACTCAGCAGCTACAAGTCGAAGCGGCCGCGCTCGCGGATGCTCGGTAAACCCCCTTGAAAGGATCGCACCCTCGTGAAGATCAAGAAGATCGTCGCACTGAGCGCCGCAGCGGGCATCGCCCTCGCCGGACTCGCATTCACGCCCGCCAACGCCGAGCCCGTCGCCAACAGCTACGTGCTCGTTGGATCGGACACCCTGCAGGATTCCACCAACGCCCTCACCAACGGCACCAGCGCGAGCGGTTCCTTCGTTCGCATCCTGTCGAACGGCACGTCACTCGGCAACTTCGACGCTTTCGGTAGCGCGGCCATCCAGACCAAGCCGAACGGACCGTTCTTCGGCCGTCCCGCTGGCTCCGGCGCGGGAGTCAACGCGCTGCGCGCTTCGATCACCGGCAACCCGTACTCCGCCGGTGGAACGAACACCACCCCTGCCAAGGTCATCACCGGCCAGGTCGACATCGCTCGTTCGTCCAGCGGCCCCGGCTCCAACGCCAACGCCGCGGGCCAGCTGCTCTACGTGCCCTACGCGCGTGACGCTGTTGCCTACGCCTACAAGGGCGGCACGGCCGCCTGGGCCACGCTGACCCCGGTGCAGCTCAAGCAGATCTTCGACGGCACCCTGACCACGGTCGACGGCGCTGCGATCAAGCCGCGTCTTCCCCAGGCCGGCTCGGGTACCCGCAACTTCTTCCTCCCGGCCATCGGCTACGCCTCGGGCACGACCGTGGCGCCCGGCGTCTCCGACGTGGGAAACGCAACCCCCGAGAACGACGCAACCGTGCTCGCTGAGGGCGAGATCATCCCGTTCTCCGTCGCCAGCTGGGTCGCCCAGGCCAACGGTGTGACCGGCACCAACTCCACGACCGTCGCCGGCGTTCAGCTCGGAAGCCCGATTGCCGGCACCACGCCCTTCACCGGCACCGCTCCCGCGCTCGTTCCGAGCGCCACGTACTACGCCAGCACCTCCTTCGGCCGCGACACCTACCTCGTGGTCGAGAACGCTCGCGTCGTCGCCGGTGCGAAGTTCGACGCCGGCCTCGCGGCACTCGTCAGCGGCACCTCGGCAAGCCTCACGAACTTCGGTTCCTCCGCCAGCACCCCCGGCGCCGTGAAGAAGAAGTTCGGGTTCCTCGCACCTTCCACGACGACCACGCAGCGCGCCTACCTCAACCTCTAACACTTCCACCTCACCCAGAAAGGTAAGACCATGAGTTTCAACAAGACCAAGATCGCCCTCGCCGTCGGCGTGGCAACCGCTCTCATCTCGGGCTCCGCCATCTCCTCCGCGTACGCGGTCGAGTCCAACGGATCATCCGTCGCCATCTACGCGTGGAACACCGATACCGAGACACTGATCACCCCGGGAACCGTCGTCGCGTGGGACCAGTCGTCCTTCGGAACCACGAACAAGACCGACATCGACGCGCGATTCATCGGATCGGCAGACGCTACCGACGTCACGACGTTCATCGCACCGCGCGGCCAGGAGTCGGTCGTCACCGCTTGGGTCGCAACGTCCAACGGTGGATTCGACCCCGGCACGAAGAACGTGCTTCAGCCCAACCTGTCGCCGTCCGGTATGTCGAAGGGTAACTTCGCTACCATCCGTGCCAACGGAGGCAAGTACAGCATCGGATTCGCGTTCGTCAAGAACAACGGTCTGACGATCGCCGACGCCGGCGTCGTGTACCACTACATCGACATCGCGCCCGGTGGCGACTACACGTTCGAAGACCCCGCCGAGACCGTTCCCACGGCGCCGGCTGCCGGCACCGCCGACATCACCCTGTCGGCGACCACCGTGGCCGCTGCCGAGGGTGCGCTCAGCCTCGTCGTTCCGGCCGGCACCACCGCCACGATCGGTAACCCGACCCTGGTCAACAACCAGTCGACCTCGACCGGAACGCTCGGCGACATCACCGTCAAGGACGAGCGCTTCCAGACCCACAAGGGCTGGACGCTCACGAGCACCGTCGCCGACTTCGTCGCCGCGGGCAGCACCATCCCGGCGTCGCAGCTCCTCGTGACGCCCAAGGTGGTCGGCACGCCGATCGCGGGCGTGGTGGCTGCGCCCGCCGGTGCCGCGACGACGGCCGGACGCCCGTTCGCTGAGGCTAGCGACGGCGCCACCGTCGGAGACACCGTGCTGAACGCCGACCTCAAGTTCGTCGCTCCGTCGACGGCTGCGGCCGGCGTCTACACCTCGAAGATGACGCTGACGCTCACCTCGAAGTAGCACCACAAGAGGGGAGGGGCCGCTTACCGCGGCCCCTCCTTTTTTGTGCCGGGAATCGGGCACGAAAGAGGGTCTCCCGTTCACATCTGGTTCAGCAGCGGGAGGCTTGCAGGCCAACTGACGATGCGTGAATGTACTGTGCACAGCATCCCCTTCTTGGCGCGCCGTCTTGCCCGCGGTTCCGTCTTCATCACAGCGGCCCTCATCCTGGCCGCAGGGCTGAACCTCGGTGCCCCGGCGGTCGCCGCGTCCGCCGACGGCACCGACGGGATTTCCGGTACGCCCGCGAGCGAGACGGGCCCCGACGGCCGCAGCCGGTTCAGCTACGAAGCCGCTCCCGGCCAGCAACTGACCGACAACTACAGCGTCAGCAACACGGGAACGACCTCGCAGACGATGCGGGTGTTCGCAACCGACGCCTTCAACACGGAGGACGGGGCGTACGGCCTGCTCGAGACCGACGCCGAAGCGATCGATGCCGGCGCCTGGGTCACCTTCGAGAACGGTGCCAAGTTCGTCGACGTGCCGCTGGCGCCCGGCGAGTCGAAGCTCGTCACCTTTACGCTGGCGGTTCCCGCGGATGCCTCGCCAGGCGACCATGCGGCGGGCATCGTCACTTCGGTCACCTCGCCACAGGGACAGATCCTCGTCGACCGTCGCGTGGCCACGCGACTCTACGTGCGCGTCCCGGGCGAGCTGCAGGCGGCCCTCACGGTGGGCAGCATCTCGTCGTCGTACGAGTCCACGATCAACCCGCTCGACGGAACGACCACCGTCACCTTCACGGTGCGCAACTCGGGCAACATCGCGCTCGGCGGAAACATGATCGTCGGGGTGAAGACCTACTTCGGAATCAGCGCGGCGCCCATCGTTCGCGAGGAGCTTGCCGAGATGCTGCCGCGGTCGACGCGGGTCGTCACCATGAGCGTGCCGGGCGTTGCCCAGTTGGGCTACCTCAACTCGTACGTGTCGTTGGTTCCCACCCTGGCGGAGAACGTGACGAGCCCCGGCCCCCTTGCCGTGGTCGACCGGGACACGGTCGCCATTGCGATCCCGTGGTGGCTCGTCATCCTGCTCGTCGTCGGCGGCGCCGTATACCTCTTCCTGCGCATCCGTCGTCGCATCGACGGCAAGCGGGCCGAAGAGTGGGTCGCGCACATGCAAGCGGAGGCGCGACGCGAAGCCGAGGCCGCCGACAAGGGTGAGCTCGTGGCATCCGCAACACTGACAGACGGAGACGCACGATGACGCGACACACCGCCCGCCGAGGCGCCACACTGCTGCTTTTCGGTACCGCAGGATTGGTTGCGACGATGGCCTTCGGGTCGTCCGCGGCCCTCGCCTCCGTCACCGACGATGACGACAACGGGATCGGAATCACGATCGAGGTCACGCCCGGGCCGGTAGCGCCCGCGCCCGCGGCCACGACGACGCCCGCGACGACGACGACGCGGCCGACCACGCCGACGAAACCCGCGGCCGACGTCGTGGCCCCCGTCGCCGACAAGCCCGTACCGGCCGAAGGCGAGGTAGACCTCGGCGGCATCCTGTTCGTGAGCGGGCTGACCTCGGTGTACGACTGGTCGCTCAACCCCCTCGACGGCGCCAGCGAGACGAGCCTCACCGTACGCAACGTGTCGAAGAGCACCTTCACCTCGACGGTGCGGTTCTGGGCTGACGGTCCGATCGGCAACCGGCTCGGCGAAGTCCACAATGTCTCGATCACCGACCTGAAGCCGGGCGAAACCCGCACCGTCGAGGCGAGACTCGACGGAATCGGTCAGTCGACCTTCGTGCAGGTGCACGCCACGCTCATGCCGCCGAAGGTGGTCGACGGCGTGGAGCTCGATTCGCTCACGCGCGACCAGTTCGTCGTGATCCCGCCCTGGGCTGTCGCTGCGCTGGGCGGGATCGGAGTGCTCGGATTCGCGGGCGTCTCCGTGGCGCAGTTCCTGCGGCGCCCGACGTTCCGCTTCGGCTTCCGCGGCGTGCCCGCATGACCCTGGAGCTCGAGAAGGCCGTCGAGGAGCAACCCGCGCCGACCGGTCCTCCTCGTCGGCCGCGCGCCACGAAGCCGCCGCGTGCGCCCCGGCCTCCGCGTCGCGCCCCGCGCCCGCCCCGGGAGTACGCGCCGCTCTCCCCTCGGGCGATGCTGCTGCGCGGATCGCTGATGATCGTCGCCGCGCTCCTCTTCGCGTTCGTCGCGAACGCGATGGTGCTGAGTCAGGTGCAGAACCTCGTCTCGCAGCAGATGCTCTACAACGAATTCCGGCAGCAGCTCTCGGAGGGCACGGCGCCCGTGAGCGAGGGCAACTTCGAGGACGTGCTGCTCGCCGACGGAGCGCCTGTCGCCGTCATCGACATTCCCCAGCTCGACGTGCACGACGTGGTCGTCGAAGGAACGTCCGGCGACACCCTCAAGGCCGGCCCTGGCCATCGTCGGGACACAGTCCTCCCCGGCCAGCAGGGCGTGAGCGTGATCATGGGCCGCGCGGCGGCCTACGGCGGCCCGTTCGGGCGGATCCAGGAACTCGCACCCGGCGACTCGTTCACCGTGCGAACCGGCCAGGGCAAGCAGGTCTTCGAGGTCGTCGGAGTGCGCTACGCGGGAGACCCCACACCGGCGTCGCCGAAGGCGGGGGAGAGCCGGCTCATCCTGCAGACCGCTCGCGGCGCATCGTTCATCCCGACGGGCATCGCCTACGTCGACGCCCAGTTGCGCAGCGAGGTGCAGGCGAGCGGCCAGCGTCAAACGACCTTCGCAGCGCTCCCACCGCAAGACCAGGCGATGGCGACCGACACCTCCACGGTGTGGGCGCTCGTCTTCGCCCTGCAGTTCCTGGTCGTGGCCCAGCTCGCCGCGGTCTGGGCGTTCCGCCGCATCGGCGCGCAGAAGACCTGGGTCGTGTTCGTCCCCGTGGGTGTTCTCGCCGTGATCTACGTCAGCAACCAGATCACCCTCCTCCTCCCCAACCTGCTCTAAGACCGCCCCGAATCGAGTGACGATGACCGACCCCAAGCCCAACGACGACCTCACCCAGGTGTTGCCGCTCACGCGACCCCGCGGCAAAGCGCTCGCCGTCACCGACCGCCTGCGTCTGCCCAAAGCGCCGAAGACGGCCAGGTCGACTGAGCCGGCGACCTCGACGATGGTGCTCGAGCGCCCGACGCTCGCGACCCTCGAGGCTCGCAACATCTCGGCGTGGTTCGGCGACCACCAGGTGCTCGACCGTGTCTCGCTCGAGATGCCGGCCGGCGTCATCACCTCGCTCATCGGGCCATCGGGTTGCGGCAAGTCGACCTTCCTCCGCATCCTGAACCGCATGCACGAACTCGTGCCGTCCGCCAGCCTCGCCGGCGAGGTGCTCATCGACGGCGTCGACATCTACGACGTGGAGCGCAAGCTCGTCGACGCGCGCAAGAGCATCGGCATGGTGTTCCAGAAGCCGAACCCGTTCCCGGCCATGTCGATCTACGACAACGTTCTCGCCGGGCTCAAGCTCACCGGAACCCGCGCCGACCGCGACCGCCGCGACTACCTCGTCGAGAGCTGCCTCACCAAGGCGGGGCTGTGGAAAGAGGTCAAGGACCGCCTGCGCGCCCCCGGCGGCGGACTCTCCGGAGGCCAGCAGCAGCGCCTCTGCATCGCGCGTTCGCTCGCGGTGACGCCGCAGGTGCTGCTGATGGACGAGCCCTGCTCCGCCCTCGACCCGACGTCGACGCGCGTGATCGAGGAGACGATGCTGGAGCTGGCGCAGGATGTCACGATCGTGATCGTCACCCACAACATGCAGCAGGCGCAGCGGGTGTCGACGCAGTGCGCGTTCTTCCTCGCCTCGCAGGGCACCCCCGGCGCGATCGTCGAGCACGGCGACACCGAGGCGATGTTCTCCGAGCCGGTCGACGAGCGCACGTTCGACTACGTCAACGGCCGCTTCGGGTAGTCGCCCCCGCCGCGGCTCGGGCTACTCCGCGGCGAGCCGTCTGCGTGTCAGCACGAGGGCACAGCCGCCGAGGAGAAGCACGACTCCCGCCGGAAGGACGATGCCCGCGTCGAAACCTGTGTTGGCGAGTTCCGCCGGCGCGGTGCCCGTCGGCGCGGTGCCCGCGGCGAGCGTGAACCTGAACTCGGGCGAGGGGTCCGAGATGACGAAACCGCCGTCGCCTTCGACCTCGACGAGCGAAGCGAACACCGTGTAGGTGGCCGGCAACAAAGCGATCGACGTCGTCCACCGGCCCTGAGCGTCGATGACCGCCTCGGGTGAGACGCGTGAATACCGCTCGAACTCGCCGAGGGGGAGTCCCGGCACGTAGGCGCTGACAATCACGCTGCGACCGGGGACTCCCGTTCCGGTGAAGGTGACCGACGATCCGACCAGCGAGGCACCCGGGGCGGGAGTGATGATCGTCGGAGCGGCGAGGAACCGGGCGGGCGAGAAGGTAAGTGTCGCCGGAGCCAGGGGAAGTCCTCCCGCCGTGACGCCTTCGAAGACGAAATCGTAGGGATTGCCGTTTTCATAGGGCACCACGAATTCGAGCGCGAACGTGCCCGTCGAGCCGACCGTCAGCGTCGAGGGAGGCCCGTCACCACTGCCGAGGGGAAAGAAGTAGGAGATGACCGATCCGACCGGCGCGGTGCCGGTCACGGTGAGCAATGAAGAGTCGAGGGTCGTGCCGTTCGCCGGGCTGGTGATGACGATGGACCCCGCCGTAGCGACCGGCGGAAGCGCGAAGGAGACGGTGATCGAATCCGTGACCCCGCCGAAGGTGGTGTGGGTGACGACAGCCTGTTGGGTGGCTGTCGCGGTGACGCCGTAGGCCACGCCGCCGGTCGTCCACGTGCCATCGGGCAGAACAGTGGTGGTAACAGCATCCGCCTGCCCGGCTGTCGGTGTCACCGTCACGGTGGCCCCCTCGAATCCGTTACCGCTGAAGACCGGGGTGCGCGACGCCGCGGTCGAGCCCTCAGCGGGAGCGGTTACCGCGAACGGGAGATCGATAGCGGACGCCGGGCCCGCTCCGATCACGGCAAATAGGAGGGAAGCGACGGCGATGGTGGCGACAGCGAGCCGGCGAGGGAGACGTGCGGACGGAGACATCGTGATCCATTCTCGAGGAATTGGCAATAACGTACCAGCGCAGTCGGGGCTGCGGGAAGGCGGATGGTCACGGTTCGGGAACAACCCGCGAGCACGCTCAGTCGAAGTCGAGGCTGAGCTTGCGCAGCAGCCCGGCGAGCCGTTCCTGATCGAGAGGGGAGATGGCCTCGAGCAGTTCGGCCTCGGCGGTCACCAGTTGGGCGATCGCGACATCCACTCGTTCGCAGCCGTCCTGCGTCATCATCACGAGGATGCCGCGCCCGTCGTTCGGGTCGGTGCGGCGCTCGACGAGCCCGCGCTGCACGAGCCGGTCGATGCGGTTGGTCATGGTGCCGCTCGACACGAGGGTCTGCTGCAGCAGCGACTTCGGGCTCAGTTGGTAGGGCGCGCCTGCGCGACGCAGCGCGGAGAGCACGTCGAACTCCCACGAGTCGAGGTCGGATGCCGCGAAAGCCGTTCGCCGGGCTCGGTCGAGGTGGCGGGCCAGCCTTCCGACACGGCTGAGCACCTGGAGGGGCGTGAAGTCGAGATCGGGCCGCTCGCGCTGCCACGCGCCGACGATGCGGTCGACCTCGTCGTTAGTGGGCATTGACCTATTATCTGGGGTCCGCGCGAAGCGGCCGTCTCGGGCGGCTCCGCGATCTGGCAGAATTGACGAGCGCGCAGGCCCTGCCTCGCGCGATCCGCCTTAGTGTAATGGCAGCACGACAGCCTTTGGAGCTGTTCGGTCTAGGTTCGAATCCTGGAGGCGGAGCAGTCAAAAGAGCCAACGATTTGGCTCTTTTGAATGCTCCGGCGTCTGAGTAACTCCGCACCAGCGAAGCACTGACCGCCGAGACCAACGTTCCGGGCCCGCCCACCCCGCCCTTCCCCTCGCCCCCCGCCGTCTGCGGGATCCTGGGACGTCTGCGGCAGCGCGCCGCTGCGCACGTGACCCGTAAGCGCGCAAACACCGCCGGGCCTCTCGCCTCCGCGGCCTCCCGGGACGTGCGCGGGTGGGCGCCGGTGCGCCTTCGTCCCCGGATTGCGCGCGCGTGGGCGCAATCACCGAGGCGCCCGCGATGCGGCAGAATGATCACCATGACTGACGCCCAGCTCGCCGTAATCGTTCTCGCCGCCGGTCAGGGAACCCGCATGAAGTCGCAGCGGCCCAAGATTTTGCACGAGATCGCCGGCCAGCCGCTCATCGGCCACGTGCTCGGCACCGTGCACCAGCTCGACCCGGCCCACGTGCTCGCAGTCGTGCGCCACGAGCGGGAGGCCGTCTCGACCATGATCACCGGGCTCAGCCCCGACGTGATCATCGTCGACCAGGACGACATCCCCGGCACCGGCCGCGCGGTCGAGGTCGCGCTCGACGCCCTGCCCGCCGGGTTCGACGGCGACGTCGTGATCGTGAGCGGAGACGTGCCGCTGCTCGACGCCGACACCCTCGCCGGACTGCTCGCAGCCCACCGTGCCGACGCGGCATCCGCAACCCTGCTCTCGGCCATCCTCGACGACGCGACCGGCTACGGCCGGGTCGTGCGCGACGCGTCGGGAGCGCTCGACCGCATTGTCGAGCAGAAGGATGCCGCGGCGCACGAGCTGGCGATCACCGAGATCAACTCCGGCACCTATGTCTTCGGGGTGCAGGCACTGCGTACGCAGCTGGCCCTCGTCGGCACCGACAACGCCCAGAACGAGAAGTACATCACCGACGTGGTCGGCCTGCTGCGCACGGCCGGTGCCACGATCAGCGCGGTCGCCGTCACCGAGCCGTGGCGCGTCGCCGGGGTCAACGACCGCGTGCAGCTCGGCGAGGCCGGACTGCGTCTCAACCAGCTCATCGTGCAGCGCCACCAGCGCGCCGGCGTCACCATCCAGGACCCGGCGACGACCTGGATCGACAGCGACGTGTCGATCGCGCCCGACGTGGAGATCCTCCCCGGCACGCAGCTCAAGGGCGCGACCAGCATCGCCACCGGTGCCAAGATCGGCCCCGACACCACCCTCGTCGACTGCGAGGTCGGCGAGAACGCCACCATCGTGCGCACCGACGCCACCCTCGCGGTGGTCGGCGCCGGCGCGACCGTCGGCCCGTTCGCATACCTGCGCCCGAACACCGTGCTCGGTGTTAAGGGCAAGATCGGCACCTTCGTCGAGACGAAGAACTCCACGATCGGCGACGGCAGCAAGGTGCCGCACCTCAGCTACATCGGCGACACCACGGTGGGCGTCGAGTCGAACGTGGGGGCCGGAACCATCACGGCGAACTACGACGGCGTGAACAAGAACAAGACCGTCGTCGGCTCGCACGTGCGCTCGGGCTCGCACAACGTCTTCGTCGCCCCGGTTACAATTGGCGACGGAGCCTATACCGGCGCCGGCACCGTTGTCCGCAAGGACATCCCCGCCGGGGCACTCGGTGTGAACGTGGCTCCGCAACGCAACATCGAAGGCTGGGTCGAGAAGAACCGGGCGGGAACTGCGGCGGCCACTGCGGCCGCGGCGGCGAACGACAGCGACGAGTAACCCCCACTCTTTCAAGAATTTCAGGCGAGTCGAACAGAGAGCGGGAACCGTGTCCGAGATCAAACAAACCGGACAGAAGAAACTGGTGATCGTTTCGGGTCGCGCGCACCCGCAGCTCGCCCTCGACGTCGCCGCAGCACTCGAGACCAGCGTCGTGCACACCGACGCCCGCACCTTCGCCAACGGCGAAATCTACGCCCGCTACGACGAGAGCGTGCGCGGAGCCGACGTCTTCGTGCTGCAGTCGATGCCCGCGCCGCTCAACGAGCACGTGATGGAGTCGCTCATCATGGTCGACGCGCTCAAGCGTGCCTCGGTCAAGCGCATCACCGTCGTCGTGCCGTTCTACCCGTACGGCCGCCAAGACAAGAAGGGCCGCGGCCGCGAGCCGATCAGCGCCCGCCTGATGGCCGACCTCTACAAGGCCGCCGGCGCCGACCGCATCATGAGCGTCGACCTGCACGCCGCGCAGATCCAGGGCTTCTTCGACGGCCCCGTCGATCACCTCTTCGCAATGCCGGTCCTCCTCGAGCACTTCAAGAAGCTCGACAACACCACGCTCACCGTCGTCTCGCCCGACATGGGCCGCGTGCGCGTCGCCGACATCTGGAGCGACAAGCTCGGCGCCCCGCTCGCCATCATCCACAAGCGCCGCGACCCGCTGGTGCCGAACCAGGTCTCCGTGCACGAGATCGTCGGCGAGGTCGAGGGCCGCGTCTGCCTGATCGTCGACGACCTGATCGACACGGGCCGCACCATCGCCAAGGCCGCGCAGGCGCTCAAGGAGGCGGGCGCCCTCGGCGTCATCGTCGCCGCGACGCACGCCGTGTTCTCCGACCCGGCCGTCGAACTGCTGCAGAGCGAGTTCATCGACGAGGTCGTCGTCACCGACACGCTGCCGTTGCCTCCCGAGAAGCGCTTCCCGTCGCTCACCGTGCTGCCGATCGCACCGCTGCTCGCACGCGCCATCTACGAGGTCTTCGACGACGGGTCGGTCACCTCGATGTTCGACGGCGCCGCGTAGGGAACCCGCCGGTCGCAGATGAGCCGTTTTCGGGCGGATGACGCGTCCGCGGCGGGCTCATCGCGCCGAAACCGGCTCGGGTGCCTCGGAGGTTGAGCGTTTAGCTCGACTGCGTCGGCACCAGCGGCAGCGTCGGCGGCCCCGGGATCAGCCCGAGCGACACGATGTGCCGGTCGCCGCCGAACTCCCCGTCGCTGTAGCACTCCCAGCCCATGCCGCCCGGTCCGAATACCTCGAAACGGGCATCCGCGCCGCTGTCTCCGGCGACCGAATACTCCACCCACACCGCGCACGCCGACTGCGCCGACGACGCGGCGACGCTCCACGTGGTGACGATGCCCGGCAGAATCAGCCCCACGAGCGCGAGCACAACGACGACGCGCATCATCGTGAGGGTGCGCTTCGACCGCAGCGGCTTGCCGTCGCCGGGTTCGTAGCCGTTCAGCTCGGGGTGCTCGTCGCTCATCAGGTTATTCTCGCAGGGTCCTGTGCCGTGCGCCGCCCGATGCCTACAGTGAGCAGATGACCGAAGACGACCTCGTCGAGACGTTCGCCGCGGCCCTCGGCCTGCAGACCGTGCCGTACGCGTTCACCGGGAGCGGCGGTCTCGAGTCGGCCTTCGCCGTCTCGGAGTTCGCCGCGGCGGCCGTAGCGACCGCGGGCATCGCCGCGAGCAGGCTGTCGGATGACCCGGCTCCCGTGACCGTCGACCGCGGCCTCGCCGCCGCCTGGTTCGGTGCCGCGCTCATGCCCGTCGCGTGGCAGCTGCCCTCGCCCTGGGATGCCCTGGCCGGGGATTACGCGAGCGCCGACGGGTGGATCCGGCTGCACACGAACGCGCCCCGACACAGGGCGGCGGCCCTCGCGGTGCTCGGCACCCCCGCCGAGCGTTCCGCGGTGGAGGCGGCCGTGGCGGCGTGGGCCGGCGACGAGCTCGAGCGGGCCGTGGTCTCGGCGGGCGGATGCGCGGCGGTGATACGCAGCCCTGAGGAGTGGGCGCGTCATCCGCAGGGCATCGCGGTAGCGAGCGAGCCCCTCGTCGGCTGGACGTCCGGCGGCTTCGCGGCCGCGCGCGAGAACTGGCGGCCGACGGGGGAGCGTCCGCTGGCCGGCCTGCGCGTGCTCGACCTCACTCGCGTCATCGCGGGCCCGGTCGCCACCCGGTTTCTCGCTTCGCTCGGCGCGGACGTGCTGCGCGTCGACCCGCCCGACTGGGACGAACCGGCGATTATGCCCGAGATGACGTTGGGTAAACGGGCCGCGCGCATCGACGCGACGACGACGGTGGGACGCGACGCGCTCGAGCGGCTCGTCGCGCACAGCGACGTGTTGGTGCACGGTTATCGGCCGGGTGCGCTCGACGACCTGGTCTCGCCGGAGCGCCGCCGCGACCTGCGACCGGGGCTCATCGAGGTCTCGCTCGACGCCTACGGTTGGCGCGGACCGTGGAGCGCGCGCCGCGGGTTCGACAGCCTCGTGCAGATGTCGAGCGGCATCGCGGAGGCTGGTATGCACTGGGCCGAGGCCGACCGGCCGACGCCGCTGCCGGTGCAGGCGCTCGACCACGCGACCGGGTATCTGGCGGCCGCGGCCGCGCTCGTCGCGATCGGGCGGATGCGCCGCGAGAGCGTGTCGAGTTCGGCCCGCCTGTCGCTGGCGCGCACGGCGCTGGAGCTGCCGCGGTCCCTGAGCCCGTCGAAGGGCGACCACTCACAGGCCCTTCGACAGGCTCAGGGACCGACGACGCGCATCACAACCCCGTGGGGCCCGGCCGACCTGCTCGCGTCGCCGCTCACGGTCGGCGACATCGCCTTCAACTACGAACGCGGCCCGACAGAATTGGGTTCTGACGAGCCGCGCTGGTAGTGCTGGCGGTCCCTGAGCCTGTCGAAGGGCGCTTCGACAAGCTCAGCGACCATGCCGCGCTAGTGGCTGTCGACCGACTCGATCTCGGTGCGGTCGCCGCTCCACAGGGTGTGGAACGTGCCGTCCATGTCGACGCGCTTGTAGGTGTGTGCGCCGAAGAAGTCGCGCTGGCCCTGCGTGAGGGCGGCGGGCAGGCGGTCGGCGCGCAGGCTGTCGTAGTACGCGAGCGACGACGCGAACACCGGAGCCGGGATTCCGGCGTGGGCGGCGTCGGCGACGACGTTGCGCCAGGCCTCCTGCGTCGTGGCGACGACGTCGGTGAAGAACGGCGCTGTCACGAGCGAGACGAGGCCGGGGTTCTCGGCGTAGGCCTCGGTGATGCGGTTGAGGAAGCGGGCGCGAATAATGCAACCGCCGCGCCAGATCTTCGCGATCTCGCCCTTCTTGATGTCCCAGCCGTACTGCTCGGCGCCGGCGACGATCGCGTCGAAGCCCTGCGAGTAGGCGATGACCTTCGAGGCGTAAAGCGCCTGGCGTACGCCCTCGATGAAGCCGTCGACGTCCTCGACCGGGTTAGCCGTCGGTCCGGGCAGCGCCGCGGCGGCCGCGCGCTGCGCGGGCTTCGACGACACGGAGCGGGCGAACACGGCCTCGGCGATGCCGGAGACGGGGATGCCGAGGTCGAGGGCGGTCTGAACGGTCCAGACGCCGGTGCCCTTGCTGCCGGCCTGGTCGAGGATGACGTCGACGAGGGGCTTGCCCGTCTTCGCGTCGACCTGGCGCAGCACCTCGGCGGTGATCTCGATGAGGTAGCTTTCGAGCTCGCCCTTGTTCCACTCGGTGAAGATCTCCGAGATCTCGGCGGGCGTCTTGCCGGTGCCGCGGCGGATGAGGTCGTAGGCCTCGCCGATGAGCTGCATGTCGGCGTACTCGATGCCGTTGTGGATCATCTTGACGAAGTGTCCGGCGCCGTCGGTGCCGACGTGGGTCACGCAGGGCTCGCCGTCGACGACCGCGGCGATCGACTTGAGGATGGGGCCGAGGGTCTCCCACGCCTCGGCGGAACCGCCGGGCATGATCGACGGGCCGAGCAGGGCGCCCTCTTCGCCGCCGGAGATGCCCGCGCCGACGAAGTTGATGCCGGTCTCGCGCACGGCCTTCTCGCGGCGGATGGTGTCGGTGAACAGCGCGTTGCCGCCGTCGACGATGATGTCGCCGGGCTCGAACACCTCGGTCAGCGCGTCGATCACGGCGTCGGTTCCGCGGCCTGCCTGCACCATGATGATCGCGGTGCGCGGCTTCGACAGCGACGCCGCGAACTCCTCGTACGACGAAGCCGGGAGGAACTCGGCCTCGGGGTGCTCGTCGAGCACGGTCTGCGTTTTCTCGTACGAGCGGTTGAAGATCGCGACGGTGTTGCCTTCGCGGGAGGCGAGGTTGCGGGCGAGGTTCGAGCCCATCACCGCCATGCCCACTACGCCGATGTTCGCCTGGGCCTGAGTGGCTTCTGCCATGGGGGTATTTCTCCTTGCAATCACGCGGAAAAGTGGTCCTGCCGCGACGGATGACGAGCCGCGGCACGCCCTCTCAGACTAAAGCAACGCTTGCGCGCGGCGCCGGAGTGTGACGAAGCTCGATGCGACGAAAGAGTTGCGCGACGGGCAATCCGTGCATACGATCTCCTAATAAGTCTGACTTATGCGGAAGTGCGCAGCTTGTTGTCAGACGTAATGACGCGTCGACACCCAGCAAAGGAGCACTCATGCCCGCGAGCTATCCACCCATGATCGTGATGGGGGTCTCCGGTTCGGGAAAGTCGACGATCGGTCTCGCCCTGGCCAACGCCCTCGGCCTCGACTTCATCGACGGTGACGACCTGCACCCCCGCGCCAACAAGGAGAAGATGGCCGCCGGTCATCCGCTCAACGACGAAGACCGGGCGCCCTGGCTCGAGATCATCGCCGAGCGCATCGGCGCCGAACTGGCCGAGGGGAACGCGGTCGTCGTCGCCTGCTCCGCGCTCAAGCGCCGCTACCGCACGCAGCTCGTCTCGTACGCACCCAGCACCGTGTTCGTGCATCTCTCCGGCCAACGCGGGATCATCGCCGAGCGTCAGTCGCACCGCAATCACGAGTACATGCCCAACAGCCTGCTCGACTCGCAGTTCGCGACGCTCGAGCCCCTCGAGGCAGACGAGCGAGCAATCGTCGTCGACCTCGCCCAGACTCCGGACGAGATGGTCCGGTTCGTGAAAGAAAAGCTCGCCGACTTCGCTGTCGCCTGAGTTCAGCCCCATCCACAGTTAGGACGAAGATGACCGACATTGAACTCGTGTGGCAGTTGCCCACGTGGGGATTGCTGCTGATCGCGCTCGGCGCGATCGCACTCCTGCTCTTCCTTATCATCGGGGCTCGCATCCACGCGTTCCTCGCCCTCATCGTGGTCAGCCTCGTGACCGCGATCGCCACGGGCGTGCCGGCCAACCAGATAGTCCCGACGTTGACGTTGGGCTTCGGCTCCACGCTCGCCACGGTGGCGCTCCTCGTCGGTCTCGGCGCGATGCTCGGCAGGATGCTGGAGACCAGCGGTGGCGCGCAGGTGCTCACCGACGCACTCATCCGCAAGTTCGGTGAGAAGCGGGCGCCCCTGGCTCTCTCGATCGCCTCCCTCATGATGGGCTTCCCGATCTTCTTCGACGCCGGCCTCGTGGTCATGCTGCCGATCATCTTCGCCGTTGCCCGACGGCTCGGCGGATCGCTGCTGCTCTACGCGTTCCCGGCTGCCACCGCGTTCTCGGTCATGCACATTTTCGTTCCCCCGCACCCCGGCCCCGTCGCCGCCACCGGCCTGCTCGGCGCGGACGTCGGCCTCGTGCTGGTCTTCGGTCTGCTCGTCGCGATCCCCACCTGGTACATCGTCGGCTACAAGTTCGGTGGCTGGGTCGGCCGCAAGTACGACATCGCCATCCCGAACATCCTCTTCGGGTCCAAAGACGACGGTGTTGCGGAGGAGTTCAAGTCGTCGCCGAAGCTCGGAACGATCGTCTTCCTCCTGCTGCTGCCGCTCGTCCTCATCTTTATGAACACCGGCCTCAACGCCCTAGCCACGGCCGAGGTCGTCTCGCTCGACAACGGCTTCGTGCAGATCCTGCGTCTGCTCGGCGAGACCCCGATCGCACTACTCATCACCGTGTTCTTCGCGATGTGGCTGCTCGGCTGGAGGCGCAACAAGAAGGCGACGCTCGTCGAGAGCATCGTCGACAGCGCGCTCGGTCCGGTGTGCGCGATCATCCTCATCACGGGTGCCGGCGGAATGTTCGGTGGCGTTCTTCGCGCCAGCGGCATCGGCAACGCAATCGCCGACTCCCTCGACGCCATCGGCCTGCCGCTCATCGTCGCCGGCTTCGTCATCGCCGCCATCGTGCGCGTCGCCCAGGGCTCGGCTACCGTCGCGCTCACCACGGCGGCCGCCCTCGTGCAGCCCGTCGTCCAGGGCGACGCCAGCCTCAACCCGGTCGAGCTCGCCGCCATCGTGCTCGCCCTCGCTGCCGGTTCGGTGTTCGCGGGCCACGTCAACGACTCCGGCTTCTGGCTCGTCAGCCGCTTCTTCGGCATGGACACCCAGACGACGCTCAAGACGTGGACCGTCGGCCAGGCGCTCGTCGGTGTCTGCGGCTTCGTGTTCGCCCTCGCGATCTTCCTCATCGCTGGCGCGGTCGGCTAACGCCATGGGCTCGACTCTCTTCAATCTCACCGGGCGTATCGCGCTCGTCACCGGTTCCAGCCGGGGCATCGGCAAGGCCATCGCGCGCGGACTCGCCGAGGCGGGCGCGACTGTCGTGCTGCACGGCCGGGACGAGCGCCGCCTCGCCGAGACGACCGCCGAGTTCGAGGCCGAGTTCGGTGCGGTCAAGTCGATCGCGTTCGACATCACCGACGCCGAGGCGGTGGCCCGTGGCATCCGCTCGGTCGAGTCCGAGGTCGGGCCCATCCGCATCCTCGTCAACAACGCCGGCGTGCAGCACCGGGTCCCGCTTCTCGACCTCGCGGTCGAGGACTGGGACCGGGTGCTGCGCACCAACCTCACGAGCGCGTTCCTCGTCGGGCGGGAGGTCGCGCGCGGCATGATCGAGCGCGGCGGCGGCAAGATCGTCAACGTCGCCTCGGTACAGACCGACCTGGCCCGACCGACGATCGCGCCCTACACGGCCTCGAAGGGCGGCGTGCGCAACCTCACGCGGGCGATGACCGCGGAGTGGGCCGAGCACGACATCCAGGTCAACGCGATCGCGCCGGGCTACATCCACACCGAGATGACGCAGAACCTCGTCGACGACGAGTCGTTCAACTCGTGGATCGTCGGCCGCACCCCCGCTCATCGCTGGGGCACGACGGCCGACATCGTGGGCCCGGCCGTCTGGCTCGCGTCGGACGGCTCCAACTTCGTGAACGGACAGGTCATCTTCATCGATGGCGGAATGACGGTGGTGGTGTGATGAACGAAACGAATCTCGCGGTGGTCGCGCACGGCAAGGACGACCTGCGCGTCGACGAGCTGGCCGCGCCGACGCCGGCTCCGGATGAAGCGGTGATCCGTATCGCGTACGGGGGCATCTGCGGTTCCGACCTGCACTACTGGACGCACGGCGCCGCGGGGGAGTCGATCCTGCGCGAACCGATGATCCTCGGGCACGAGGTGGTCGGTACGGTGCAAGCTGCGGCGGCCGACGGCTCGGGCCCCGCCGTCGGGACGCCGGTGGCCGTCCACCCGGCCACGCCGAAGCCCGTCGAGGGCGTGCGGTACCCGGAGTCCCGGCCGAACCTCGCCCCCGGCTCCACCTATCTCGGCAGTGCGGCGCACCACCCGCACACCGAGGGCGCCTTCGCCACGTTCGTGGCGCTGCCTACCCGCATGCTGCGCACCCTGCCGGCCGGCCTGTCGTTGCGGGGGGCGGCGCTCGCCGAACCGGCGAGCGTGGCCTGGCACGCCGTCTCCCGGGCCGGCGACGTCGCCGGTAAGTCGGTGCTCGTCGTCGGCACCGGCCCGATCGGGGCGCTCGTGATCGCCGTGCTCAAGCGCGCCGGAGCGAGCAGCATCACCGCCGTCGACCTGCACGAGACCCCGTTGCGTATCGCCCGCGAGCTCGGGGCGACCGACACCATACTCGCCACCGAGGTCGACGCGATCGCCGCCGTGCAGGCGGACATCGCTATCGAATCCTCGGGCAACTACCGCGGCCTCGCCTCGGCCGTGCGGGGTGTCGCCCGCGGGGGTCGCGTCGTGATGGTCGGCCTGTTGCCGTCCGGCGAGCAGCCCGCGCTGATCAGCCTCGCCATCACTCGCGAACTCGAGCTCGTCGGGTCGTTCCGTTTCGCCGACGAGATCGACGACGTGCTCGCGGCCCTGGCCGACGGGACGCTCACCGTCGATCCCATCGTGACGCACGAGTTCGCAGCATCCGAAGCCCTCGAAGCGTTCTCGGTGGCGCTCGACGCGTCGGTCAGCGGAAAAGTACTGCTGCGGTTCTGACCGCTAGTGTCCGGGGCGTGGCACGTCTTTCCAGACGTGTTCGACCTCGGACACGGTGCGCCGCATGATGCGGTCCATCGCGGTGCGCGCGTCGTCTTGACGTCCGCCCTGCACGGCGTCGGCCACGTCGACGTGCCACTGCAGCGCCTCCTCGTGGGGGCGGGACGGCATGAGGCCGAGCGTCGTACGTCCGCGCAGGATGGCGGCGATCATGCCGTCCATCGCTGTGAACATCTCGTTGCCGCTCGCGCGCAGCACGAGCGAGTGGAAGTGGATGTCGAGCTCGAGAAAGGCATCGAGGTCGCCGGCCCGACCGACGGTGCGCATGCGGGCGGCGGTGCCGAGCAGCTCGGCCGACTGCTCGTCGGCGGCGTGCTGGGCGGCGAGCTCTGCCGCCATCGGTTCGACCGCGGTGCGCAGCTCGGTGAGCGAGCGCAACTGGGCGCCCTGGCCAGGCCCGGTGACGCGCCACGCCACGACCTGCGGGTCGAAGACGTTCCACGCCGTGTCGGGCAGCACGCGGATGCCGACGCGCTTCACGCTCGTCACGAGCCCGAGCGACTGCAGCACGCGCACCGCCTCGCGGATGACCGAACGGCCGACCCCGAGTTCGATCGCGAGCTGGTCGGCGAGCACGGTCGTGCCGGCGGCGAGCCTCCCGTCGACGATGCGACGACCGATGTCGTCGACCGCGCGAGTGTGGAGACTGAAGGACATGGTTGAAGGATAGCCGGGCGCGTGAGGGCGACATCGCGAAAGCCCGCCGCGCCGTGTAAGCTTGGCGGCTGTACTTCGGCGAGGGATGCATTGCATCCGTGATCGACGCGGTGGAGCGGGCATCGGCCATCTGGCCTCACGTCTTCCTCACGCTGACATATGCGTTCGAGTTGAAAATTCACGTGGGCCGCAGGTCCCGTCACAAGGAGATAAATCATGGCTCAGGCCGAAATCAGCAACCACCTCGTCACCGAGATCCGCGAGAGCTTCGGCAAGGGTGCGGCTCGCAAGATCCGCGCCGTCGGCAAGATCCCCGCCGTCATCTACGGACACGGCACCGAGCCGCAGCACGTCACCCTGCCGGGCCACGAGGTCAGCCTCATCCTGCGCAAGTCGAACCAGATCCTCGAGCTCGACATCCAGGGCAAGGTCCAGCTCGCGCTGGTCAAGGACGTTCAGAAGGACCCGGTTCGCCAGATCATCGAGCACATCGACCTCATCGTCGTGCGCAAGGGCGAGAAGGTCATCATCGACGTTCCCGTGCACCTCGACGGCGAAGCTGCTCCCGGAACGACCGTCAACCAGGACTCGAACACCATCTCGCTCGAGGCCCTCGCGACCGCGATCCCCGAGTCGGTCTCCGTGTCGATCGAGGGCGCCGAAGACGGCACCCAGATCTTCGCGAAGGACCTCGTCCTTCCCGAGGGCGCGTCGCTCATCACCGACGAGGACACCCTCATCGTCTCGATCTCGATCGCTCAGGAGCAGGACCTTGGCGAGGACGCCGAAGAGGCTCCCGCCGAGGGCGAAGACGCTCCGGCCGCCGAGTAGTTTCAGCCCTGAGTAGCTGAAGCTGGACGAGAACCCCTGGCTTGTAGTCGGGCTCGGTAACCCCGGGCCCGGCTACGCCGGGAATCGCCACAACGTGGGCCAGATGGCCCTCGACGAACTGGCGCGCCGTATCGGTGCGCCGTTCAAGAGCCAGAAGACCAATGCCACGGTCGCCGAGGGCAGACTGAGCGGCCAGGGGCCCCGTGTCATCCTCGCCAAACCGAACACGTACATGAACGTGTCCGGCGGCCCGGTCGCGGCGCTCATGCGTTTCTACAAGCTCGAGCCGTCGAACCTCATCGTGCTGCACGACGAGCTCGACATCCCCTTCGACTCGATCAAGCTCAAGATCGGCGGCGGTCACGGCGGCCACAACGGCGTGCGCGATATCGCCGCCGCCATCGGCAGTCCCGAATTCGTGCGCGTGCGCATCGGCATCGGACGCCCTCCCGGCCGGCAGCCGGCCGCGGACTTCGTTCTGAAAGACTTTTCGAGCGACGAGAAGAAGGTCCTGCCTAATTTGATTTCGGATGCCGCGGACGCCGTCGAGCAGGTCGCCGGCGAGAGCCTCACGGCCGCCCAGCTGCGTTTCCATACGGCCAGCCCCGCCGACTGAAATCGCTCATCCTCAAGGGGGATTTTTTCCCTCCGAGGCTCGCCTACTCTTAAGGCATGCGCGTTCTACTTGCCGGTTCGACCGGAGAAATAGGGCGTCTCCTTGTGCCTCTCCTGGTGCGTTCCGGCCACGTGGTCACCGGTGTCGCCCGCCGCCCCACGGGGGTCACGTTGTTCGGCTCGACCGAGCTCGAGGCAGACATCATCGACCGTGAGTCGCTGCTCGCCGCCGTCGACGGACTCGAGTTCGACGCCGTCATCCATCAGGCCACAGCGCTGACCCGCGAACCCCGCCGCTACTCCCACATGCACCAGACCAACCGCCTGCGCATGGAGGGCACGAGCGCCCTCATCGCGGCGGCCCGCGCGACCGGCGCCACGCGCTTCGTCTCCGCCTCCGCGTTCTACGGCTACGGATTCGAGAACTTCGGCGAGAAGCCCGTCGACGAAGACTCTGCCTTCGGCGGACGCCCCGGCGGACCGATCGACGAGGTGCACCGCGCACTGCTCAGCAACGAGCAGCAGACGCGCGCGTTCGGCGGAGTCGCCCTGCGCTACGGGCTGTTCTACCGCGGCCGTGGACCCATCCCGACCGTCGTCTCCGACGCCGCCGGCGTGCTGCCGTTCGTGCACGTCGAGGATGCTGCGGCCGCCACCGTCGCCGCGCTGGAGGCACCCGCCGGCTCGGTGTACAACGTCGTCGACGACACCCCCGCGACGTGGCGCGAGGTGCACGAGGCTCGAGCGCGGGCCTTCGAGTCGCCAGACCCGACGGTCGTGCCGTCGTGGTGGATGCGCCGCACCGCCCCGTACCGCGCAGAACTGCTGACCGCGACATCCATCAGGGTCTCGAACGCGCGTGCGCGTGCCGAACTCGGCTGGGCGCCCGCCTACCCCTCCTACCGCGAGGGCATCAGGAGCGCGGTGACGGATGCGGCCCACGCCCGCGCCGTGTTGGCGAGCCCGTCGCGGGCCTCGGGCGCGACGCAGGGCTCGGCCTAGCGCATCTGACGCGACCCCGGCGGGTGTCGGCGGCACCGCCTACACTTAACCGGTGATACTCGAAGGTTTGATTACGGCGCTTTCGCGCGCCCACACGTTCGAGGAAGCACTCTCGTACGCCACCCGCAACGCAGAATTCTCGCTCGTCGACGGGCTCCGTGCCCCGCTCATCGCCGGCCTGCTGGCCAAGCGGCCAGAAGCGCAGGCGCTGCTCGCGATCGTGTCGACCGGGCGCGAGAGCGAAGCGCTGCGCGAGTCGCTGTCGTCGGTG
This sequence comes from Conyzicola nivalis, assembly GCF_014639655.1. Classification (NCBI taxonomy): domain Bacteria; kingdom Bacillati; phylum Actinomycetota; class Actinomycetes; order Micrococcales; family Microbacteriaceae; genus Conyzicola; species Conyzicola nivalis. Next base: position 523,592 of record NZ_BMGB01000002.1, read on the forward strand.
CTGCCGAACGCCGAGATCATCGAGTTCCCGGCGTGGGAGACGCTGCCGCACGAGCGGCTCAGCCCGAGCAGCGAGACCGTGGGCAAGCGCATCTCCGCGCTGCGCCGCCTCGCCGAATGGGACCGCTCGCGCCCGATCATCGTCGTCGCCAGCGTGCGCGCCGCCCTGCAGCCGCTCGCCGACAACCTCATCGAGACGCCGACCATCGACCTCAAGGCCGGCGGACGCGGCTACAGCCTGCCCGGCATCACGCTCGAGCTCATCGACCTCGCCTACTCGCGCGTCGACATGGTGACGCGTCGCGGCGAGTTCGCCGTGCGCGGCGGCATTCTCGACGTCTTCGCCCCCACCGACGAGCACCCCCTGCGCCTCGAGTTCTTCGGCGACGAGCTGGAGCAGATCCGCCCGTTCTCGGTCTCCGATCAGCGCTCGCTGGCCGACACCGTGGAGCACGCGCAACTTCCGCCCAGCCGCGAGCTGCTGCTCAGCCCCGCTGTGCGCCAGCGCGCCCGCGAGATGCAGCACGAGTTTCCGGGTCTCGCCCAGATGCTCGCGAAGATCGGCGAGGGCATCCCCGTCGACGGCATGGAGTCGCTCGCGCCCGCGCTGCTCGACCGACTGGTGCCGCTCACCCACTACCTGCCCGACGAGGCCGCGGTCGTCGTGCTCTCGCCCGAGAAGGTCGCGACGCGTGCCGTGAGCCTCGTCGAGACCAACCAGGAGTTCCTCGCCGCCGCCTGGAACGCCGCCACCGCGGGCGCCGAAGCACCGATCGACCTCGACGCGGGCGACTTCGTGACGCTGAACGCGCTGCGGGCTTCGGCCGGCAAGCGCGCCTGGTGGACCATGAGTTCGTTCGACAGCGGTGCGGCCACGGACCCTGAGCTTGTCGAAGGGGGCGGCGCTTCGACAGGCTCAGCGACCGGGAGCGCCTTGGAAGCCCGCGTCGCCGCCACCCTCGATGCCGACGACCACTACGTGCGCATCGACGCGACCGCCGTGCCGAGCTTCGCCGGACAGCCGACCGGCGCCATCGACCACGTCGAGCAACTGCTGCGCGACGGCTGGAACGTAGCCATCGTCGCGCGCGGCCAGGGCCTGGTCGAGCGCGCCGTCGACGTGCTCGCCGAGCGCGAGCTGGCGGGGCGGCTCGTGGATTCGTTCCCTTCGACGGGCTCAGGGACCGTGCTGGAACCCGGCGTCGCCTACCTGCTCAAGGCCTCGGCCGAGCACGGGTTCGAGCTGCCCGAGATCAAGTTCGCCCTGCTCAACGAGAGCGAGTTCTACGGCCGCGCCGTCGGCTACGACGCGCGCCAGGTCAAGAAGCTCGCCAGCCGCCGCAAGAACGTCGTCGACCCGCTGCAGCTGAAGAACGGCGACTTCGTCGTGCACCAGACCCACGGCATCGGCAAGTTCATCGAACTCGTGCAGCGCGAGGTCTCCAGTGGCGGACGCAACGCCGTCAAGCGCAGCCGCGAGTTCCTCGTCATCGAATACGCCCCGGGCAAGCGGGGCATGCCGGGCGACAAGCTCTACGTACCCACCGACCAGCTCGACCTGCTCAGCCGCTACGTCGGCGGCGAGGCACCCAGCCTCAGCAAGATGGGCGGCAGCGACTGGTCGAACGCCAAGAACAAGGCGCGCAAGGCCGTGCGCGACATCGCGGTCGAGCTCGTCAAGCTCTACTCGGCGCGCATGGCGTCGAAGGGCCACGCCTTCCCGAAGGACACGCCCTGGCAGCGCGAGCTCGAAGACGCCTTCCCGTTCGCCGAGACCGTCGACCAGCTCACGACCATCGACGAGGTCAAGGCCGACATGGAGCGCCCCATCCCGATGGACCGCCTGCTCTCGGGCGACGTCGGCTACGGCAAGACCGAGGTCGCCGTGCGCGCCGCGTTCAAGGCCGTGCAAGACGGCAAGCAGGTCGCCATGATCGTGCCGACCACGCTGCTCGTGCGCCAGCACATGGAGACCTTCGCCGAGCGCTTCGCCGGGTTCCCGGTGCACCTGCGCGCCCTCAGCCGGTTCCAGACCGAGAAGGAATCGAAGGAGACCCTGGCGGGCCTCGCGGATGGCACGGTCGACGTCGTCATCGGAACACACCGTCTGCTCGGCTCGGGCATCGCCTTCAAAGACCTCGGCCTGGTGATCATCGACGAGGAGCAGCGTTTCGGCGTCGAGCACAAGGACGCGCTGAAGAAGCTGAAGACCAACGTCGACATCCTCGCGATGACCGCGACCCCGATTCCCCGCACCCTCGAGATGGCGGTCACGGGCATCCGCGAAATGTCGACCCTCGCGACCCCGCCCGAAGACCGCCACCCGATCCTCTCGTTCGTCGGCCCGTACAGCGATAAGCAGGTGTCCGCCGCGATCCGCCGTGAGCTGCTGCGCGAGGGCCAGGTCTTCTTCGTGCACAACCGCGTGTCATCCATCAACCGCGTCGCGGCCCAGCTCTCCGAGCTCGTACCCGAGGCGCGCATCGCGATCGCCCACGGCCAGCTGCCCGAGAGCGTGCTCGAACAGGTGATGGTCGACTTCTGGGAGCGCAAGTTCGACGTCCTCGTCTCTACGACTATCGTCGAGACCGGCCTCGACATCGCCAACGCGAACACGCTCATCATCGACCGCGCCGACAAGTACGGGCTCAGCCAACTGCACCAGCTGCGCGGCCGTGTCGGTCGCGGACGCGAACGCGCCTACGCCTACTTCCTCTACGACGAGATGAAGCCGCTGTCGGAGACAGCCCACGAGCGTCTGTCCACGATCGCCGCCAACAACGAGCTCGGCGCCGGCATGCAGATCGCGCTGCGCGACCTCGAGATCCGCGGTGCGGGCAACCTGCTCGGCGGAGAGCAGAGCGGACACATCGCGGGCGTCGGATTCGACCTCTACCTGCGGATGATCGGGGAGGCCGTTTCGACCTTCCGTGGTGACGTCGCCGAGGGCCAGACCGAACTGCGTCTCGAGCTGCCCGTCGACGCGCACATCCCCGAGGAGTACGTCGAGAGCGAACGCCTTCGCCTCGAGGCGTACCAGAAGCTCTCGACCGCCTCGGCGCCTGCCTCGACCCCCGAGCAGATCGATCTCGTGCTCGAGGAGCTCGCGGACCGCTACGGCGAGCCGCCCGAGCAGGTGACGAACCTCATCGCGGTGTCCCGCCTGCGTCGCATGGCCGTGAAGGCCGGGCTCAGCGAGGTCGTCGCGATGGGCGGCAACCTGCGCATCGCCGGCGTCGCGCTGGCCGACTCGATCCAGATCCGGCTGCAGCGCATGTACCCGGGATCGAAGTACTTCGCCGCGAACGCCGCGGTCGCGATCCCCATGCCGCGCGTCAACGGCGAGCCGCTCGACGACGCCGCCCTCATCGCCTGGACGAATACCCTCCTGGTAGCCATCTTCGGCGCCGAGCTCGCGGAGGCCACCCCCACTGCCTAATTCGGTCGCTGAGCTTGTCGAAGTGCCCTTCGACAAGCTCAGGGACCGCACTGCTGGTTGAGTAAGGCCGCTTGCGGCCTGTATCGAAACCCCCACTGGTTTCGATACGGTCGCTGGGCGATCTACTCAACCCACACGAGACTGGCTAAGCTGATCAAAACTCGTGAGGTGGGCCGATGAAGCTTCAGGCCATTCCCACCAAGGAATCCTTCGTGACCGAATGGCCTCGACAGGGTTGGAATCCGAGCGCGACCGACATCTACGACGCCGAACTCGCGGCGGTCGAACTGGCCTGCCCGAGCTATCCCGACGGCCTGCGCTGACGGATCGGCAGTTACGATTTCGCTATGCCACCTCAGGGTGGCACAAGGAAATCGAGACTATCGAGCCAGCTGCACCCCAATCTCGTTGCGAGCTGGCAACGAACGGTAGGTATGAGTGAAACGGACGCTGCATCCGATGCCGCGCGCAGCAACGAGCTAGACCGGCTGCGTCGCGTCGCATTCGGCCGCACGACGAACGCCGACGAAGAGCGAGCTGCCGCCTCCGCTCTGGCGGAGCTCGCGCGCCTCGAGGCCGAACCCGAGGTCGCTGAGCCCCCGGTCGCTGAACCTGTCGAAGCGCCTCCGGCGGAGACAGTCACCGACGCTTCGGCCAGCTCAGCGAGCGGAGAACCACGTCGCTGGCTGGTGCCCGCGGCCGTCGGGCTGCTCGTCGGCGCGATAATCGCCGGAGCCGGGGTGTGGGCGCTGCGTCCGGGCGAAGCTGAGCCCGCGACATCCGCGACCCGCGAGACGGGCGTCAACTACTTTCTCGGCGACCCGCCTGGCGAAACCTCGATCGAGGGCGACGTGCAGGCGGCCGAGCGTTGGTTCTCCGAGCCGCAGTCGGAGGAGGACCTCGAGGGCGTCGGCTCGCTGCTTCCGGAGTTCGATCGCTCGAGCGTGCGCCTCGTGCACGCCAGCTCGCTCGCCAAGGTGTGGGTCGCGAAGCGCGTCGACGGCCAGCTCTGCCTCGAGACGACAGTGACAGAGACGGATCTGACCACCGGCAGCTGCGCCCTGCCACCCGACTTCGCGGACCGCGGGCTCACCGTCTCGTCGGAGGTGCTCACTGCCGTCTGGAACGGCAGCCAGCTGAAGGTCGTTGCCACCCGAGAAGAATAAGGCGTCCGCGGCCTTACTCAACCAGCACCCGGGTAGCAACGGGACGTACGTCCCTAGCCAGCGACCCCGCCGGTGGTGCAGCCTGTGAGTACCGACGAAAGGTAGATATGAACGCCTGGCAGTACCGCGAACCGCACATCCTCGATTCCGAAGGCCTCGAACAACTGAACACCTGGTGGAGGGCGGCGAACTACCTGTCAGTCGGCCAGATCTACCTACTCGACAACCCGCTGCTCACGGTGCCGCTCACGAAGGAGCACATCAAGCCGCGTCTGCTCGGCCACTGGGGAACCACCCCCGGCCTGAACTTCATCTACGCACACCTCAACCGTGTCATCCGAGAGCGCGACCTCAACACGATCTACATCACCGGCCCCGGCCACGGCGGTCCGGGCATGGTGGCAAACGCCTACCTCGACGGCACGTACAGCGAGATCTACAACACCATCGAGAAGACCGAAGACGGTGTGCGCCGGCTGTTCCGCCAGTTCTCGTTTCCGGGCGGCATCCCGAGCCACGTCGCGCCCGAGACGCCGGGTTCGATCCACGAGGGCGGCGAGCTCGGCTACTCGCTGAGCCACGCCTACGGCGCCGCTTTCGACAACCCCGATCTGCTGGTCGCGGCGGTCGTCGGCGACGGCGAGGCCGAGACGGGCCCGCTCGCCACCAGCTGGCACTCCAACAAGTTCGTCGACCCGGTGAACGACGGCGTCGTGCTGCCGATCCTGCACCTCAACGGCTACAAGATCGCCAACCCGAGCCTGCTCGCCCGCATCCCCGAGGAGGAGCTGCTGCAGCTCATGCGCGGCTACGGGCACACCCCCTACGTCGTCAGCGGCGGGTTCGACGACGAAGACCCGATCGCCGTGCACGCGCGCCTCGCCGAGACGATGGACGTGGTTCTCAACCAGATCGCGCAGATCAAGGCGGATGCCGCGGCGGGCGCCCTCGACGGACGCCCGGCCTGGCCTATGATCATCCTGCGCACCCCGAAGGGCTGGACCTGCCCCAAGGAGATCGACGGACACCCCGCCGAGAACAACTGGCGTTCGCACCAGGTTCCGCTGTCGAACGCCCGCGACACCGAGGAGCACACGCGCCTGCTCGAGAGCTGGCTGCGCTCGTACAAGCCCGAGGAGCTCTTCGACGAGACCGGCGCCGTCACCGCCGAGGCCACGGCCTTGGCCCCGGAGGGCGACCGGCGGATGAGCGCTAACCCCGTCGCGAACGGCGGGCTGCTGCGTCAGGCACTGAAGCTGCCCGACTTCCGCGAGTATGCCGTCGACGTGGAGAGCCCGGGCGCATCCGCGAGCGAAGCCACCGCGATTCTCGGCAACTGGCTGCGCGACGTGATCACGAAGAACCCGACGAACTTCCGCATCTTCGGTCCCGACGAGACGGCGAGCAACCGCCTGCAGGCCGTGTTCGAGGTGACCGACAAGCAGTGGGACGCCGGCACCCTGCCGATCGACAGCGACAACCACCTCGCCCGCGCCGGTCGCGTGATCGAGATGCTCAGCGAGCACCAGTGCCAGGGCTGGCTCGAGGGCTACCTGCTCACCGGACGCCACGGCATCATCAACTCGTACGAGGCGTTCATCCACATCGTCGACTCGATGTTCAACCAGCACGCCAAGTGGCTGAAGAGCTCGCGGCACATCGAATGGCGCCGCCCGGTCGCGTCGCTCAACTACCTGCTGTCGTCGCACGTCTGGCGCCAGGACCACAACGGCGCCTCGCACCAGGACCCCGGCTTCATCGATCACGTCGTGAACAAGAAGGCCGACGTCGTGCGCGTCTACCTGCCCTTCGACGCCAATACGCTGCTGTCGACCTACGACCACTGCCTGCGCAGCGTCGACTACGTGAACGTGGTGGTGGCCGGCAAGCAGCCCGCGCCCAACTGGCTCACGATGGACCAGGCGATCGACCACTGCACGCGCGGCCTCGGGCTGTTCGACTGGGCCGGCACCGAGGTGGCCGGCGAGGCTCCGGATGTTGTGCTCGCGTCGGCGGGGGATGTGCCGACACTGGAGATGCTCGCGGCCGCATCCATTCTCCGCGAGAAGGTTCCGTATCTGAAGGTGCGCGTGGTCAACGTCGTCGACCTCATGCGTCTGCAGACCGAGGGGGAGCACCCGCACGGCCTCAGTGACAAGGAATACGACGCGATCTTCACGACCGACAAGCCGGTGATCTTCGCGTACCACGGCTACCCGTGGCTCATCCACCGTCTCACCTACCGCCGTCACGGGCACAACAACCTGCATGTGCGCGGGTTCAAGGAGGAGGGCACCACCACAACGCCCTTCGACATGGTGATGCTGAACGACATCGACCGCTACAAGCTCGTGATCGACGTGCTCGACCGCGTGCCCGGCCTGGCCGAGCGGGAGGGGTCGCTGCGGCAGCAGATGCAGGACTCCCGTTCCCGCGCCCGCGCCTACACGCGCTCGCACGGCGAGGACATCCCCGAGGTGACCGAGTGGTCGTGGGGCGGCAAGTCGTCGGCGTCGGCCTTCAGCGACTCGGGCGGAGACAACGTCTAGCGCTCACAGGCCGCTCGCGGCCGTATCGAAACCGGTACGGCCGCTGAGCGTGTCGAAGCGCTTACTGCGGCGTGCGGAGCTCGGCGAAGTCCACGCCGTCCCAAGACAGCGAGACCGTCTCGCCGACCCCGACCGACCGGATGACCAGACCCTGCGTCGCAAACGCGCCGGGCGGCAGGCACACCGTCGCGCCGTCGCCGTTTGTCTCGACGGCCATCAGGCAGATGTCGTCGCTGACCGACCGGCCCGCGTACACCAGCTGGTCGTCGGTCTTGCCCACCAGGTGCATCGAGCCGGTGTCCATCGACGAGTCGAGCTGCGCGACGACGTCCTCCGGCTTCTGCGGACTGCGGAGCAACGTCTCGGCCGCCTCAAGGTCGCCCGACCCGATCGCGAAGGAGGTGACCACACCGGGCTCGGGCGGAGAAGTCTCGTCCCCCGTCGCCGCATTCAGAACCAGAAGCCCGGATGCCACGGTGAGCGCGATGCCGACGACGAACGCCGCGAAGGCGGGCACCGCCCACACTCGCCAGGTCGCCCCGAGTCGCTGCAGGTATCCCGGCTCGTCGTACACCTCGACGACGTCGACGGTGACGCGGCCCGGCGGGTCGGACTCCGGTGCGCCGTCGGCCGTTGCCCCGCCGTGAACCTCGTGCTCGTTCGTCCGCGCCCGGGTGAAATCGGCAGCTTCGCGCTCGGCCCGCACCTGCAGCGAGTGCGCCTCGTGATTGGCCAGGGCCGCGCGTGCCTCGACCGCCGCTGCCTCCTCGGCCGCGGTGGAAGTGCGCCCGAAGGCGACGCGGCGCAGATCGTCCAGCTCGGTCATGCACGGAAGCGTACCAAACCTCACGTCTTCCGCACCCGAGCCGCTCGCAGCGTGCCGACGGGTGACCTCGGCCCGTTACATCCGCAGTTCGGCCGCGTTTTCTCACCATCGCGCCCGAATATCCCGCCGCGCTGGTGAAAAAGCACGGCGCGGCCTCGCCGGTGCGGCCGTTCGGCACGGGTGCGGCCGTGCGAACGCGCGCACCCGTGCCAGACGGCAGCCCCGCCCGTGAGTCCGCCGGCAAGGGCTGCCCGCAGCATCCGATTGCGTCGTTTGGGGGCACCAGAGCGGCCCAGCTGCCCCAAACGGCGCAACCCGGCCGCCCACCCTGTCACAATCGAGGCAACTGCGACGGAGATTGGCCGCGCCCGCGACCGTTTCAACGTTGTAAAGTGAGGCAACCGACCGCGAGGGGGGAACGACATGTCGATCACGATGCACGACGTGGCGCGGTTGGCCGGGGTGTCGATCAAAACGGTGTCGAACGTGGTGAACGACTACCCGCACATTCGTCCCGAGACCCGCGACCGCGTGAATTCGGCGATCGACGAGCTCGGCTACCGTCCGAACCTCATCGCGCGGGGGCTGCGGTCTGGGCGCACCGGTGTCATCAGCCTGATCATCCCCGACCTGCGCAACGCCTACTTCGCCGAGCTCGCCGACGTCGTCATGCGCGCCGCCGATGCCCAGGGGCTCAGCGTCATCATCGAACAGTCGGGGGCGGACCGGGATCGCGAGATCGGGCTGCTCGGCGGAGAACGCAAGCAGAAGGTCGACGGCATCCTGTACAGCGCTCTCGCCCTCGGCGAAGACGACGCGCACATCCTGAACGACGTGACCACGCCCCTCGTGCTGCTGGGGGAGCGCATCTTCCACGGCCCCACCGACCACGTCACCATGCAGAACACCGAGGGCGCGCGCGCCGCGACCGCACACCTCATCGCGCTCGGCCGCACCCGCATTGCGGTGGTCGGTGCGCACCGCGGCGAGGTCATCGGCTCGGCGGGTCTGCGGCTCGCCGGCTATCGCGAGGCGCTCGCCGACGCCGGCATCGCCTACGACGACGAGCTGGTGGGCGAGGTGGGCGGCTGGTACCGCTCGGGTGGCGCCCAGGCGATGCGCCTGCTGCTCGACTCGGGCGCGAAGTTCGACGGACTCGTGGCGTTCAACGACTCGATGGCACTCGGAGCGATGCGGGTGATGCAGGAGGCCGGCCTGCGCATCCCCGACGACGTGGCGGTCATCGGCTACGACGACATCGATGAGACGCGCTACACGCTGCCCACGCTGTCGACGATCGACCCGGGCAAGGAGGAGATCGCCGAAGTCGCGGTGCGGTTCCTGCTCGAACGCATTGGCAACCCGGGCGCGGTAATCGAGCCGCGCGAGCATCTCGCCGCCTACCGGGTGGTCGTGCGCGAGTCCAGCACGCTGCCGCAAAACTAACGTCGGGCCGATTGCGGCGATGCTCTTGACATCGGCCGCATCCGCTCTGCATTATGTCTTTTACAACGTTATATACAACGTTGTAAATGGGGGCCAACGAGGGCCTGCACCCGCTGATCCACCGCTCATGACAACGAAGTCCATGCACGACCGAGAGGAATCACAGTGAAGAAGAAATCACTCGTCGCGGGTCTGTCCGCGATCGCGATCGTCGCCAGTCTGGCCGCCTGCAGCGGCGACGGCGGGGGTGGCGAGGGTGGCTCGAACGCCAAGCCCACCAACTGCACCAACAAGATCGTCAACGCCGACGCTCCCGTCGTCTCCGTCTGGGCCTGGTACCCGAACATGGCTACGGTCGTCGACAACTTCAACAACGACCACGACGACGTGCAGGTGTGCTGGACGGTCGCCGGTCAGGGTGCCGACGAGTACGCCAAGCTGCAGACCGCGGTCTCGGCGGGCAAGGGCGCGCCCGACGTCGTGATGCTCGAGACCGACCAGCTCGTCGGCTTCGAGATCCAGGAGGCGCTCGTCGACATCAGCGACCTCGGCGCGAACGACGTGAAGAAGAACTTCGCCGAGGGATCGTGGGGGGATGTCTCGCAGGGTGACGCCGTCTACGCCGTGCCCATCGACGGCGGCCCGATGGCGATGATCTACCGCAAAGACATCTTCGAGCAGTACAACATCACCCCGCCCACGACGTGGGAGGAGTACGAGGCGGCCGCGCAGACCGTAAAGGACGCGGGCGGCCCGTGGTTCGGCAACCTCGGCAGCAACGTGCCGGCCGCGCTCACCGCGCTCTTCCAGCAGAACGGGGCGGTGCCGTTCGACTACGACCTGGCCGACCCGCAGAAGATCTCGATCAACCTCGACACCCCCGAGATCAAAGAGGTCATGGACTACTGGGCCGGGCTCACCGAGAAGGGCCTGATCGGCACCGAAGACCAGTTCACCACCGACTACATCGCGGGCGTCGTCGGCGGCAAGTACGCCACCTACGTCTCCGCGGCCTGGGCTCCCGGCTACCTCACCGGCGCCGGAGTCGGCCAGGGCGACGACGCGGGGCTCTTCGCGGTCGCGCCGCTTCCGCAGTGGGACGCCGACAACCCGGTGTCGGTCAACTGGGGCGGATCCGCGCTCGCGGTGACCACCCAGGCGAGTGACAAGGAGCTTGCTGCGAAGGTCGCCCTCGGCCTCTACGCCGACGAGGCCTCGCTCACCGACGGGTGGAAGACGCAGACCATCTTCCCGCTCAACAAAGACGTGCTCACCTCCGACGAGTTCGTGAACAACGAGGTCGAGTTCTTCGGCGGTCAGACGGCGAACAAGGACATCTACATCCCCGCCGCCGACGCCTACGAGGGCACGACCTACAGCCCGTTCAGCGTCTACTACTACGCGCAACTCCAGGCGCAGCTGGTGAAGATCGCCGCCGGTGACGTGGGTGGATCGCAGGCAGCCACCGACCTGCAGGACATCATCGTGAAGTACGCGCAGGAGCAGGGCTTCACGGTCGAGTAGGTTTCGCAGCCGCTGCGGCCCCGGGCAGACACCCGGGGCCGCGACATCCAATCACCAAAGGATCTTGAAATGGCAGAAGCAGCAACGGCGCCGCTCGCAACCACGAAGGTGCGCGCCGCCACCCGCAAGAGAACCGCGCGGGAGCGCCGGCACTCGCTCACGGGCTGGCTTTTCATCGCCCCGTTCGGTGTGGTGTTCGTGGTCTTCCTGGTCACGCCGCTCGCCTATGCGTTCTACCTGAGCCTGTTCTCGAAAGGGCTCGCGACCGGAACCGCGTTCGCCGGCATCAACAACTACGTGCGAGCCTTCACCGACCCGTCGTTCCTCAAGGGCGTCTGGTTCGTGGTGCGGTTCTCGATCGTGCTCATCCCGGTGCAGATGCTCGTGTCGCTCGCCGCGGCCCTCGTGCTCGACAATCTCACCAACCGGTTCGCCCGCTTCGCGCGGCTGATGATCTTCCTGCCCTACGCGGTGCCCGCTGTCATCGGCGCGCTCATGTGGGGGTTCCTGTACAGCCCCAGCTTCGGCCCGCTCGAGCAGATCTTCGGGGCATTCGGGGCGGATGCACCGTTCCTCTTGAGTCCCGACAACATCTTCTACGGGCTCATGAACGTCGTGACCTGGCAGTGGGCCGGCTACTACATGATCATCATCTACGCGGCGCTGCGGGGCATCGACCCCACGATCTACGAGGCAGCCAAGATCGACGGCGCGAACTCGTGGCAGGTGGCACTGCGCATCAAGATCCCGATGGTGCGATCGGCGCTCGTGCTCATCCTGGTGTTCGCCCTCATCGGCACGCTGCAGTTCTTCACCGAACCGCAGGTGCTCGGGCCGGTGGCGAACGGCACGATCACGCCCGACTTCACCCCGAACATCTACGCCTTCAACCTCGCGTTCAAGTACGCGCAGTTCAACTACGCCTCGGCCATCTCGTTCTCGCTCGGCGCGATCGTGTTCGTCGGCGTCTACATCTTCCTCTTCGTCACACGCAAGCGCGGGAGCGTACTCTGATGGCCATCGCAGCACCCACCGCGCGCAAGCCGCGCCACGTGATCACCTACGTGTTTCTCGGCATCCTCGTCGTCTACTTCCTGGTGCCGCTCTGGTTCCTCTTCGTGGCGAGCACGAAGGACGCGCCCAGCCTCTTCGGCGGCGACAGCGCGCTGTGGTTCTCGGGCGACTTCAACCTGTTCACCAACCTGTCGAACCTCGTCACCTACAATGACGGCATCTACCTGCGCTGGATCGGCAACTCGGCGCTGTACGCCTTCATTGGCGGCCTTGGCGCCACGGTGCTCGCGGTGCTCGCCGGCTACGGCTTCGCGAAGTATCGGTTCCGCGGCCGCGACCTGTCGTTCGCGATTCTGCTCGGCTCGGTGATGGTGCCGCTCACGGCGCTGGTCATCCCGACCTTCGTGCTGTTCTCCGAGCTGGGGCTCACCGACACGATCTGGGCGGTCATCCTGCCGTCGCTGCTCAGTCCGTTCGGCGTCTACCTCATGCGCGTCTACGCTGCCGAGGCCGTGCCCGACGAGTTGCTCGACGCTGCGCGGGTGGATGGCGCGGGGGAGTTCCGCACCTTCTTCCAGGTCGCGCTCCCGCTCATGAGACCCGCCGTCGTGACGGTGCTGCTGCTGTCGGTCGTGGGCACTTGGAACAACTACTTCTTGCCGCTGGCGATGCTCTCGAACAGCCAGCTCTATCCGATTACGGTGGGTATCGGGCTCTGGCAGGGGCTCGCAGCACAGAACAACGGCGGCTCGGGCGTATCTCTCTGGACCCTCATCATCGTCGGCTCGCTCATTTCGATCATCCCGCTGATCGTCGCGTTCCTTTCCCTGCAGAAGTACTGGCAGGGCGGGCTCGCGATCGGCAGCCTCAAGTAGCTCTCCCCACCCTCCGTACCTCAGATCGAAAGAGACCCATGCCCCAGGCCAGCCTGACCATCAACCCGCGCTTCACCATCGGAGCGGTGGACCGCCGCCTGTTCGGCTCGTTCGTCGAACACCTCGGCCGCTCGGTCTACGACGGGATCTACGAGCCGGGGCACGAGACCGCCGACGAGGAGGGCTTCCGTGGCGACGTACTTGAGCTAGTGCGCGAGCTGGGCGTCTCGACGATCCGGTATCCGGGCGGCAACTTCGTGTCGGGCTTCAAGTGGGAAGACAGCGTCGGGCCTGCTGCCGATCGCCCCACCCGGCTCGACCTGGCGTGGCACTCGACCGAGACCAACGAGGTGGGGCTGCACGAGTTCTCGAGCTGGCTTCGCAAGGCGGGCAGCGAGCTGATGCTGGCGGTCAACCTCGGCACACGAGGGGTCGAAGAGGCCCTCGACTTGTTGGAGTACGCCAACGTGCCATCCGGATCGACGCTGTCCGACCAGCGCCGCGCGAACGGTCTCGACGAGCCCCTCGCGGTGAAGATGTGGTGCCTCGGCAACGAGATGGACGGCCCGTGGCAGCTCGGTCACCGCAACGCCGACGACTACGGCAAGCTCGCCTCGATGACCGCGAAGGCCATGCGCCAGCTCGACGAGAGCATCGAGCTCGTCGTCTGCGGCAGCTCGAACCGCACGATGCCCACCTTCGGCGCGTGGGAGCACACCGTACTGCAGCACACCTACGACGACGTCGACCTGATCTCGTGCCACGCCTACTGGGCCGAGAGCCAGAGCGACCTCGAGAGCTTCCTCGCCGCCGGACACGACATGAGCCTCATGATCGAGGAGGTCGTCGCGACCGCTGACGCGGTGAAGGCCGCGTTGAAGAAGACCAAGCAGATCAACATCTCGTTCGACGAGTGGAACGTCTGGGACATTTCCCGGTTCGAGAACGAAGACAAGATCTCGGGAGTCGAAAACTGGCCTTTGGCGCCGCGCCTGCTCGAGGACTCGTACACGGTCGTCGACGCGGTGGTCGTGGGCAGCCTGCTGATTTCACTGCTCAATCATGCGGATCGGGTCAGCTCGGCGAGCCTCGCCCAGCTGGTCAACGTGATCGCGCCCATCATGACCGAGCCCGGCGGAGTCGCGTGGAAGCAGACCACCTTCTTCCCGTTCGCCGTCACCTCGCGGCTGGCCGGCGCGACCGCACTGACCCCGCGCCTCGTCTCCGACACCTTCGAGACGAGCACCTACGGCGAGGTCAACCTGGTCGACTCCGCGGTGACGTCCGACGACGCTGGCACGTCGGTGTTCCTGGTGAACCGATCTGTCACGGAGGCGACGACGGTCACGATCGACATCGCGTCGCTCGGTGACGTCGCGGTGACGGAGGCCGTGGCGATTCACGACGAAGACATCCACGCCGCGAACACCCTGGCCTCGCCAGACCGCGTGGGCCTGCGCCACATCGAGACCACGATCGCCGACGGCGTCTTGACGATCACCCTGCCGCCCGTATCCTGGGCCGCCCTGCGGGTCGAGTAGGTCGCTTAGCGCCCGTATCGAAACTCCCGGTCGCTGAGCCTGTCGAAGCGCCCGTCACGCGGGTTGAGCTTGTCGAAACCCCTTTACGGCGTACTCAACTCCGCAGCATCCGACGCCACCTTCTTGACCGGCGGCGCCCCATTGCCCAACTCCTTGTGCACCCCGAAAACCACCACCGGAATCAGCACCAGCGACCGAAGATCGAACAGCGCGTGCACGACGATCGCGACGACGATGCTTCCGGTCGCCAGATAGATCGCCATGAACGCGGTGCCGAGGATGACCGAGCCGATGATGCCGGGCAGGCCCTGATACGCGTGCAACAGCCCGAAGATCAGGATGCTGGCCGCCACGGCGGCCACCGCACTCCCGGTGACGCCGAAGATGAGCACGGGCAGGGCCAGGCGGAACAACAATTCCTCGACGATGCCGGCGTTGATCGCGAGGGCCGCGCCCCACTTGAGTTCGGCGCGGTTGCGGGGGAGGAGCGCCTGCACGTCGCCGATCGACGGCACTTCGGTCTCGCTGCGGGCGAGGAAGATGCCGAGCACGGCACCGCCGCCGATGACCAACACGAACGCTCCGACGAGGGCCGGGCCCAGCCACCCGCTGTCAGCGAACGCCTGCTTGGCACCGGCGACCCACGACCACTCGTCGACAGCAGCCGTGAAGGGTTCCACGAACTGCCAACTCAACAGCAGCACAATCACCGCGGCCCCGCCGAAGTTGACGAACGACTGCCGCAGCCACTTGCGGAACATCTTCTGCCGCCGCTTCGTCGACCGCTGCCGCTTGAACGTCGCGTACTCACGCCGGTTCTTGCGGATGGCGTTCCAGGTCATGAACGCGAGGAGCGCGACGAGAACGGCGCCGAGAATCCAGGGGGTCAGGGGCGCGGTGGGGGAGAGCACGTGTCTAGTTTGCGCGGTTTCGCTGGGAGGAGCGCCTGATCGCTGCATCTGCCGGGCGCCGCACTTAAACCGTTTGTGGAACAGTCAGGACAAAGGTGGGTACGTCTTGTTCAGCCATGCTTTCCAGCCCGCGGCACCGGGAAGATTCGACGCGGTGACTATGTTCGCAATGTCGCCGCCCGCGATCACGATGATTGGATGGCGATCTTCCTTGAGTTCTTTATACGCCTGACCATCCAAATGGCTCGTTGTCACGAGCACCCCGAACTGGCGATGCCGAAGGCGCGATATCAGTCGAGATAGCTCTCGTACTCCGACCGAGTTTCCCGGCTTGTAGCACTTAGCTTCCATGGAGAAGTCCAGGAGGATGTCTCCGCCCCCCGTACCCACTTGCAGCAGACCGATCGCGTCTCGTCCACCGTCACGAGATCGTCGAGTAACGTCCAACGACACCACCGTCGGTAGATGGATTTTCACAAGGTCTGCTGCGAAGTGCTCGAAATCGTTGGGTCGGGAACTGAAATGGTCGTAGATACCCTTCACTACGGCCTTTCCTCCAACGCCTGTCGGCTCCTGTTCCAACCTCGTGCGATGCTCGACTATCCGGGGCGCTTGGAGGGCTTTGGGCGCTCCGCCATTACGCCAACACAACCATGCGGCCGGTGCGTTTTCGGAGTTCGAAAGACCTTGAACTATGTCCTGAATCCAGGCGCGAGAGACGGTACCGACGTCAAGAACCGTGAAAACTGCCTTGTAGTTCTGATATCGAAGTCCGTCTTTCGAACGCCAAATCCCGGTTAGATCATCTGCGTACGTGGTAGCGGTGGAGCCCGGCACAGCGAGGCCTAGGAACCGATGATCGCGACCCTGGCCGGTCTTGGAGAATACGAGCACCGGTGCGACTTGCGCTCTCTGCGTCGCGCTTCCGTGGGCGGCGTCGAAAAGATTTCTGAGAACCAGATTTCCTTTTCTTGGAGTGTCGTGAAGATCTTTACCACCGGTCTTATTGTCGCCGTAGTACATCAAAACACCGCTCTGAGCGTCAAGGTGGTCAGGCCAGTCCAGGTCTTCACCTGAGGTGACGAGGGCGACAAGCCTTGGATTCGTTACTGGGCCTTTCGGGCGTATTCCACCTGCGTTCCCCACAGGTAGAAGGCGCCCAATAGGGTCGTCGGACAGGTTGCCCGCAGTCCCGCCCGCGTAGACAGCGTCCACCACTAAGTCGGCAAGTTCCAGGTCCACAAAAGCGACTTGTCCGCTCACTTTTCTCCCCACATTTCACCGAGCATACTTCCGTGCCCAACGGAGCGACGGCTCTAGGGTGCTGCAATGGATGACGAACACGGTCGCCGCGGTCCCGGCGACCACGTTGCGACGAGCGATACAATTCCATTGCAGAAGTTTCGATCCGGCGGGCAGGTCATGCGCAGCTTGGATCGAGAACCGCGAGATCAGAACCGGATCGGCAGGACATAACTGTGATCGGCCAAGCCCGCACCGCGCGCAGGATCCGATTCGGGACGAATGTCGGCGGTTGATGGGAAAGTCTGGTGATCAAGGTTGCTTCGCGTCTGACGCAGCTAACTACCGTAGGACTTAATAGGAGCAATCAAGTGAGCACCGCACTTCCCGTAGTTAGTCTCTTTTCGGGAGCTGGCGGGTTGGACCTCGCTATTGAGCGTGCCGACTCAGAACCGTTGGCTCCGCACGACCTTGGGTCGGGGCTAGCGCGCGTTGCTGTCGCAACTGACTACAACGGTCCGGCTTTGCAGACGCTCGCTCAGAATTTTCCGCATACAAAGTCGATAAACGGCGACATTCGTCTTCTCGAGACCGACCAACTTTTGGCTTCGGCAGGATTGAGCCAATCTGACCCGGTCCTGGTTGTTGGCGGCCCGCCCTGTACTCCATTCAGTAAGTCCGGGTTTTGGCTTGAGCAGAAGCGAGAAAGCCGAGACCCGAACGCGTCATTGCTGGACGAGTATGTCCGAGTGGTTCGTGAGACACGACCGGAAGCATTCATTCTGGAAAACGTCCAAGGCTTGACCTATAAAACTCACAAGGAACAGTTTGAGCGGCTTCTCAAAGGTCTGACTGAACTTGGCTATAACCCGCAGTGGAAAGTCCTCCTAGCCGCCGACTATGGAGTTCCGCAACTTCGCCGCCGCGTATTCGTTGTGGGTCGCCGAGACGGCCGCGTGTTCGAGTTTCCTAAGCCGACCCATTCCGGCTGGAGCGAACACACTCGGAAGTTTGACTCTGATCTGATTCCTCATGTCACGTCGCAGTCCGCTTTCGCCGGTCTGGTGGAACCTACCGAACCGGACGAATACGTTGATGGGCAATACGGAGACCTCGCGGCCGAAATTCCCCCCGGACAGAACTATCTCTGGCATACAACTCGATACGGAGGCAGGGATCACTTTGAGTGGAGGAGCCGGTATTGGACTTTCCTCCTTCGGCTCGACCCAAACCGCCCCTCAACAACGTTGCAAGCGCAACCCGGACCTTACGTAGGTCCGTTCCATTGGGACAACGTCACCACGGAACAAGGTGCGGAGCGCGCGCGTCGGCTTCGTGTGCCCGAGATTCTCCGCCTGATGTCCTTTCCCGACGACTTCATTGTTCCGACAAAGCGGGCGGATGTTCAGCGACAGCTAGGCAATGCCGTGCCTCTCGAACTCGGCAAGGCCGTCGCGCGCGCGTTGCTCACACAACTCGGGTACATTCCCATGGAAAAGCCGGTCCCCCTATCAATTCCGCTCTCGTTGTCCGCGTAGCTTGGTGTGCCGAGATTTTGGTCAGCGAAGCGAAGCCCGAACAGGCGGCAAAGGTGCACGCAAGGCGACCTGACAGGACGCGATTCTATGAAAATTGGCTCGAATGACTGACCGCACCAATCTGGTACATCGACTACAAGAAATGGTCGGAGACGCGCTCCGGATCGACGAGATCGGGTCGGGATGGCCAACATTAGCGACTCTTGTTATCGATGAGACAGAAGTCCCGATATCTCTATTCGTGAGCCGCATCGGATTGAGCCATCGCGGGCGCGATCTAATCGAGCGTAGATTCCAGAATCCCGGGAACGACACTCCCCTGCGGGGCCTTCCTGGCCGCGAGTCCGTGCTTGTCGGCGTTCTTGAGGATGATGGCTCTATCGACCTTCCTCGACCGATTCTCGCGATCGCAGATGCTGCTCGCCGAGATGATGGAAGGACCACCCGTTGGTCTGTGTTTCTTCAACTCGAGTCGATCGTCGATGCGTCAACCTCCGGATGGTCGACAGACATAACGGATAGTGGCGAGATGATCTACTACATCGATCCGGCCTTGCTCCCTGTTGCAATAACCGCGACCATGACGGGCGCTGTTCCCGCTGACAAATCTATCTATGGCGCTGTAGCGAGCCTCAACTTGCGGAGGCCATTCGACGTCTACTCTGCTCCCGACGAAGCTGCCCGAGTTCGTCGAACTGTCACGTCGCTCGTCCGGGATTCGCGGTTCAGCGGGGATGTGCTCGGTGCCTACGATCGTGAATGCGCCATGTGCGGGCTTGGGCTGGGCCTGGTGCAAGGCGCGCACATTTATCCGGCGTCGGCGCCAGGATCCCGGGACATAGTCCAAAATGGGGTGGCGCTATGTGCGAACCATCATCTAGCGTTCGACCGGCACTTCATCGCCGTTCACCCAGGCACGTTGGAAATTGCGTTCCACCCATCGGTGAGGGAAAGGTCGTTCCACGAAGAGGCCGTGGCGAACTTTGTGGCCTCTACCTTCGATGTCATGCGCAGCCACGATCGCGGCCGGTCCCCGGACCCACAGGCCTTCGAGATGCGGTACGACCACTTCGCCGATATGTATCAGTGGCTTGACGAGGTCTGGGGCTAGTCGCAAATAGCATCCGGCGTTCGCGGCAATCTCGGTGGCGCATGACGGACCCAACAAGCGGTCCGACCGGTTTGTGGTCGGTTAATCGGGCCCACAAGATCGCCGCGGTCTCAGCCCGCAGGGAATGCGCGACCCCGCCCGCGAATTACCTTCCGAGGGGACATCCGCCCCCTGAAGAGGGAATGAGTGCCGCGTGAGCAATACCGTCAACCGCAAGGACGTCGGATTCCGGTCCGAGCGCGGGCCGATTCTTATCGCGCTCATGCTCACGACCGGGCTCGTGGCGATTGATTCGACGATCCTCGCGACGGCCGTGTCATCCATCGTCGACGACCTGGGCAGCTTCAGTCTCTTCCCCTGGCTCTTCTCCATCTACCTGCTCGCGCAGGCGGTCTCGGTTCCGATCTACGCGAAACTCAGCGACATGGTGGGGCGCAAGCCGATCGTGCTCATCGGCATCGGGCTGTTCCTGCTCGGGTCGATTCTGTGCGGGTTCGCGTGGAGTATGCCGGCGCTGATCGCGTTCCGGGTCATCCAGGGTCTGGGTGCGGGCGCGGTGCAGCCGATGTCCGTCACGATCGCTGGCGACATCTACACCGTCGCTGAGCGGGCCAAGACGCAGGGCTATCTGGCGAGCGTGTGGGCGATCTCGTCGGTCGTGGGACCGACTCTCGGCGGGCTGTTCTCGCAGTTCCTGTCGTGGCGTTGGATCTTCTTCATCAACATCCCGTTGTGTCTGATCGCGGCCTGGATGATCTACAAGAACTTCCACGAGACGGTCGAGAAGAAGCAGCACAAGGTCGACTACCTCGGCGCCTCGCTGCTGGCCGCGTCGTTGTCGCTGCTGATTCTCGCGGTGCTCGAGGGCGGCCAGGCTTGGGCGTGGAACTCGCCGCAGAGCATCGGTGCGTTCGCGCTCGGTGCGGTTCTGCTAGGCCTGTTCGTCTGGGCGGAGTCGCGGGCGGACGAGCCGGTGCTTCCGCTCTGGGTGTTCTCGCGGCGCCTGCTGCTAACGACGTCGCTCATCGGTCTGGGTGTCGGCGCGATCCTGATCGGGCTGACCTCGTATGTTCCGACCTATCTGGAGCGCACGCTCGGCACACCGCCGCTCGTCGCGGGCCTCGCGCTCGCGGTTCTCACCATCGGCTGGCCGATCTCGGCATCGTTGTCGGGGCGGCTGTATCTGCGGTTCGGGTTCCGCACGACGGTGCTGATCGGGCTCGTGTTCGCCGTGGTCGGCTCGGTGGCTCTGGCGTCGACGGCGCAGACGCCGGCGCTGTGGTTTGTCGCGCTGTGCTGCTTCGTGATCGGGCTCGGCATGGGGCTCATCGCGGTTCCGTCGCTGATCGCGGCGCAGTCGTCGGTCGCGTGGAACGAGCGCGGCGTCGTCACGGGAACGAACCTGTTCGCCCGGTCCATCGGCAGCGCCGTGGGCGTCGCCATCTTCGGTGCGCTGGCGAACGCGATCTTCCTCGCGGCAGGAACAGAGACGGATGTCGCTGTCGTCGAGCAGGCCTCCGGTGTCGTGTTCATCGGCGTCGCGGTGGCGGCCGTGGTGACGGTCGTGGCCGCGATCGCAATGCCACGGCAGTCGCGCGTGGAGACCGGGGCCGGGGAGGCGGCGGCGGCCTAATCCGGGTCTACGTCCAGGCGCCACTCGCTCAGGAACTCGGCCACGGTCTTCGACTCGAGGTCGGCGTTCACCTGATCGAGCAGAAACTCGGGGGACCCGACATCCGCGGGGGTCCGCATGATCTCGGCTCCGGTGTCGCGGCGGTAGACGACGAGGTCGCTCACCACGGCCACGTCGCCGATGAGCGCGTTGCCGACGGCGGCGGCGTAGTGACGCAACTTCGCCCATCCCTGCACCTTGCGGGGGAGCAGCTCGGCGCGGAGGTGGGTCGAGGCCGGTTCCATGTTTCGAGCGTAGCGAAACCGGATGTCGGCGGTGCGCCATACAGTGCAGCCAACGATCCCGACTTTTCCCAGAAGCGAGGCGGCATGGCTGACGAACACGATTTCGATTTCATCTTCGGCGAGTGGCAGATCCACAACCGCAAGCTCAGAGACGTAACCGACCCCGACTGCACCGAGTGGATCGAGTTCGACGCGACAGGGCATGCCGAGCCGATCTTCGGCGGGCTGGGCCACATCGACCGCATGTTCGTGCCGACGTCGGCGGTCGTCGACGGATTCGAGGGGCTGGCGATCCGGCAGTTCGACCCGGCGGCTCGGGTGTGGCGCATCTGGTGGGCGTCGAGCTGGGCGCCCGGACACATCGACCCGCCGATGGAGGGCATCTGGGCCGACGGACGCGGCGTGTTCTACGGCGACGACATGATCGGTGGGCGTTCAGTGAAGCTGCGGTTCGAGTGGACGACGGATGACACGCATTCGGCCACCTGGCAGCAGAGTTTCTCGTACAACGGCGGGGTCACGTGGGGTCTGAACTGGGTGATGGACTTTTCGCGGAGGTAGCGTGCGCCGGGGTGACAGGATGGAGCCATGACCGAGGCCACGCAGCATCCGAAACTCGAAGAATTGATCGCAGTGCTGGAGAAGCTGAGGGCCCCGGGCGGATGCGCGTGGGACGCCGAGCAGACGCACGAGTCGCTGGTGAAGTACCTCGTCGAGGAGACGTACGAGCTGGTCGACGCGATCGAGCGCGGCGACCGCGAGGAGATGATCGAGGAGCTCGGCGACGTGCTCTACCAGGTCGTTTTCCACAGCGACATCGCCGCGCACACGCCTGGGGAGGAGTTCACGCTCGAGGACGTCGCGGCCAACATGACGGCGAAGATGATCGGTCGGCACCCGCACGTGTTCGGCGATGATGCCGAAAAGGCCGCGCTCAACGTGCAGACCGGCTCGGACGTCTCGGGCATGTGGGACGAGCTAAAGAAGGCCGACAAGAGCGGGCGAACGAGTGTGCTCGACGGGATCCCGCAGTCGATGCCGGCGCTCGCGCTCGCCGACAAGGTGCTGGGCAAGGCCGAGAAGCTGGGGATCATCGATGCCGACGCACCGGGCGCGCTCGCTCTTGGTTCGGAAGACGAGCTGGGCGGTGTGCTGCTCGCGATCGTGACGTCGGCGCGGCTGAACGGCCTCGACGCCGAGCGGTCGCTGCGCAGCGTGCTGCGGGAGCTTCAGGACGAGATCCGCGAAGTAGAGAAAGACGGCGGCATCGACGCGGGCATCATCGGGATGCCGGCGAGCTAGCAGGCGCCCCAGATGCCGGCTTGCGACTCCACCGCTATCGACTCGGCGCTGCTGAGCTGATCCCAGTAGGCGTCGTTCTGGCCGATGCGCACCGCCTCCGCGGCTCCGCGGGCGACCATCTCGAGGTTGATCGACGTGCCGTCGGCGGTGAAGAGGTAGAGCAGCGAGCGGCCGTACTGGTCGAGCGGCTCGACATCCGACTTGAAGAAGACCGGCGCGCCCTCGGGCGCCAGCTCGCGCAGGGTAGCGGTCGCCTCGTCGCCGTAGCACTCGAGATTGTCGCCGACCTCGGGTGTATCGATACCGATCAGCCGCACCTTGAGGTTCGGGTCGGCGGGCGTGGTAATAAACAGGGTGTCGCCGTCGTGGACGTAGTTGACGGTCGCCGACGCAGCGTCTGCGGGCATCGTTATCGCGGGCGTGGCGACGCGGCCGGGCTCTGGCGCGTACGACTGTGGTGTCTGCGCGCAACCGCTGAGGAGGGCGGTCGCCGCCAGGAGTGCCGCCATTCGAAACATGGGTCGAGCTTAGGGCGCTCGCTACTCCTCCACTTATCCACACCCACCCGCATTTCCCCACAATTCTCGGACCTCTTTATCGAACATATCTTCGAAAGTGGGAGAATTGACGCATGCAAACGACCACGGCAACCGACCTCACCCGGCAGTTCGCCGCTGCGGTGACGGCGCTGTGTGCGGTGTCGAAAGACGTTGCAGATTTTCAGACGGCGGATGACGCGGCTCTCGTCGAACTCTCGCGTCTGGCCGCGCAAGAGAAGCAGCTCGCCGACGCCCACCTCGCCCTTATCGCGGGTGAGATAGCGGCCCGGTCGACGCGGGAGATGGGCAATTCCGGGCTGGCGTATCGCGAGGGTTTCCGCAGCACCGAAGAGCTGTTGCGCACCACGACGGGGTCGAGCGGGCGCGAGGCCACGACCGCGGTGCGGGTCGGGCGGCTCGTGCGCGAAGCCGCGACCGCGGGGTCGATCGATCCCGTCACCGGCGAGAAGTTCGAAGCGGCGCAGCCATGGCTGGCCGACGTGGCGGCTGCGGTCTCGAACGGTTCGTTGTCGGTCGCGGCGGCAGATGCGATCCGCGCCGGGCTCGGCTCGCCGACAGAGAACGTGTCCGCCGATGCGTTGGCCGAAACGGCGTGGGTGCTGTGCCTCGAAGCGACGGTCCTCGATGTCGACCGACTGCTGAAGCGGGCGCGAGAACTGCGAGACGACCTCGACGCGGCTGGCATCGCCGACCCCGAGCGGGAGTGGGTCGAGAAGCGGTCGCTTCGACACTTCATGCTGTCCAACGGTATGGGCCGCGTCGTGTGGGATCTCGATCCCGAGAGCTACGCGGTCGTGACCGAGCTCTACGACCGGGCCACGTCGCCGAAGCGCGGCGTCAGATTCGTCGACGGCGATCGCAAAGAGACCGCCGAGCGCATCCTGGCCGACCCGCGCACGATTGAGCAGTTGGCTTCCGACACCCTGCTCGGGCTGTTGCAGGCGGGTGCCGACGCCGACTCCTCGCAACTCCTTGGCACCGGAGCGGCAGCTATTCGCGTGCTTGTGACCCAGAAGACGGTGAAAGCCCGCGAAGGCTACGGACGCATCGAAGGCACCGCGGCGCCGATCTCGCTTGAGACCGTCGAGCGGCTCACCTGCGGCGGCGATCTGAGAACTGTGACAATCGACAGCTTCGGGCAACCGCTCGACGTGGGCAAAGAACAGCGGTTCTTCACCCCGAAACAGCGCATAGCGCTCGCCGTCCGCGACGGGGGATGCCTCTTCGGCGACTGTGACCGTCCGCCGTCGATGACCGAAGCCCACCACATCAACTTCTGGAAACGCGACGACGGCCGAACCGATCTCAAGGACGGGGTGCTGTTGTGCAAGTTCCATCACCTGCTCTGTCATAACAACGGATGGGAGATCGAGAGAGTGGGCACGGAGTACTTCCTCGTGCCGCCTCCCGATGTCGACCCATCCCAAACGCGGAGACCCATGCCGTCGAAGAGTCCGGCAATGCGAGACCTCCGCCGCGAGCTGGCGGGCCACTGAAATGCCGATCAACAGAAACTGACAGAATCGAATCATGGCTTCCCCCGTAAACGCACCGCGCGGAATGCGCGACTTCCTCCCGGCCGAGAAGGCAACGCGCGAGCGTGTGCTCGGCGTTATCCGCGAGAACTATTTCGCGCACGGGTTCGACGAGATCGAGACCCCGGTGATGGAAGACAGCTCCCGACTCCACGCCGGACTCGGCGGCGACAACGAGAAGCTCGCGTTCGGTGTGCTCAAGCGGGGGCTCACCACCGACGACCTGCACAACGCAACCGACTCGCTCGAACTCGCCGACCTCGGCCTGCGTTTCGACCTCACGGTTCCCCTCGCTCGGTTTTACGCCACCCACCGCGCGGAGCTTCCCAAGGTCTTCCGCGCGATCCAGATCGCGCCGGTCTGGCGTGCCGAGCGCCCGCAGAAGGGGCGCTACCGCCAGTTCGTGCAGTGCGACATCGACATCATCGGGGAGTCAGGCCCGCTGGCCGAAGTCGAGCTCATCTCCGCCACAGCGGCCACCGTCCGCGCCCTGGGCATCGAGGGCTGCAGCATCCGCATCAACGACCGTCGCCTGCTCACGAGCATGCTCACGGTGCTCGGCTTCCCCGCCTCGGAGCACTCCGCCGTGCTCATCACCCTCGACAAGCTCGACAAGCTGGGCGACACGGGGGTCATCGAAGAGCTGAAAGACCGCGCGTTCCCGGCCGAGCCGGTGGCGGCGCTCGCCGCGTTCCTGCAGCGTCCGGTCGCATCGATGGATCTCGGCTTCGGCGAAGCCGCCATCCGCGCCTCGCTGCCCGAGGGAGTCGACGACACCGCGATCACCGAGCTGGCGGCAATCGGCGAGATGCTCGGCGAAGTCGACCGCGCGGTGCTCGAGTTCGACCCGTTCCTCGTGCGAGGCATGGGGTATTACACGGGCACGATCTTCGAGGTCACGCACCCCGAGTTCGGATACTCGCTCGGCGGCGGCGGACGATACGACGGCATGATCGGTCGCTTCCTCGGTTCGGATGTCGCGGCCGCCGGATTCTCGCTGGGATTCGAGCGACTCGTCGACCTGGTCGATCTTCCCGACGCGCTCGGCACGGACGCCACTGCTCTCCTCTACGACGACAGCGTCGCACCGGCCACGCTGCTGCAGCTCAAGTCCGACCTGATCGCCGCCGGAAAGCGTGTGCGGCTCGAGCGAAGCACGAAGAACACGCGGGTGCTGCTCGACCAGCTGGCGTCCCAGGGCTTCAGGCGCGTCGCGACGGTGAAGCCCGACACGACGACCGTGGACGACCTGCAGTGGCGGGAGTTGGAGGCGCCGGCCGGCTGAACGGGCCACTGACAACTGAACCAGGGTGAACGGGTGTTGGTGATCCCGACAGGTCTTGCGCAACCGGGTCATATTGTTAGATAGTTAACAATATGAGTGAGACGCAGGCCCGAGACCCTCAGTTAGTCGACAGCACGGCGTTCAAGCTGCACCGCGCGACGGTGTTGCTCGATCGCATCGCCGACGACTACCTGGTGGCGCAGCACCAGATCCACTACGCGCCGTTCCTCGTGCTGCTGATGGCGCGGGTGCTCGGGCCGACAACGCAGCACGCCATCGCGCAGAACCTCGGGGTCTCGCGGGCGTCGGTCACGCAGCGGGTCGGAGCGCTGCAGAAGGCCGGGCTCCTCGACGTCGCGAAAAGCGCGACGGACGCGCGAGCGAACACGGTTGTGCTCACGTCCGAGGGGGAGTCCCGCGTGGAGGCGGCGTGGCAGGGGCTCGAGCAACACCAAGACGGGGTCGACTCCGGTGTCGACGAGCGAGTGCTCGCGGCGCAGCTCGACCGGCTCATTCAGAACGCCCTCGGCATCCTGAAGGGCGGCGAACGGTGAAGCACCTCGAGTTCCCCGGCGAGAGCGGCGGCAGCGCGCACGCCGGCGACAGCCGCGACATCGCCGACCGCGCCGACAGCGGCGGCAGCGCGCACGCCGGCGATAGCCGCGACATTGCCGACGGTGCCGACGGCGGCGGCAGCGCGCACGCCGGCGACACGATCGTGTTTCTGCACGGTGGCAACGTCGCCGGGTGGATGTGGGGCGAGCAGATCCCAGCGTTCCCCGACCACCACGTGCTGGTGCCCGACCTGCCCGGGTTCGGCGCGAGCAACGACGAGCCGTGGGTGTCGATGAGCGACGCGGCCGACCGGGTGGCGGAGCTGATCCGCGCGAGGGCGCGCGGCGGTGTCGCGCACGTCGTGGGGCTGTCGCTCGGCGCCGGTCTCGCCCTGCACCTGGCGCTGCGACATCCGACAACCGTCTCGAGCCTGTTGCTCGCGAGCGCGAGCATCACCCCGCCGAGCCGCGCGACGATGCTCGGCGGGCGCGTTATGCTCGCCGCGTGGAACCGCCCATGGTTCTGGGCCGCCCTCGCCCGCGGCTACAAACTTCCGGCAGACTCGGTCGATATCTTCACCGAGACCGGCCTCGGCATCCGCCGGGAGACGGCGCGCGCCATCTTCGACGAGACCTGCCGCGGGTTTGATCCCGCCGAACTGGTGCGGACCGTGCCGACGCTAGGCGTGCGGGTGCTCGCCGTCGCCGGCGGCAGCGACTCCCGCGCGATCAGCGTCGACTCCCTGGCCGTGCTCGCCGCCATCGACGGCGTCGAGACGGCGATCGCCCCAGGCATGCACCACCAGTGGAACATCGAGAATGTCGCCCTGTTTAATGCCACCGTGCGCGACTGGATCGACAGGTCAACGGTGGCTGACGGTCTGGTAAACAGCGAAAGCGGCGCGGGGCGGCAAAGCGGGCGCGAGTAAGATGCCTAACGGACAATCCACCACCTTTAAGGAGAACCACCCGTGGCTTTGATCGAGGCAGTAGGCGCCCGCGAAATTCTTGACTCCCGAGGAAACCCGACCGTAGAGGTCGAGGTTCTGCTCGAAGACGGCACGGTGGCTCGCGCCGCGGTGCCCTCCGGCGCATCAACCGGTGCGTTCGAAGCATACGAACTGCGCGACGGCGACAAGAGCCGCTACCTCGGCAAGGGTGTCGAGAAGGCTGTCGACGCCGTCATCGACGTGCTCGGCCCGGCCATCGAAGGCTTCGACGCCGCCGAACAGCGCGCGATCGACGCCGAGCTCATCGAGCTCGACGGCACCGACAACAAGAAGAAGCTCGGCGCCAACGCGATCCTCGGCGTGAGCCTCGCGGTGGCCCGTGCGGCCGCAGACTCGGCCGACATGCCGCTCTACCGCTACGTCGGTGGCGCGAACGCGCACGTCCTCCCCGTTCCCATGCTCAACGTCATCAACGGCGGTTCCCACGCCGACTCGAACGTCGACATCCAGGAGTTCATGATCCTGCCAATCGGCGCGGAGACCTTTAGCGAAGGCCTGCGTTGGGGCGTGGAGACGTACCACGCGCTCAAGTCGATCCTGCACAACCAGGGCCTCTCCACCGGTCTCGGCGACGAGGGCGGATTCGCCCCGAACCTGTCGAGCAACCGCGCCGCGCTCGACCTGCTCGTCGAGGCGATCACCGCCGCAGGCTTCACCCCGGGCAAGGACATCGCGCTCGGACTCGACGTCGCGGCATCCGAATTCTTCACCAACGGTTCCTACGCGTTCGAGGGTGGCCAGAAGAGCGCCGCCGAGATGAGCGCCTACTACGCCGAGCTCGTCGCCGCCTACCCGCTGGTCACGATCGAAGACCCGCTCGACGAGGACGACTGGGAGGGCTGGGCCGAGCTCACCTCGACCCTCGGCACCAAGACCCAGATCGTCGGCGACGACCTGTTCGTCACCAACCCGACCCGCCTCGCGAAGGGCCTCGAGCTCGGCGCCGCCAACTCGATCCTCGTCAAGGTGAACCAGATCGGCACCCTCACCGAGACGCTCGACGCCGTGTCCCTCGCGCAGCGCAGCGGCTACACGGCCGTCATGTCGCACCGCTCGGGTGAGACCGAAGACACCACGATCGCTGACCTCGCGGTCGCGGTCAACACCGGCCAGATCAAGACGGGCGCCCCGGCGCGCTCCGAGCGCGTAGCCAAGTACAACCAGCTGCTGCGCATCGAAGAAGAACTGGGAGAGGCGGCCGTGTACGCGGGTCGCAGCGCTTTCCCACGCTTCACGGCCTAGGGTCGACTCCATGGCACGACGGCAGCGCACGCAGAAGGTACCCGTTGCGCTGCCGTCGATGGAAAGCGCGCCGGAGCAGTGGCTGCGCAACATCCGCCTCTCCGGCTTCACGTTCGTGATGCTCGGCCTGATCATCCTGGCCGTCATCGTGCTCGCGCCGAGCCTGCGGCTGGTGATCGAGCAACAGCAGCAGCTCGCCGAGCTCACGACGGCGGTCGAGCAGCAAAAGGAAGCGGTCGCCGACCTCGAGAGCAACGTCGACCGCTGGAGCGACCCCGCCTACATCGAGGCGCAGGCGCGCGACCGGCTCAAGTACGTGTTCCCCGGCGACTTCACCTATTCGGTCAAGGGCGACGGCTCGGAACTCACCACGACCGATGGCGCACCGATCAGCACCGAAATCCAGACCACGGAGGTCGACTGGGTGCACACGGTCGTCTCCTCCCTATTCACGGCAGGCCTGACGGATGACACGGCAGCCGAACTCGAAAGCCCGCAGGTTCCCGTTCCATGACCACCCCACCCTTCGCACCGCCGACCGAGGCTGACATCGCCGCCGTCTCCCACCAGCTGGGGCGGCCCGCCCGCAACGTGATCGGTATCGCGGCCCGCTGCGTCTGCGGCAACCCGACGGTGGTGGCGACGAAGCCGCGTCTCGACGACGGAACCCCGTTCCCCACGCTCTACTACCTGACCCACCCGGCGGCGACCGCCGCGATCTCGACCCTCGAGGCCACCCAGGTGATGAACGAGCTGTCGGAACTGCTCAAGGACGAAGACATCGCGGCGCAGTACCTGGCCGCACACGAGGCCTACCTCGCCGACCGCGAGAGCCTCGGCCACGTGCCCGAGATCGACGGCATTTCCGCCGGCGGGATGCCCGTACGGGTGAAGTGCCTGCACGCCCTCGCCGGGCACTCGCTGTCGGCCGGCCCCGGGGTGAACCCGATCGGCGACCTGGCGTTGGAGCGCGCGGCGTGGAGCCCGCTGGTCTGCGAGTGCGTGTGACCCGAAGCGTCATCGTGCTGGTGCTCGTCGCGGCCTCCGTGCTCGTCGGCGCCGCCCCCGCGCAGGCCGACTCGATCCGTGACCGGGAGTACTGGCTCGACGACTACGGCATCCGCGAGGCGTGGAACGTCACCGAGGGCGCCGGCGTCACGATCGCCGTGATCGACACGGGCGTCGACGGCAGCCACCCCGACCTGGCCGGCGCAGTGGTCGGCGGCGCCGACTTCTCCACCCTCGGCTCGAGCAACGGCCAGACCCCGGTCGGCTCCGGGGACAGCTCGCACGGCACCATGGTCGCCTCCCTCGCCGCCGGCCGCGGCCGGGGGAGCGCCGGCGTGATCGGCGCCGCCCCCGCCGCATCCCTCCTCGCGATCTCGCTCGGTTTCGGCGAGACCGACGGGCCCAGTTCCGACGACCAGATCGCTGACGCCGTGCGCTGGGCCGTCGACAACGGCGCCGACGTGATCAACATGTCGCTCACCCGCAACACCCTCGAGTGGCCGAGCAGCTGGGACGAGGCCTTCCTCTACGCCATGCAGAAGGACGTCGTCGTCGTGGCCGCCGCCGGCAACCGGGGGAGCGGCACCTCGCAGGTCGGCGCCCCCGCGACCATGCCCGGCGTGCTCACTGTCGGCGGAGTCAGCCGCACCGGCGGCGCCAGCTGGGACGCCTCGTCGCAGGGCATCTCGATCGCCGTCTCCGCACCGAGCGAGCAACTCGTCGGCGCGACGCCCGGTGGCGGCTACGTTCTCTGGGACGGCACCAGCGGCGCGACCCCGATCGTCTCGGGCATCGTCGCCCTCGTGCGTGCCGCCCACCCGGAGCTCACCGCCGCCAACGTGATCCAGCGCATCATCTCCACCGCCACCCCCGTCGGAGCGGAGGGCGCCGACCCCATCTACGGATACGGGCTCGTAGATGCCGCGGCCGCCGTCTCCGCGGACGTGCCCGCCATCACCGCCAACCCCATGGGCGACCTCGCCGAATGGATCCGCATCAACCGACGGGCGACGGCCGAGACCCCCGACCTCCAGACGCTCGAGCCGGAACCGGTCCCCAGCGCGTCGCCGCTCCCCGAGTCATCCGAGTCATCGCCTCTCGGCACCCTGTTTCCCACAATCGGACAGATGCGCGACGTGGGCATCCCCCTGCTGCTGTTCACCGTTTTCGGGGTGTCGTTCGTGCTCGTGATCATGGCCGGAATCCGGCAATTTAGGGCGGCGCGCCGAAGGGAGTAGATTGGTAGGTGGCTTCCACCGTCGTAGGTGACTTCATCCACCCTTTCTAGGAGAGCAAGACTCGTGCCCAAAATCCTTATTGTCGGCGGCGGCTACGCCGGTTTTTACACCGCGTGGAAGCTCGAAAAGCAGCTGCGCGCTGGTGAAGCCGAGGTCACCATGGTCGACCCGCGCCCGTACATGACGTACCAGCCGTTCCTGCCCGAGATCGCCGCCGGTTCGGTCGACCCGCGTCACGCGGTCGTTCCCCACCACGCGCACCTCAACAAGACCAACATCGTCACCGCGAAGGTCGTGGGCATCAACCACGCCACGAAGACCGCGACGATCGAGCCGCCCATCGGCGAGAACTACGAGCTGAGCTACGACCAGGTCGTCGTCACCGCCGGTTCCGTCTCGCGCACATTTCCGATCCCGGGCGTTGCCGACGAGGCCATCGGCCTGAAGAACATCGAAGAGGCGATCGCCGTGCGCGACCGCATCCTCACCAACTTCGACAAGGCGGCCCACCTGCCCGCCGGCCCCGAGCGCGACCGACTGCTCACCTTCGTCGTCGTCGGCGGCGGATTCGCCGGCATCGAGGCGTTCGCCGAGATGCGCTCCTTCGCGAGCGCCCTCGTCAAGCGTTACAACACGATCAAGTTCGAGGACACGCACTTCCACCTCATCGAGGCCATGGGACGCATCATGCCCGAGGTGTCGCACAAGACCAGCCTCTGGGTGATCAAGAACCTCGCCGAGCGCGGCGCGCAGATCCACCTCGACACCCAGCTCTCGTCGGCCACGAACGGCGTCATCGAGCTGTCGACCGGTGAGACCTTCGAGAGCGACCTCATCGTCTGGACCGCCGGCGTTATGGCCAGCCCGATGCTGCGCAACACCGACCTCCCCATCGAAGAGCGTGGACGCCTGCGCGTCCAGGCCGACCTGCGCGTCATCAACGACGACGGTGTCGTGCCCGACGCCTGGGGCGCCGGCGACGTCAGCGCCGTGCCCGACCTCACCGGCAAGGGTGTCGGCGGCTTCTGCGTACCGAACGCCCAGCACGCCGTCCGCCAGGGCAAGCTGCTCTCGAAGAACATCATCGCCACGCTCCGCGGCGAAGACGTGAAGGACTACTTCCACCAGCCCGCCGGAGCCGTCGCCGGCCTCGGTCTGGGTGTCGGTGTGTTCCAGAAGGGCAAGATCGGCATCACCGGCTTCCCCGCCTGGGTCATGCACCGCGGCTACCACGGTCTCGCCATGCCCACCTGGGAGCGCAAGATCCGCGTCATCGGCAACTGGGTCATCAACCTCTTCGTCGGCCGTGATTTAGCGTCCATCGTCGCGGTCGAGACCCCGCGCGCCGCCTTCGAAGAGTTCGCTTCGCGCCCGAAGCCGAAGACGCCCGCGGCGTAACAGTCTCTCGTAGGCTCGACTGCGCGGATCGTCTGACGGTCCGCGCAGTCTCGCTTTAACCCGCAGTACCCGCACGCCCCCGTAGTCCAATGGCAGAGACAGGCGACTTAAAATCGTTCCAGTGTCGGTTCGAGTCCGACCGGGGGTACCACGGCCTACCCGTAGTCGACTGCGCACAGCAGGCAGTGCCAGCCGTTCTCGCGCTCCAGCATTTCCTCGCCGCACAGGGGGCAATCGGACTGTGAGACCGGCACCGTGACCACCGACTTCCATGGGTCGGATCTGCCAGAAGCGACCGATGCCGCCAGATCTGCCTCCACACTAGGCTCCGTGCGGTCGAGCGACGGCGAACACTGCAGATACACAGGTATTGACAGGCATCGGATGACTCAGCCATCCTGATCACGTGACTGGGTCGGGTGACCCACTGGGGAAATCACTGGACACGGCGAGGGGCAGATCGTGACACGAATGTCCGCCGCCGACCGCCGACTGGCGCTGCTCGAGGCGGCTTTCCGGGTGATCGCCGCCGAGGGCGTCCACGGTGCGACCACCCGCGCGATCGTCGCCGAAGCCGACATGTCGCTCGCGAGCTTCCACTACGCGTTCACGAGCCGCGACGAGATGATGCACGAGCTCATCGCCCACGTGATCGAGAACCAGGCCGTAGCCGCGTTCGAGTCGCTGCGGTTCGGCGCCGACCTGCGCACCGCCGTGCGCGACGGGCTGCAGGCGTTCTTCGAGGTCGTCATCGCCGACCCGGCGCACGAGCAGACCATGTTCGAACTCGTGCAGTACTCGCTGCGCACCCCCGAGCTCGCCGACCTGCCCCGCCGGCAGTATTCGGGCTACCGCACGGCGGTGGGCGGGCTGCTCGAGACCGCGGCCGCCGACACCGGCATGGTCTGGATGCTGCCGCTCGACGACGTGGCCCGGATGGTCGTGGCGCTGACCGACGGCATCACCGTCGCCTGGCTCGCCGACCGGGACTCGGCCGCCGCCAGCCGCGTGATCGAGTTCGCCGCGACCTCCATCGCCGCGCTCGCGCAGCCGGCACGTTCCGCTTCGCCCGTAGTGACCCTCCACCACCTGACGAGAACGACGGAGACACCATGACCACGACCGACAAGACCGGCGCCGTCTCCGCGTTCTCCGAGCCGATCCGGAAGGTCTCCGGCGGCTGGATCGCCCTGTTCGCCACCGCCTGGCTCGGCATCTGGATGGCGCAGCTCACCCCCATCCAGCTGCTGCTGCCGAAGCAGATCGAAGAGCAGCTGCGGGCCGCCTCGTGGGTCGACAACGTGGTGGCGTTCGGCATCATCTCCGCCATCGCCGGGGTCTGCGCCCTCGTGGCGTTCCCGCTCAGCGGCGCGCTGAGCGACCGCACCGTCTCGCGCTTCGGCCGCCGCCGTCCGTGGATCCTCGCCGGCACCGTGCTCTTCGCCGTGTCCCTCGTGCTGCTCGGCGTGCAGTCGACGATGGTGGGCATCGGCGTGTTCTGGTCGCTCTCGCTCATCGGCTTCTGCGTGGTGACCGCGGCCGTCACCGCCACCATCTCCGACCGGGTGCCGGTGAACCAGCGCGGCTACGTCTCCGGCTGGGTCTCCGCCCCGCAGGCTGCCGGCACGATCCTCGGAATCCTGCTCGTGACGATCCTCGCGCTCAGCACCTTCGTCGGCTACCTCGTCGTGGCCGTCCTGCTCGTCGTGCTGGTGCTGCCGTTCCTACTCAAGACCCCCGACGCCGTGCTCCCCGCCGAGAACCGCCCGCCCATGTCGGCGTCGGCGCTGCTCGCCGGCCTGTGGATCAACCCCCGCAGGTTCCCGGACTTCGGCTGGACGCTCCTCAGCCGCATCCTGGTCAACCTCGGCAACGCGCTCGGCACCACCCTGCTGCTCTACTTCCTCATGTTCGGTCTGAGCCGGGGCGAGACCGCGGAAGACGACCTGCTGCTGCTGACGGCCGTCTACATGGTCTTCTTCATCGCATCCGCACTGCTCGTCGGCAAGCTGAGCGACCGACTGGGCAAGCGCAAACTGTTCGTCTACATCGCCGCCTACCTGCAGGCCCTCGCCGCGCTGATTCTCGCGTTCGTGCCCGACTTCACCATCGCGATCGCCGCCGCCGGACTGCTCGGCCTCGGTTATGGCAGCTTCATGGCCGTCGACCAGGCGCTCGCCACCCAGGTGTTGCCCGACGCGCAGTCGCGGGGCAAAGACCTCGGCATCATGAACATCGCCACCGCCGTGCCGCAGGCCGTCGCCCCGCTGCTCGGCGCGTGCATCGTCGTGGTGTGCGCCGGTCTCGCGACGAACGGCATCGAGGTCGGGTCTTCGGATGCCGGATTCGCCGGGGCGAACGCCGGTTTCGCCGGTCTCTTCGTCGCCTCCGCCCTCACCGCGGCCCTCGGTGGGCTCGCGATCGTGCCCATCAAGAGCGTCGCCTAAGTGCAACTCACCCGCCCCACCCAGACACCCTGGTCGACGCCCGAGCGGTATTGGCCCGGGCTGACCGACGCCACCGCGCACCTCGACCCGCCCTACGGCGTGATCTCGCTCGACGCGCTCGCGCACAACGCCTTCGACATGCTCGACCGCGCCAAGGGAACGCCGATCCGCGTCGCCAGCAAGTCGGTGCGGGTGCGCGGTGTCATCGACGCCGTGCTCGCGCTGCCCGGCTACGCGGGCGTGCTCGCCTACACGCTGCCCGAGGCGCTCTGGCTTGCCACCGCGAGTGACGACGGCCCCGCGATCGACGACGTCGTGGTCGCCTACCCCACGGTCGACCGCGCCGCGCTGCGCCGGCTCGGCACCTCCCACGAACTAGCCGCCCGCGTCACGATCATGGTCGACAGCGTCGCCCAGCTCGATCTCATCGACGCCGCGATCGCGCCGGGCCTGCGCGAGAGCATCCGGGTGTGCCTCGAGCTCGACGCCTCGTGGGATTCGAAGCTGTTGGGCCACCTCGGGGTGCGCCGCTCGCCCGTGCACAGCGTCGCCGATGCCAGGGCCCTCGCCGAGACCATCGTCGCGCGGCCCGGATTCACGCTCGTCGGCATGATGGGCTACGAGGCGCAGATCGCGGGCCTCGTGAACCAGCCGGCCGGCAACCCGGCGCGGGCGGCCCTCGTCAAGTGGATCCAGAAGCGGTCGGCCGCCGAACTGGCCGAACGCCGGGGGCTCGCCGTGGCATCCGTGCGTGAAGTCGCCGAGCTCGAGTTCGTGAACGGCGGCGGCACCGGCTCGATCGAGTCGACCGTAGCGGAGGAGGCGGTGACCGAGGTCGCCGCCGGGTCCGGCCTGTTCGGCCCGCACCTGTTCGACAACTACGCGCACTTCCACCCGGCGCCCGCGGCCGCGTTCGCCCTGTCGGTCGTGCGCAAGCCGACGCCCGACCTCGCCGTGCTGCTCGGCGGCGGCTGGATCGCCTCCGGTCCCACCGCCGCGAATCGCACGCCGAAGATCGCCTGGCCCGAGGGGCTCGCGCTGCTGCCGCGCGAGGGGGCGGGGGAGGTGCAGAGCCCGGTCGGCGGACCGGCCGCGCCCGGCCTCACCGTCGGCGACCGGGTCTGGCTGCGCCACACCAAGGCCGGCGAGATCAGCGAGCACCTCGACGAATTCGCCTTCGTGGCGGGCGGCTCCGTCGTCGCCACCCTGCCCACCTACCGCGGTCAGGGCCGGGTGTTCCTGTGACGCTCAGTGGCTCGCGGCTGCTGCAGCCCGGAACGCCGTGGCAGAACTGGGGGCGCTCCGCGAGCGACCACCCGAAACACGTCGCCCGGCCGTCGAACGTCGACGAGGTGATCGAGGTCGTCGACTTCGCCAGGACGCACGGCCTCACCGTCAAGCCGATCGGGGCGGGCCACAGCTTCACCGCCATCGCGGCGACCACGGGCATCCGCCTCGACCTCGACGCGGTCGATGGACTCATCTCGGTCGACGGCCCCCTGGTTACCCTCGCCGCGGGCACCAACCTGCACCAGCTGCCCGCCCTTCTCGCGCCGCACGGCCTCGCCTTGGCCAACATGGGCGACATCGACCGGCAGACGATCGGCGGCGCCACCTCCACCGGCACCCACGGCACCGGATCGGCCTTCGGCGGGCTCGCCACCCAGCTGCGGGCGGTCACCCTCGTGACCGCGGATGGCGGGGTCCTGCGGGTGAGCGAGACTGAGAACGCCGCCCTGTTGCCCGCCGCGCGGCTCGGACTCGGCGCGCTCGGCGTTCTCGTCGACGTGACGATCGAGTGCGTGCCCGCCTTCCTGCTGAGTGCCGTCGAGCGACCGGAACCGATGGCGGCCGTGCTCGACAACTGGCACGACGCGACGGCGGCCACCGACCACTTCGAGTTCTACGTCTGGCCGCACACCGACACCGTGTTGAGCAAGTACAACACCCGGCTGCCGATCGACGCCGGACGCAGGCCGGTCGGCCGGTTCGCCGGCTGGTGGGAGGACGAGTTCATGTCGAACTCCGTGCTCGCCGCCAAGCTCGAACTGGGCAGGGCGCTGCCGGGTCTCACACCCGCGGTCAACCGTTTCGCCACCCGGCTCGTGGGCGACCGCAGCTACACCGACGTGTCGCACGAGGTGTTCGTGTCGCCCAGGCGTACCCGCTTCGTCGAGATGGAGTACGCGGTTCCGTTCGACGCCGTGCCCGAGATCGTGCGCGAGATCCACGCGCTCATCGAGCGCAGGCGGTGGAAAATCTCCTTCCCGATCGAGGTGCGCTCGGCCGCGGCCGACGACCTCTGGCTGTCGACGGCCTCGGGCCGGCGCACCGGCTACATCGCCCTGCACCGCTACCACCGTGAAGACCCGGCCGAGTACTTCCGTACGATTGAGCAGATAATGCAGACACACGGTGGCCGCCCGCACTGGGGCAAA
Source organism: Conyzicola nivalis (assembly GCF_014639655.1). Taxonomy (NCBI): domain Bacteria; kingdom Bacillati; phylum Actinomycetota; class Actinomycetes; order Micrococcales; family Microbacteriaceae; genus Conyzicola; species Conyzicola nivalis. The sequence goes on from NZ_BMGB01000002.1 coordinate 560,707, forward strand.
ATGCACAACCGCGACGCGGAGTCGCTGCGCGCGGCGTACCCGCGCTTCGACGACTTCGTGGCGGTGCGCGACCGGCTCGACCCCGACCGGCTGTTCGGCAACGCCTACCTCGAGCGCGTGCTCGGCGCGTGACAACCTCGAAGAGCGCCAGGACGGGCCGCGAGTGGCTCGACAATCCGGCCGGCCTCGGCGAACTGATGCCCGCCGGCTTCACGATGGGCGTCGCCACCAGCGCGTTCCAGATCGAGGGCGCCATCCTCGGCGACGGCCGCGAGCCCTCCACCTGGGACACGTTCATGGCCCAGCCCGGGCGCATCGCCGACGGTTCCGACGCCGCGGTCAGCACCGACCACTACCACCGGTACGCCGAAGACGTGCGCCTGATGCGCGAGCTCGGCGTCGACTCCTACCGCTTCTCCCTCGGCTGGTCGCGCCTGCAGCCCGGCGGCCGTGGGCAGCTGAGCCGCTCGGCCGTCGCCTTCTACGACCGGCTCGTCGACGAACTGCTGGCGAACGGCATCAAGCCCATGGCGACGCTCTTCCACTGGGACACCCCCGAGGCCCTGCAGCACACCGGCGGCTGGCTCGAGCGCGACACCGCCCACCGGTTCGCCGAGTACGCGTTCCTCTCGGGGGAGGCGTTCGGTGACCGCATCGAGAGCTGGGTCACGGTGAACGAGCCGGCCACCGTCACCCTCAACGGCTACGCACTGGGCGTGCACGCCCCCGGCGCGACGCTGCTCTTCGACTCGCTGCCCGCCGCCCATCACCAGCTCCTCGGGCACGGCCTCGCGGTCGAGGCGCTTCGGGCCGCATCCGTCACCGGAGCGATCGGCATCACGAACGTGCACTCCCCGGTGCAGCCGGCCGGCGACAGCGAAGACGACGCCCTCGCCGCCGAGCTGTTCGACATCGTGCACAACCGCATCTACGCCGACCCCGTGCTGCTCGGCCGCTACCCGCAGATCCCCGAACCGTTCGAGCACCTCTTCGGCTTCCTGCGCGAGATCGAGCCGGCCGACCTGACGGCGATCTCCGCCCCGCTCGACTTCTACGGACTCAACTACTACATGCCCACGCGGGTCGCCGCGGGCTCGCCGACGGATGCCACGACACCCGACGGCCAGTCGCCGGTGTCCCGGCAGCTGCCGTTTTCGCTCAAGCCGTGGCCCGAGTATCCCGTGACCGGATTCGGCTGGCCGGTCGCTCCCGAGTTCCTCGCCGTCGCGCTCGCCGAACACGCGGACCGTTACGGCGACGCGCTTCCGCCGCTCGTCATCACCGAGGGCGGTGCGAGCTACCCCGACGTCGTGCAGCGTGACGGGTCGATCGACGACGAGGCGCGCGTGCTCTACCTCGCCGAGCACCTGGCCGTGGCGTTCGCCGGCGTGCCCGGCGTGACGCTGCGCGGCTATTTCGTCTGGTCGCTGCTCGACAACTGGGAGTGGACGGCCGGCTTCGGCCAGCGCTTCGGTCTGGTTCACGTAAACTTTGAGACGCAGAGTCGCACGCCCAAGCGCTCGTTCGCATGGTTGCAGCGCCTCATCGGCGGCCGCACCCGCTGACTCTCGTCAGGAGAGACGAAACCGTTATCGCGGTTAATCTGCTCGAAACACCGTCATGAAGAACGCGAAACGCGCGCTGGGTAGAGTCGCCCTCACCCCATACTCCTCAGAGACAGGCATTCCTCCATGTCAGCACGCTTCAGCTTCACCCCGCGGCGCAAGGCCGCCGTCACGATCGCCGCGGCGGGCCTCGTGCTCGCCCTCGCCGGCTGCTCGGGCTCGACCCCGGCCGCCGACGGCGACAGCGAGAGCCTCGGCGACCTCGCCCTCCAGCTCTCCTGGATCAAGAACGAGGAGTTCGCGGGCGAGTTCTTCGCTCTCGACAAGGGCTACTACGAGGACGCCGGCCTCGGCGAGGTCAGCATGGCCGCCGGTCCCTCGACCGGTAGCGCCGAGCTGCTCTCCGGAACCGCGGACGTCGCACTCAGCGACGCCGTCTCGATCGGCACGGTCGTCGCGAACGAGGACGCCCCGCTGAAGATCATCGGCGCCACGTTCCAGAAGAACCCCTTCACCATCCTGTCGCTCGCCGACGGCGGCAACATCCTCACCCCCGAAGACATGGTCGGTAAGAAGATCGGCGTCCAGGCGTCGAACACCTCGCTGTTCGAGGCGCTGCTCGCCGCCAACGACGTCGACCCCGCGTCGCTGACGATCGTGCCCGTGCAGTACGACCCGTCGGTGCTCGTCAACGGCGACGTCGACGGCTTCGTCGCGTACCTCACGAACGAGTCGATCACGGTGGCTGCCCAGGGCTACGAGGTCGCGAACCTGCCGTTCGCCGACAACGGCCTGCCGTTCGTCGCCGAGACCGTCACCGTCACCGACCAGACCATCGCCGAAGACCGCGAGAAGCTGAAGGCGTTCCTCGTCGCCGAGATCAAGGGCTGGGCCGACGCGGTCGCCGACCCCGATGGAGCCGCCGAACTCGCCCTCGAGCTCAACGGCGCCGAGGCGGTGCCCGACATCGAGAAGGCCAAGGCCGGCTCCGCCGCCCAGAACCTGCTCATCGTCTCGGAGGACACCGAGAAGAACGGCCTCTTCACCATCAGCGAGGAACTGCAGGAGCAGACGGTGGAGACTCTCGCCGCCGCGGGCATCGAGATCGAGGCATCCGACCTCTTCGACCTCTCCCTGCTCGCCGAGGTCTACGAGGAGAACCCCGACCTCGTCGCCTACGCTAAGTAGCTTGCGCGATCCACAGAACGGCGTCTGCCAGAACGAAGGACTCACCCCGTGACCACAACCACGGCTGTCGACGGTGCCCAGGGCGTTTCCCTGGGCACCGGCATCCAGATCAGCGACCTGCACAAAGAGTTCCGCATGGGAACCAAGGGTGTGGTCGCGCTCGAGAACGCCAACCTGCACACCGACAAGGGCACGTTCCTCGCCCTGCTCGGCCCCTCGGGTTGCGGTAAGTCCACCATCCTGCGCATCCTCGCCGGTCTCGAAGACCCGACGTCGGGCACCACCCGCGTCGACGGCAAGAGCCCGAAAGAGCTGCGCAAGAACAACGAGCTCGGCATCGCGTTCCAGGACCACGCACTGCTGCCCTGGCGCAGCGTGATGTCGAACATCCGTCTACCGTTCGAGATCGCCGGCAAGAAGGCCGACCAGGCCTACATCGACGAACTCATCGACCTCGTGGGTCTGCGCGGCTTCGAGAAGGCCAAGCCCGCGCAGCTGTCGGGCGGCATGCGCCAGCGCGTCTCGATCGCCCGTTCGCTCGTGATGAAGCCGTCGGTGCTGCTGCTCGACGAGCCCTTCGGTGCGCTCGACGACATGACCCGCCAGCGTCTCAACCTCGAGCTGCTGCGCATCTGGACGCACAAGCCGGCCACGACGCTGCTCGTGACCCACGGCATCTCGGAGGCGATCTTCCTCTCCGACCAGGTGGCGGTCATGAGCCCGCGCCCCGGCCGCATCAAGGAGATCATCGACATCGATCTGCCCCGGCCGCGCCTGCCCGAGATGCAGCGCACGCCCGAGTTCCACGCCTACGTCGACCACGCCTCCGAGCTGCTGTTCGGCGCCGACGGCGCAGCGATCGACGAGTGACCCAGACCGTGAGAAGGTTCGCTCTTCCCTCGTGGGCCGTGGGACTGCTCGGCCTCGCGGCGCTCGTCGCCGTGTGGTGGATTCTCGCGCTCACGGTCTTCGGCCCGCGCGGGGAGGGCAGCTACGCGCCCATCCCCACCCCGCCCCAGGTGATCCAGGCGCTCTTCACCGACGGGTTCGGCTTCTACTGGTCGTCGTTCTCGGTGACCATGACCGAGGCCGGTCTCGGCTACCTCTGGGGCAACGGCCTCGCCCTCGTGCTCTCGGCCATCGTGCTCGTGCTGCCCTGGCTCGAGGGCGTGCTCACCCAGATCGCCGTGATCACCTACTGCATCCCGATCGTGGCCATCGGCCCGCTCGTGCTGATCATCCTGGGCGGGGCGAAAGAGCCCGGCGACCCGTCGAGCACGGCGGTCTTCCTCGCCGCGTTCTCGGTGTTCTTCACCACCGTCGTCGGCACCCTGCTCGGGCTGAAGGCGGCCGACAAAGCGTCGCTCGACGTCGTCAGCGTCTACGGCGGCTCGAAGCTCACGCAGCTGCGCAAGGTGCGTCTCATCGCGGCGCTGCCCGGCATCCTCAGCTCGCTGCAGATCGCCGTTCCGGCCGCCTTCCTCGGTGCCGTGCTCGGCGAGTACTTCGGCAAGATCGACGTGGGCGTCGGACCGATCCTCGTCGGTGCCGCCGTCACACTCAACTCGCCGCGCGTCTGGGTGATCTTCTTGCTCTGCGCCCTCGTCGCCATCATCGGCTACGCGGTGCTCGGGCTCGTCGGCCGGCTCGTCGCGCCGTGGTCCACCGGAAAGGCGGTGTGACCGTGACCCAGGCAGTCGTGCAGACCCCGTCAACCGGGCAGGCCCAGAGCGTCGCCGACCTGCGCAGGCGCGTGCGGTCGACCGCGCTCAGGTCCCTCGGCAGGGCCGTGGGCACGAGCGTGCTTATCGCGCTCGGCACCTTCGCGCTCGTGATCGGCGCCTGGATCGCGGTGCTGGCGTTCTTCGGCATCTCGCCCTACATCGCTAAGGGTCCGGTCGAGGTCTGGGACTTCCTCTTCGTCGACGAGGACGCCGCGGCAAACCGTGAGGTGCTCGGCGCGAACCTCGGCGTCACCATGGGGCATGCCCTCACCGGCTTCATCGTCGGGCTGGTCGTAGCCATCCTCGGCGCGATCCTGTTCCGGGTGTCGAAGGGCGCCGAGAGCGCACTGATGCCCGTCGCGATGCTGCTGCGCTCGGTACCGCTCATCGCCCTCGCGCCCGTCATTATCCTCATCTTCGGAAACGGCTCACAGGCGTCCGTAGCCGTCATCGGCGGAATCGTCGTGCTCTTCCCCGCCCTCGTCACGATGGTCTTCGGACTGAAGTCCGCCTCGCCGCAGATGCTCGACGTCGTGGCGGTCTACGGTGGAGGCACGCTCACAGCGGTGCGCAAGGTGGCCCTGCCCGGCGCCCTGCCGTCGCTGTTCGCCGCCATCCGCATCTCGGTGCCCGGTGCGATCACCGGCGCGCTGCTCACCGAGATGCTCTCGACCGGCGACGGCGTGGGCTTCTCGACCCTGCAGTACATCCCGCAGGCCAAGTTCGCCGACCTGTGGGCCTCGGTCGTCGTGGTCACGGCGATCTCGCTCGTGCTCTACTTCGTCGTGCAGGTGCTCGAGACGATCGTGCTCACCCGCATGGGCATGACGACCGACCGCAAGAACTGATCACGGCGTCCTGCGGCGCAGCGAGATCGCACCCAGGAGCACCGCGCCCAGGGCGAAAGCCGCCAGCACCAGCAGCTGACCGGCGACGTAGCTGTCGCCCTCGTCGCCCGTCGCGACCGCTTTCAGCGCGTCGATCGCGTGCGACAGCGGCAGCCAGTCGCTGATCGCGTAGAGCACGTCGGGCATCTCGTCGCGGGGGAGCAGCACCCCGCCGAGCAGCACCTGCGGGAACACGACCGCGGGCATGAACTGCACGACCTGGAATTCGGTGCGCGCGAACGCGCTCGCGAGCAGACCCAGTGTCGTCCCGAGGATGGCGTCGGAGACCGCGACGGCGACGAGCAGCCAGATCGAGCCCTCGACCTCGAGCCCGCAGACCCCGACCGCGAAGGCCGTCGCGATGCCGGCCTGCCCGACGGCGAGCAGTCCGAACGCTAGGGCGTAGCCGAGGATGAAGTCGAGCTTCGACAGCGGAAGGCTGAGCAGCCGCTCGAGCGTGCCCGACCGGCGCTCGCGCAGGGTCGCGATGCTCGTGACGAGGAACATGATGGTGAACGGGAACAGCGCGAGCAGCGCCGGCCCCACCTGCTGGAACACCGGCGTCGAGTCGAAGAGCCAGGCGACGAGACCGATGAGCAGGCTCGGCACCACGAGCAGCAACCCGATCGTGCGGGGGTCGTGCCGGATCTGGGTGAGCACCCGCCCGGTCGTGGCGAGGGTGCGCGACGGCGTCACGATGGAACCCCTTCCCGGATAAGCACGAGGAACGCGTCCTCGGCGTCGGTGGTCCCCGTCGCCCTCATCAGGCCCGCCGGGCTGTCGTCGGCGAGCAGCCGGCCGTCGCGCAGAAGCAGCAGTCGGTCGCAGCGGGTGGCCTCGTCCATCACGTGGCTCGACACCAGCAGGGTCACGCCGCGCGCGGCCAGCCGACGGAACAGACCCCACAGTTCGACACGCAGCACGGGGTCGAGCCCGACGGTCGGCTCGTCGAGCACGAGAAGCTCCGGCGATCCGAGCAGTGCCGCCGCGAGCGACGCCCTGCTCAGCTGGCCGCCCGATAGCGAACCGGCGAGGGCATCGGCGTGGCTCTCGAGGTCGGTATCGGCGAGCACGCGGTCGACGTCGGACGGGGGAGCGCCGAGCACCCGCGCGAAGTAGCGCAGGTTCTGGCGCACGGTCAAGTCGTCGTAGACGCTCGAGTCCTGCGTGACGTAGCCCACGCGGTGTCGCAGCTCCGCGCTGCCCGCCGGTTGGCCGAGCACCGTGACGGTCCCGCCCGCCACCGACTGCACCCCGACGATCGCGCGCATCAGCGTGGTCTTGCCCGAGCCGCTCGGGCCGAGCAGACCGATCACGCCGCCCCGGGGCAGCTCGAGGTCGAAACCGTCGAGAACAGTTCTTTTTCCGCGCCGCACCCGGAGGCCGTCGATCCACACCGCCGGTGGGGCGCCATCGCCCAAATTCACCATGTGGTGAATTATTCGCCGGTGCGCTGCGCGGTGTCAAGAGGGGGGAGGTCGCCGGTCAGGTGCCACTGGATGATCGGCCCGACCCGGCGCGCGACCTCCTCGGCCGAGGCGCTCGCCAGCGGCTCGACGCGCAGCCCGTAGCGCGCCACGATCAGGCCGACCATCTGGCTGCCCGCGAGCGAGGCGCGCAGCTCGGGCTGCTCGCCGCCGAGCTCGTCGGCGATGCGCCCGAACACCTCGTGGTGCAGGAATTGGCGCAGCATGGTCGCCGCGAACTCCTGGCCGAGCGCCGTGTGCAGGAGCCGGATGACACGTCTGCCCGCCTTGGGATCGTCCAACGCGGTCACGGCCGCGAGCACGATACTCGTGCCGATCGCGTCGCGCGGGCCGGCGAGCACCTCGGCCACGAGCCGGTCCGGACGCACCGGGACCCGCACCGTCGCGGCGAACAGGTCGGCCTTGGTGTCGAAGTAGTGGTGCACGAGCGCGGCGTCCACACCGGCGCGGCGGGCGACCGCGCGCACCGAGGTCGCGTCGTAGCCGTGGGCCGCGAACTCCGTACCGGCGGCCCGCACGATGAGCCCGCGGGTGTCGACCGCTGGGGTCGATTTCCGGGGGCGACCGCGGGGCCGGCGGGCGGCGGGAGCCGCGTCATCCGTATGCGCAGTCATGGGCAGAGTGTAGGCCGCGAGTTCGCCCTGAGCCTAGACACAACGCCGTGTAGCTGAGGGGCTCTCCTCTATAGTGTCCCGTATGGAAATCCTTATCGTTGTCGGTGTTCTCGTGCTGCTCGTCATCATCGTCGGCGTGTACCTCTGGACCACCTACAACGGACTCGTGACGCTGAACGTGCGCGTCGACGAGGCATGGAGCGACATCACCGTGCAGCTCAAGCGCCGGGCCGACCTGCTGCCCAACCTGATCGAAACGGTCAAGGGCTATGCGGCCCACGAGAAGGGCGTCTTCGAGGCCGTGACGAAGGCCCGCGCCGAGTCGATCAGCGCGTCGACCCCCGCCGAGGCGTCGGTCGCCGAGAACCACGTGCAGTCCGCGCTGAAGAGCGTGTTCGCCGTCGCCGAGGCCTACCCGCAGCTCCAGGCGAGCCAGAACTACCTGCAGCTGCAGGGCGAGCTCGTCGACACCGAAGACAAGATCCAGGCCTCGCGCCGTTTCTACAACGGCGGCGTGCGCGAGCTCAACACCAAGATCAAGGTCTTCCCCAACACCCTCTTCGTTCGCGGACTCGGCTTCTCCGAGCGCGAGTTCTTCGAGGTCTCCGACGCGGCGGCCATCGCGGAACCGCCCCGCGTGCAGTTTTAACCCTCCCGAGGTCGTAGCTAGATGTATCGCGCCATAGCCGCGAACAAGCGCAACACCGTATTCATCATCGCGCTGTTCGTGATCATCATCGCCGTGCTCGGCTGGGCGGCCAGCCTGATCATGGGCGGAGACCCGCTCGTCATCACGATCGGCACGGTGATCGGCGCCGGCGCGTACACGCTGATCCAGTACTTCGCCGCCTCCGGGCAGGCGCTCGCGATCAGCGGGGCGCACGAGATCCAGAAGTCGGATGACCCGCGGCTCTACCGCATCGTCGAGAACCTGGCCATCACCAACGGCATGCCGATGCCCAAGGTCTACATCATCAACGACGACGCCCCCAACGCGTTCGCCACGGGCCGCGACCCCAAGCACGCCGTCGTCGCCGCCACCACAGGCCTGCTCGCGATCATGGAGGACGACGAGCTCGAGGGCGTCATGGCGCACGAGCTGGGCCACGTGCAGAACTACGACATCCGCGTTTCCACCATCGTGTTCGGACTGGTCGTCGCCGTCGGTTTCATCGCCGACATCCTGCTGCGCTTCAGCTTCTTCTCCGGCGGCAACCGCAACAACAACAACGGCGGAGGCAACCCGCTGCTGCTCATCCTCGGCATCGTGGCGCTCATCGTGTCGCCGCTGGTCGCCGGGGTCGTGCAGGCGGCCGTGTCCCGCCAGCGCGAATACCTCGCGGATGCGACGGGAGCGATGACCACGCGTCATCCGGAGGCCCTCGCGAGCGCCCTCGAAAAGCTCGGCGCCTACGGGCGCCCGGTGCGCCGCCAGAACTCGTCGATGGCGCACATGTGGATCTCCGACCCGAACAAGCCCGGCCTGATCGACAAGCTGTTCAGCACCCACCCGCCGCTCGCGGAGCGCGTCGAGCGCCTGCACCGGATCGGCGGCGGCTTCTAACCCTGCCCGCTCCGCGCCGCCACGAACGGCAGCACCCGGCTCCAGAGCAGCTCGGTCGCCTCGGGGTCGTACTCGTCGGGCAGCGTCGGGTCGGTGAACAGGTGGCCCGTGCCCGGGTAGTCGAACAGCTCGAGCGTCGCGCCGGCCGCCGCCACGTCGGCCAGGGCCTGCTGCTCGACGGGGTCGCGGAACGGGTCGTCCACCTTCTGGTGGCTCTGCGAATCGACACCCGTCGGCCACACCGCGTCGTCGCCGAACCACTCCACGGGGTTGAGGCCGGCAAACTGCAGCACGCCCGACACCCGGCGACGGGTCGCGACGTACACGGCGTTGGACGACCCCATCGAGAAGCCGCCGACGACGAAACCGTCGGACAGTTCGGCGACGGACGCCAGGGCGCGCTGCTGCCGGAAACCTTCGGGCTGCTGCCGCGCCCACTCCATCGCAGGCTCGTAGTCGTCGAAGACCCGGCCGTCGTACAGATCGGGCACGATCACCTCGTGGCCGTCCGCGTGCAGTCGAGCTGCCGCATCGAGTTCGCCCTCGCGGATGCCGAGGACGGAGTGGAAGATCACAACCGTCGTCATGGTTCCCCATGATGGCAGTGCGGCGGGCGCCCGTCCACGGGTATGAGCCGCTTCCGGCGCCATGAGCCATCCGCGGCGGCGTCATTCCGCCGGAAACGGCTCGCGTGCGGGGTGGCGGCTCGGTCGCGGCTAGGGGAGCGGTTCGGCGAGCTCCGCCGCGTCCGGCGCCTCGGCGAGCTCCGCCGCGTCCGCCGCCGGGTCCTTCGCCGCGGCCGGCTCCGGGTCCTGGACCGCCGCGGCCGGCAGCAGCGGCAAGCCCGCGGCGCCAGCCAGCGCAGCCGCGAGATCCCCGCGGTCGATGATCTCGATCGCGTCGAGACCCTGCCAGGCGCGGGCGCTCTCGAGCAGCGGCACGATGCGCTGCTCGATGCCCGCGGGGGCGTCGGCCTCGCGCCAGGCCGACTGCACGCGCAACACGCGGTTCTGACGGTCGCTCTTCAGGTCGATGCGGCCCACGATGCGGTCGTCGAGCAGCACCGGCAGGCTGTAGTAGCCGAATACCCGCTTGTGCGCGGGCGTGTAGATCTCGATGCGGTAGTGGAAGTCGAACAGGCGCTCGGCCCGCGGCCGCGCCCACACGACGGGGTCGAAGGGGGAGAGCAGTGCCGCGGCCTCGATGCGGCGCGGAACCCGGGCGTCGCGATGCAGGTAGGCCTGCTGCTTCCAGCCCTGGACCGTGACCGGTACCAGCTCGCCGTCGTCGACGAGGTCGGCGACGGCCTCCCGGGCCGGACCCTGCTTGATGCGGTAGTAGTCGGCGATGTCGGCGAGCGTGCCGATGCCGTGGGCCCTCGCGCCGTCGGCCATCAGGGCGCGCACCGCGTCGGCCTCCGGAACCGTGGTCGCGAGGATCTCGGCGGGCACCCGGTGCTCGGCGAGGGCGTAACTGCGCTCGAACCGGGTGCGCCCCGCCGAGACGACCTCGCCCCAGCCGAACAGGTACTCGAGCCCGTACTTCACGTCGCTCCAACCCCACCAACTGCCGGTGCCGCGGTTGGCGTCGTGCTCGATCTGGCTCGCCGGCAGCGGACCCTTCGCGGCGAGTTCGGCGCGCAGCCAGTCGAGCATGGGCCCGTTGTTATGGGCCCAGCCCGTGACATCCGCGGTCTGTTTCGCGCGACGCGCGTCCATGCGCCACTGGAACAGCGGCCGCTTCGCCATCGGAATGATCGCCGCCTCGTGAGCCCAGTACTCGGTGTACCTGCTCTTGCGGCCGAAGGTCAGGCGGTCGAGGTCGGCCTTGTCGTAGTGGCCGAGTCGGGCGAAGACCGGCAGGTAGTGGCTGCGCTCGTAGACGTTCACCGAGTCGAGCTGCAGCAGCCCGAGGCGGTCGACGAGGGAACCGAGCTGACGGACGCCGAGTTTCTGGATGCTCGGGGCCGCGTCGGTCGGACGCCGCCCGAACCCCTGCGCCGCGAGGGCGATGCGCCGAGCCTGAGCCGCTGAGATCTGTGTCACGGCTCGACCCTACCGACCTCCGCCGACACGGCTCTATACCGACGCCGTTCGCCGAGCGTTCACCCGCGCGTCCCATGGCGGTACCCGGTGCTCCGTACCGTTCTGAAAAGGTCGACCGGTTCCCTTCTGCCCGCTCACAGCGCGGGCGGCCGGTGCGGCCACCAGGAGGAACCCCTTGTTCAGAAAGCGCCACCTCGCCGGCATCGCGGTCTTCGCCGCCGCAGCGATCACCCTCAGCGCCTGCGCGTCCAGCAGCGAGACTCCCGCCGCGTCCGACGTCGACGCCGCGACCGCCACCTCGGCCGAAGACTTCGGCGGCCTCGACGCTCTCGTCGAAGCGGCCAAGGCCGAGGGCGAACTCAACGTCATCGCCCTCCCCGACGACTGGGCCAACTACGGCGAGATCAAGGCGGCCTTCGAAGAGAAGTACGACATCACCGTCAACTCGGCCGACCCCGGCATCTCGAGCGCCGAGGAAATCACCGCCGCCGACAACCTCAAGGGCCAGGACACCGCCCCCGACGTCTTCGACCTCGGCACCGCCGTCGCCCTCGCGAGCACCGACTACTTCGCCCCGTACCAGGTCGAGAACTGGGCCGAGATCCCCGACGAGAACAAGGAGCCGACCGGCCTCTGGGTCAACGACTACACCGGCTCGATGTCGATCGGCTACAACTCGAACGAGGTTCCCGAGCCGGAGTCACTCGACGACCTGCTCGGCGATGACTACAAGGGCGCGGTCGCGCTCAACGGCGACCCGACGCAGGCCGGTGCCGCCTTCGCCGCCGTCGGTCTCGCCACCGTGCAGGAAGGCGGAACGCTCGACGACTTCCAGCCCGGCATCGACTACTTCGCCGAGCTCAACGAGGCGGGCAACTTCATCCCCGTCAACGCGACCCCGGCCACCATCGCCTCGGGCGAGACCAAGGTCGTCTTCGACTGGAGCTACAACAACCTCGCCCAGACCTCGGTCGTCGACGGTTGGAAGGTGACGACCCTGCCGGGTGCCGCCTACACGAGCTTCTACAACCAGGCCATCAACAAGGACGCCCCGCACCCCGCGGCCGCCCGTCTCTGGCAGGAGTTCCTCTTCAGCGCCGACGCCCAGAACATGTTCATCGTCGGCGGCGCCTACCCCGTCACCCTCGAGGCCATGAACGAGGCCGGCACGACCGACGAGAACGCGATCTCCGCGATCGGCAACCTCGAGGGCGAGATCGTCACCCCGACGACCGAGCAGTCCGAGGCGGCATCCGCCCTCCTCGCAGAGAAGTGGGCTGCGGCCATCGGCTAGCAGCGCCCCACATGACTGTCGCTAACGCGCCAGTTCTGGTATCGGATGCTGCGGGGGCCACGCCTCCGCAGCATCCGATCGCCGAACCGGCCAGCTCTCCCCGGCGCCGCGCCCTCAGCGGGCTGGCCAAGTATTTCGGGCTCGCGCCCTTCGCCGTCTACGTCGTGCTCTTTCTCGGCGTTCCGACGGTGCTCGCGATCGTCACCGGCTTCTTCACCGAAGACGGGGCGTTCACGCTCGCCAACATCGCCGGGCTGTTCGAACCGGCCGTTCTCGCCACCTTCGCCAGCTCGTTCTGGGTGTCGGCCGTCACCGCCGTCATCGGCGCGGTGGTCGGGGCGCTCGTCTGCTACGCGCTGCTCGGCACCCGGCCAGGGGGAGCACTGCGGTCCTTCATCGACTCCGCATCCAGCGTGCTCGCGCAGTTCGGCGGCGTCATGCTGGCGTTCGCGTTCATCGCGGCGATCGGCACGCAGAGCCTGCTCACCATCTGGCTCAACGACAGCTTCGGCGTCGACATCTACGCGGGCGGCCCGTGGCTCTACCAGCCCGCCGGGCTGCTCGTCGTCTACACCTACTTCCAGGTGCCGCTCATGATCATCACCTTCCTGCCGGCGCTCGAGGGTCTCAAGTCGCAGTGGGCCGAGGCCAACGCGACGCTCGGCGGCACCCGGTTCACCTACTGGACGAAGATCGCTTTCCCCGTGCTCGCACCCTCGTTCTTCGGCAGCCTGCTGCTGCTCTTCGCCAACGCCTTCTCCTCGTACGCCACGGCAGCGGCCCTCGTCAGCCAGGGCTCGCCCATCGTGCCGCTGCAGATCCGCGCCGCCCTCGTCAGCGAGACCGTGCTGGGCCGCGAGAACATGGCGGGGGCCCTCGCCCTGGGCATGGTCGTCGTGATGGTCGTGGTCATGTGGGGCTATTCCGTGCTGCAGGCGCGCACCTCGAGGTGGCAGAAATAATGCAGCCGAGCAACCTCACCCGTTGGATCATCCTCGGCGTCGTCGGGATCGTCTTCGCGTTCCCGATCCTGGCGATGGTCGAGTTCACCTTCCGCGACGGCCTGTCGGGCGGGCACACCCTCGACCACTGGACCGGCCTGTTCTCCGAAGACGCCGCGCGCACCTACCGGGGCCTGTTCACCGCCGTCGGCAACTCCCTGCTGCTCGCCGTCGTCACGGTCGGCATCGTGCTCGTGATCCTGCTGCCCACGATGATCCTCGTGCACCTGCAGTTCCCCCGCCTGAAGCGTGTGCTCGAGTTCATCTGCATCATCCCGATCACGGTGCCCGCGATCGTTCTCGTCGTGGGACTCGCCCCGGTCTACGCCGTGGTCGTGCAGGTCTTCGGCGGGTCGATCTGGACCCTCGCCTTCGCCTACGGCATCACCGTGCTGCCCTACGCCTACCGTGCCATCCAGTCGAACCTCGACGCGGTCGACATGATCACCCTGAGCGAGGCCGGCCGCACCCTCAGCGCCAACTGGGGCCGCGTGCTCTGGCACGTGCTGCTGCCCAACCTCAAGCGCGGGGTCCTCGCGGCGAGCTTCATCTCGGTGGCCGTCGTGCTCGGCGAGTTCACGATCGCGAGCCTGCTCAACCGGGTCAACCTGCAGACGGCCCTGCTGCAGGTCGGCCAGTCCGACCCCTACGTCGCCATCATCTTCGCGTTGCTCGCGCTGCTGCTGGCGTTCGTGCTCCTGCTCTCCATCGCCCGCATCGGTCGATCCCGCCGCACCGGAAGTGACTCATGACCCTCACCGCACCCACCCGCACACAGACGCCCGACCCCGGCTCCGGCGCCACCGTCGAGCTGCGCGGCGTAGTCAAGACCTACGGCGCCGTGCAGGCGCTCTCCGGCATCGACCTCGTGATGCAGCCGGGGGAGTTCATCGCCCTGCTCGGCCCGTCCGGTTGCGGCAAGACGACCGCACTGCGCGCGCTGTCCGGCCTCGAGACCATCGATTCGGGCAGCATCCTGATCGACGGCGTCGACGTGGCATCCACCCCCACCAACAAGCGCGACATCGGCATGGTCTTCCAGTCGTATTCGCTCTTCCCGCACATGACGGTCATCGAGAACGTCGAATTCGGGCTCCGGATGCGCAGGGTCCCGAAGACCCAGCGCCGGGAGCGGGCGACCGACGCCCTCGAGATGGTCGGCCTCGGTGCCCACGGCACCCGTTTCGCGCACCAACTCTCCGGCGGCCAGCAGCAGCGCGTCGCGCTCGCGCGGGCCCTCGTCACCCGTCCCCGCGTGCTCCTGCTCGACGAGCCGCTCAGCGCCCTCGACGCGAAGGTGCGCGTGCAGCTGCGCGAGGAGATCCGCCGCATCACGCGCGATCTCGGTATCACCACGGTGTTCGTCACGCACGACCAGGAGGAGGCCCTCGCCGTCGCCGACCGGGTCGCCGTGATGCGGGCCGGCCGCATCGAGCAGATCGGCACGCCGCGCGAGTTGTACGCTACGCCCGTGAACCCGTTCGTGGCCGACTTCGTCGGGCTGACCAGCCGCATCCCCGGCGACATCGTCGACGGCGAGGTCGTGGTCTTCGGCGCCCGGCTGCCGCTGCTCGGCGAACCGCAGCCCGACGGCCCGGTGACCGCGCTCATCCGTCCGGAGGACGTGGCGCTCGCCACCGCCGACACCGAGGGCGCCCTCGCGGCGTCCGTCGTCGCCTCGAGTTTCCTCGGCTCGCTGCGCCGCACCGAGTTCCAGCTGCCCGACGGAACGGTCATCGCGGTGCAGCACGACGTGAACGACGCCCCCGAGGTCGGAGACGGCGCGTTCCTCAGGCTGAAGAAGGCGCCGGTCGCCGCAAGCCCCCGCCACTAGATAGTTCAACCCGGCGCGGGAAACATAGACTCGGGAAATGCTCTTTCGATCGCGCCGCCCCGACGAGTCCGCAGCCCTCACGACCCCGCAACTGACGGTCGACGCCGGGGAGCGGTCGCTGCCCGACGGCATGAAGATCGCCGGCGCGTGGGCGTGGCGGCTCCTCGCCGTCGCGGGCGTGCTCGTGGTGTTCGGGCTGCTCATCATCCAGCTGCGCGACATCGTGATCCCGCTGATGATCGCCGTGCTCGTCGCGGCGCTGCTGGTTCCCATCGTGCAGTTCCTCGTGCGCCACCGCTGGCCGAAGGCGCTCGCGGTCGCGGTCGCGCTGCTCGGGGCGATCGTCGTGATCACGGGGCTCATCTACCTCATCGTCTGGCAGATCCGTCAGGGCTACGGCGACATCCAGGAGCGGTCGATCACCGCCTACGAGGACTTCCAGACCTGGCTCAACACGACCTTCGGCATCAACTCCGACGAGTTCAACGGCTACCTCGACGACGGTATCGCCGCGATCCAGGCCGACAGCTCGTCGCTCTGGTCGGGCGCGCTCACAGTGGGAACGACCGCGGGGCACTTCCTCGTCGGAGTGCTGCTCGTACTGTTCGCGACGCTGTTCATCCTCATCGACGGCAAGGGCATCTGGAACTGGGTCGTGCGCCTCTTCCCCCGCAAGGCACGCGCCGCCGTCGACGGTTCGGGCCACGCCGGCTGGATCACGCTCACCACCTTCGTCAAGGTGCAGATCTTCGTCGCCTTCGTCGACGCGGTCGGCATCGGCCTCGGCGCGTTCATCCTCGGGCTCCCGTTCGGCGGGTTCCCACTGGTCATCCCGATCACCATCGCGGTGTTCCTCGGCTCCTTCATCCCGGTGGTCGGCGCGGTCGTCACCGGCACCATCGCGATCTTCGTGGCGCTCGTCTACCTCGGCCCGATCCAGGCGCTCGTGATGCTCGGCATCGTGCTGCTCGTGCAGCAGATCGAGGGCCACGTTCTGCAGCCGCTCGTGATGGGCGCGGCCGTCAAGGTGCACCCGCTCGCCGTGGTCTTCGCGGTCGCCGCCGGCTCGGGAGTCGCGGGCATTATCGGGGCGCTGTTCGCGGTACCGTTGGTGGCAACGCTCAATGTCATGGTGACCTATATCGCGAGCGGAAAATGGCGCAACACCACGCGTCCCGGGTTGAAAGAAGCTATCAAGCAATGACGGACATCTCCCTCATCGGGCCCACACTGGCCGATTTCGAGGGAGCGCGCAGCATCGTCTCCCACGTGGCAGACGTCACCCCCATGGAATCGGCGCGCTTTATGGCGGAGGTCCTCGGATCGCCCGTCTACCTCAAGTGCGAGAACCTGCAGCGCACCGGCTCCTACAAGATCCGCGGCGCCTACAACCGGCTCGCGCGGCTGTCCGACGAGGAGAAGGCGCGCGGTGTCGTGGCCGCCTCCGCCGGAAACCACGCCCAGGGCGTCGCCTTCGCCGCCCGTGAGCTCGGCATCAAGGCCACGATATTCATGCCCGTCGGCGTGCCGCAGCCGAAGCTCGCCGCCACCCGCGGCTACGGCGCCGACGTCGTGCTGCGCGGCACCACCGTCGAAGAGCCGCTGCGGGCCGCGGCCGAGTTCGCCGAGAAGACCGGCGCCGTGCTCATCCCGCCCTTCGACCACGTCGACGTGGTCACCGGCCAGGGCACGCTCGGGCTCGAGATCCTCGACCAGGTGTCCGACCCCGACACGGTCATCGTGCCGATCGGCGGAGGCGGGCTCGCGTCCGGCGTCGCCAGCGTGATGAAACAGCGTGCGGCCCTCGAGGGGCGCACGGTGCGCATCATCGGCGTGCAGGCCTCCAACGCGGCCCCGTACCCGCTCTCGCTGCAGAACGGCTACATCACGGCGGTGAAGACGCTGCCGACGATCGCCGACGGCATCAACGTCGCACGCCCGGGCGTGCTGAACTTCGCCATGGTCACCGAGTACGTCGACGAGGTCATCACCGTCGACGACGACCTCATCGCCCGGGCCATGCTGCTGCTGCTGGAACGCGGCAAGCTCGTGGTGGAACCGGCCGGTGCCGTGGGCGTCGCCGCGATCCTCAGCGGCCAGGTGAGGAACGCCGGGAAGACCGTCGTGGTGCTCAGCGGCGGAAACATCGACCCGATGATGATGGAGCGCGTCATCAGCCACGGCCTCGCGGCGTCGGAACGCTACCTCAAACTGCGCATCCCGCTGCCCGACCGCCCCGGCCAGCTCGCGCGCACGGCGGCACTCGTCGCCGAGGCCAACGCGAACGTCGTTGAGGTGCTGCACACGCGGCACGGCGACGGCATGCAGTTCAGCCAGGTCGAGCTCGAGCTGCACATCGAGACGCGCGGACCAGAGCACGCTCAAGAGGTGCTCACCCGGCTGCGCGACGAGGGCTACGAGCCGCGCGTCGACTTCTAGCCGATCGGTCCCTGAGCCTGTCGAAGGGACGCTTCGACGCGCTCAGCGAGCGATGAGCGCTACGGCGTGTACGTCTCCACCGCGATGATCTCGACGGTGATCGACTTGCCGTTGGGGGCGGTGTAGCTGGTCGACTCGCCGACCTTCTTGCCGAGGATGGCGACGCCGAGCGGGCTGCCCTCGCTGTAGACGTCGAGGTCGGCGTCTCCCACGATCTCGCGGCTGCCGAGCAGGAACACGCTCTTGTCGCCGAGGATGTTCGCCGTGATCACGGTGCCGGGTTCGACCACGCCGCTCGACTGGGGGGCCTCGCCGACGTTGGCGTGGCGCAGCAGTTCGGTGAGCACCCGGATGCGGGCCTCGATCTTGCCCTGCTCCTCTTTCGCGGCGTGGTAGCCGCCGTTCTCCTTGAGGTCGCCCTCTTCGCGCGCGATCTCGATCTTCTTCGCGATCTCGAGGCGCCCTTCGCTCGAAAGGTGCTCGAGTTCTGCACTGCGGCGATCGAACGCCTCCTGGGTCAACCAGGTGACTGAACCGTCGTTAGTCACAATGCTCTCCTTAGTCGTACGGATGGGGCCCGTGTACAGGCCGTTATACAGATGAAGACCGGTCGGTGCCGACCGGTCTTGTGGGGCGAATCGATCAAGACTATGTGAGCCAGCAGCGGTATATCAACCCGGTCACGGCGAGCTCGGTCGTGCGGATCTCCGCGCCGAGGGTGCGCACGCGGCGATCCGAGGCCGGCACGTCGACTATGTTCCAGCCGACGATCGCGAAGGTCGAGTTCTGCGCCTGCAGAGCGCAGCTCATTGTCGAGCCGGGTGCCACGGTCAACTGGTACCGCACCTGCACGAGCGTGTCGTCGACGACCGTGTGGCCGGTGTCGACCACTTCGAAGTCGGAGTTCGCGCTGAGCAGCCCGCCCCAGACGAGCCAGGCCACGAGCGCCACGACGAACGCGATCGCCGTGCCGATCACGATGCCGCGCGTGCGCCGGACGTTGCCGCGAGTGCGACCGTAGCGTCGGTCGAGCTCGGCGGCAGTGTCCTGCGCGGTTGATGACACGAGAGCTCCAGATGCTGCGGTTAGTCTTGACTACAGGCTTTGTCCTCAAGGGTATTCGATCGGCGCTAGGAGTTCGGTGACACTGCGGCTGCTGGCGGTCCACGCCCACCCCGACGACGAGTCGAGCAAGGGCGCCGCGACCTACGCCTACTATCGCGACCGCGGCGTCGACGTGACCGTCGTCAGCTGCACGGGCGGCGAACGCGGCGACATCCAGAACCCGGCCCTCGAGGCGACGGCGATGGCCGACCGCGACATGTCCGGACTCCGCCGCATCGAGATGGCCCGCGCGCAGGCGTTTATGGGCATCGACCACCGCTGGCTCGGCTACCTCGACTCGGGACTGCCCGAGAACGGCGAGGCGCTCCAGCCGCAGAGCTTCGCGATGACGCCGCTCGAGATCTCGGGGGTGCCGCTCGTCAAGGTCATCCGCGAGCTGCGGCCGCACGTCGTGATCACCTACGACGAGAACGGCGGGTACCCGCACCCCGACCACATCCGCGCCCACGAGGTGACGATGTGGGCGTTGGCCGCGGCGGCCGACGCGGCGCAGCTGCCCGAGTGGGGCGCGGCCTGGACCGTGAGCAAGCTGTACTACGACCGCATCATCAGCCCGCAGCGCTTCCGCGCGGTCTACGACGCGATGGTGTCGAAGGCCCCGGATCATCCGCTGCTCGCATCTTTGGAAGAGATGAAGGGGTGGATGACGCAGCGGGGCGAGTCGAACCTGACCACCCAGATCGCCGTCGGCGACTTCTTCGACGTGCGCGACAGCGCGCTTCGCGCCCACGCCAGCCAGGTTGCGTCCGACAGCCCCTACTTCTTCTGGCCCAACGAGATCCAGCAGGCCGTGTGGCCCTGGGAAGACTTCGAACTTGTGCGCTCGAGCGTCGACACGACGCTGCCCGAGACCGACCTGTTCGCCGGAATCACCGATGAGGACGAACAATGACCCCACTGACCACAGTCCTGAGCGACACCGCACTGCGAGCCGGCGTGTGGCTGACCACTAACACGACCCCGAGCCCGTCGCCGACCTTCGGCTCGTACACCGGCGACGAAGACCTGATCACGCCGGGCTGGATCGGCTTCGCGATCACCTTCCTGATCATGGCCGCGACCGTGCTGCTGGTGCTCGACATGACCCGCCGGGTGCGCCGCACGCGCTACCGCGGAGAGATCCGCGAGCGGCTCGAGGCCGAAGCCGCGGCCGAAGACTCGGCGAAGCCGGAATAAACCCGCCCGCCCCGCGGCTTGAACGACACGGGGCGACACATGATTTCGTGCGCCCGTCCGTGTGACACGAAAATGAGCTGACAATGACTATCTCCCTCGATGAGCCACGTTCGGATGCGCCCGCCGAATACACCGCCTGGCGCAGCGCGCGGCTCGCAGCCGTGACCTCCGCCACCGGCAACCTCTCGCTCGTCGAGACGCGCTGGCTGCCCGCCGAGGCCGACCCCGCGGCCGAGTTCGCCGCGGCCACTGCCGCCGCGCCCGCCACGGTCACGGTCACCGCCCTGCAGCGCAGCAACCTCGACACCGGCGAGCCCGAGCACGGCCTGCGGTTCTGGGACGCCGCCGCGCCCGCGATCCAGGCCTTCGACACCATCTCGGCCTTCCCGTACGACCCCGACTGGGTCGTCGAGGCGACCTTCACCCCGGTGGCGGGCGACCGTACGATCCCGTTCGAGCACATCAGGGACAACGGCGGAAGCCGCGAGCTCGTCGTTCCCGGCGACATCACCTTCAGCCGCGACGGCGTCGACCACTCGCTCAGCGCCTTCGACGACGACGGCACGCTGCTGCTCGTCTTCGGCGACGCCACCAATCGCCGCGACGACGACACCGCCACCTACTCCGCCGGCCGCTTCCTCTTCGTGCCGCGTTCCGACGGCGCGGGCTTCGGCGACGCCGGCCCCGTCACGCTCGACTTCAACCGCGCGTTCGTGCCGCCGTGCGGCTTCTCGGTGCAGTACAACTGCCCGATGCCGCCCGCGCAGAACCGGTTCGCCGGCGCGATCGAGGCGGGGGAGCGCAACGTCGTCTTCACCGGCGCCTTCGACATCTACGCGCTCTGACCTTCACCCCCACACAGCACACAGGAGCACCATGAAAAAGCCCATAGCGTTCGTCGCACTCGGTCTCGCAGCGACCCTCTCGCTCGCCGGCTGCGCGAGCGGCGCCGACTCGTCGTCCGAGGGCGACTCGACGGTCGAAATCGGTTCGCTCTACGAGCCGCAGAACCTCAGCAACGTCAGGGGCGGCGGCCAGGGTGTCACCGAGGCGTTCAACGGAAACGTGTACGAGGGCCTCTACAAGCTCACCGACGACGGCGAGGTCGAGCCGCTGCTCGCCGAGAGCAATACCGTGAGCGACGACGGACTCACCTACACGTTCACGCTGCGCGACGGCGTGACCTTCCACTCCGGCAAGGAACTCACCTCCAGCGACGTCAAGGCGAGCATCGAGTCGGTTCTCGCCGAAGACTCGCAGTCGGCCCGCAAGAGCAGCTTCGGTGCGGTTCAGACCATCGAGACCCCGGATGACTCGACGGTCGTGGTCACGCTGGCGGAACGCTCGATCTCCTTCGTCTACAACCTCAGCTACGTCTGGATCGTCAACGCCGACGCTGTCGACCCGGAGACCACGGAGGACGGCACCGGCCCGTACACCCTCGACGAGTGGAAGCGCGGCAGCTCGCTCAGCCTGACCGCTTTCGCCGACTACTGGGGGGACGCGGCATCCAACGACGAAGTCGTCTTCACCTACTTCACCGACGCGACGGCCCTCAGCAACGCACTGCTGACGGGCGAGGTCGACATCGTGACGAGCGTGCAGAGCCCCGACGCCCTCACCCAGTTCACCGACAACGCCGACTACGTGGTCAGCGACGGCGAGTCGACCACGAAGGAGATCCTGGTCTTCAACGACCGGGTCGCCCCGTTCGACAACGTCGACGTGCGTAAGGCCGTGTACTCCGCGATCGACACGAAGAAGCTGCTCAACTCGATCTGGGGCGACTACGGCACCCTGATCGGATCGATGGTGCCGCCCACCGACCCGTGGTACGAAGACCTCACGCAGGAGAACCCGTACGACCTCGACCTCGCGAAGCAGCTGCTCGCATCGGGCGGTCAGCCCGACGGCTTCGAGTTCACCCTCGACACCCCCAGCTACGACCCGCACCCCGCCGTCGCCGAGTTCGTGAAGAGCGAGCTCGCCAAGATCGGCGTCACCGTGAACATCAACACCATCAGCAGCGACGAGTGGTACACCAAGGTCTACAAGGCCCAGGACTTCACCGCGACGCTGCAGGAGCACGTGAACGACCGCGACGTGGTCTGGTACGGCAACCCCGACTTCTACTGGGGCTACAACAACCCGCAGGTGACCACCTGGGTCGACGAGGCCGAGGCGTCGGCGACGACCGACGAGCAGACCGAGAAGCTGCGACAGGTGAACGAGCAGATCGCGGCCGACGCCGCGAGCGTCTGGCTCTACCTGTACCCGCAGATCGTCGTGGCGGCGAGCGACGTCAGCGGATACCCGGTGAACGGCCTCAACTCGCAGTTCTACGTCTACGACATCGTCGTCGAGTAGCCCTCTTCTGCGGCTAGCCCGCCCGCTGCGGCGGGCTAGCCTTGAGGTCGCATGACTGTCTACCTGCTGCGCCGGAGCGCGTTCCTCCTGGTCTCCTTCGTCATCGCCATGGTGGCCATCTTCGTGCTGCTCCGGCTGCTGCCCGGCGACCCGTCGAATGCGCTGCTCTCGGCGACGTCTACGCCCGAGCAGATCGCAGCCGCTCAGGCCCAGGTGGGCGCCGACCGTCCGGTGCTCGAGCAGTTCACGACCTGGTTCGGGCAGCTCGCGAGCTTCGACCTCGGCGAGTCGTTCATCAGCTCGCTGCCGGTCGGTCCGGAGATCGCGGCGCGGCTCGCGGTGACCGTGCCGCTCACGCTGATGGCCTTCGCGCTGGCTCTCGTGATCTCGCTCGTCGCCGGCTTCGTCGCGGCGACGAAGAGCGACCGCTGGTACGGCATCCTGATCTCCGGATTCTCGCAGCTCGGCGTCGCCGTTCCCGTGTTCTGGGTCGGCATCCTCCTCGTCAGCGTCTTCGCGGTCGGCCTGCGCTGGCTGCCGTCGAGCGGGTTCCCTCGCGACGACTGGGCCGACCCGGCCGACGCCCTCCGATCCCTCACCCTGCCGGTGATCACCGTCGCGATCGTGATGAGCGCGTCGCTCACCCGCTATGTGCGCTCGGCCACCCTCGACGTGATCGGCAGCGACTACCTGCGCTCGGCGCGCGCGCAGGGGTCGGGGTACGTCGAGGCGCTCTGGCGGCACGGGCTGCGCAACGGTGCCGTGCCGGTCATCTCCATCCTCGGAATCGAACTGGCCACCACCTTCCTCGGCGCCGTCGTGGTGGAGAGCGTCTTCGGGCTTCCCGGCCTCGGCAGCATGCTGCTTCGCGGCATCGAACAACACGACTACCCGAACATCCAGGGCGTGCTGTTCGTGAGCACGCTCGCCGTGCTGGTGATCGGCTTCGCCGCCGACATCGCCCAGCGCCTCGTCGACCCGCGCCTGCGGCTGAGCCTGTCGGGCAACAGAACGGGGGCAAGCCGATGAGCGCAGCGACCGTGCTGGTCTCGACCCTGCCGCCCCGCCGCCGCTCGTGGACCCTCGTCGTGGGCCTCGTGCTCTCGCTCGCCGTCGTCGCGGTGGCGCTGGTCTCCCTCGTCTGGCTGCCGTTCGACCCCTCCGACACCAGCGGCACCCGGCTCGAGACCCCGAGCGGCACGCACTGGCTCGGCACCGACCGGCTCGGCCGCGACCTCGCCACCCAGCTGATGATCGGCGCCCG
This sequence comes from Conyzicola nivalis, assembly GCF_014639655.1. Lineage (NCBI taxonomy): Bacteria > Bacillati > Actinomycetota > Actinomycetes > Micrococcales > Microbacteriaceae > Conyzicola > Conyzicola nivalis. Next base: position 584,281 of record NZ_BMGB01000002.1, read on the forward strand.
TATAGCGCTCGCCGTGGGCCTCGGCTCGGTCGCGGTGGGCGCCGTCGTGGGCATCACGGTCGGTCTCGTGGCCGCGTTCGCGGCCGCCTGGCTGGATGACACGATCTCCGCCGCCCTCGACGTGGTGATCGCGTTCCCGGTGCTGCTGCTCGCCATGCTCATCGTCGCGGCCCAGGGGGCGTCGCTCGGCTCGGTCATCCTGGCCATCGGGCTCGCGATGTCGGCCGTCGTCGCCCGCCTCACCCGCGTGCTCACCAAGCGCGTGCTCGGCGAACAGTTCGTGACCGCCGCACGCACCTCGGGCACGCGCTGGCCCGGCATCGTCGCGCGGCACATCCTGCCCAACATCTGGCCGACCCTCAGCGTGAACCTCGCCCTGCAGTTCGGGGTCGCTGTGCTCGCCGAGGCCAGCCTCTCGTACCTGGGACTCGGCGCCCCGCCACCCAACGCGTCGTGGGGCAGGCTGCTGCAGGAGGCACAGGGGACGGTCGTGACCGCGCCCGTCGGCGCCATCGCCCCGGGCCTCGCGCTCGTCGTGCTCGTGCTCGGCGTGAACTTCGTCGCGGACGGCCTGCGCGACGTCGCCGACCCGTCGAGAAGGAGGAGCCGATGAGCGCTTCAGCCAGCACGGCACTGCTCGACGTCACCTCGCTCGGCGTGCACACGCCGGCCGGGCGTGCCCTGGTGAGCGACTTGTCGTTCGACCTCGACGCGGGCCAGCGCCTCGGGCTGATCGGCGAATCCGGCAGCGGTAAATCCGTCACGTCGCTCGCGGTCACCGGGCTGCTCGGTGCGGGCCTCACACCCACCGGCAGCGTGCTGCTCGACGGCGTCGAAGTCGTGGGGGCCGGTGAAAAGAGCCTCGTCCCGCTGCGGGGGCGCGTGGCATCCGTCGTCTTCCAGGAACCGCTCACCGCGCTCGATCCGCTCATGCGCATCGGACGCCAGGTCGCCGAACCGATCGCCCGGCACCGCGGGCTGCGCGGTGGAGCCCTGCGCACCGCCGTCGCCGAGGCGCTCGACGAGGTCGGACTCGACGACGCGCGCATCGCCCGCGCGTACCCGCACGAGATCTCCGGCGGACAGCGCCAGCGAGCCGCCATCGCCATCGCGCTCGGCAGCCGTCCGCGGCTGCTCATCGCGGACGAGCCGACCACCGCGCTCGACGTGACCGTGCAGGCGCAGATCCTGGGGCTGCTCGACGAGCTCGTCGACGCCCGCGGCATGGCACTGCTGTTCATCAGCCACGACCTCGCCGTCGTATCGGCGATGACCAGCGACGTGATCGTCATGCGCCACGGTGTCGCCGTCGAACGCGGGGCGATCGCCGACCTGCTGCGCGCACCCGCCGACCCGTACACGGCCGAGCTCGTGCGCAGCGCGCGGGCCCTTGACGACATGCTGGGGGCGTCATGAGTCTGCTCGAACTGCGCGGTGTCTCGTACCGCTACCGCAAGGGCGCGCTCGCGCTCGACGACGTGTCGATCGCCGTGGGCGAGGGGCAGAGCGTCGGGCTCGTCGGCGAATCGGGGAGTGGCAAGTCGACGATCGTGCGGCTGATGCTCGCGCTCGCGAAACCCGCCTCGGGCCAGCTGCTGTTCGAGGGCGCGCCAGTCACTGCCGCCACGACGCGGCGCTTCCGGGCGTCGGTGCAGACCGTGTTCCAGGATCCGTACTCGTCGCTCGACCCGCGGCAGCGGATCGCCTCGATCGTCGCCGAGCCGCTGCGGTCGCTCGGCATCGCCCGCGGCGACGAGGCCCGCACGCTGGTCACCGCCTCGCTCGCCTCGGTCGGACTCGCCGCCGACACCCTCGCGCGCTACCCGCACGAATTCTCCGGCGGACAGCGCCAGCGCATCGCGATCGCCCGCGCCACCGTGAGCCACCCGCGGCTGCTGCTCGCCGACGAGCCGGTGAGCGCGCTCGACGTGACCACGCGCATCCAGGTGATCGACCTGCTGGCGCAGCTGCGGGAGTCGGCCGGGCTCGCGATTCTTATGGTGTCGCACGACCTGAGCGCGGTCGCCGCGCTGTGCGACGAGACCGTTGTGCTGAACGCGGGGCGCATCGTCGAGCGGGGAGCCACGGGGGATATCCTGAGTGCCCCGCGCGAGCCGTACACGCGCCGCCTCGTCGAGGCCGTGCCGCGGCTGCCGCCGCTCTAGCCGGCCCCGCCGGTCGAATGCGAGCTCTGCGAGCGTATCGAGATCCCCCCGAGCCGAAACCGGCTGGATGAGCCCGCCACGGTCGCGTCATCCGCCCGAAAACGGCTCGTAAACCCGGCCGGGTTTCGATACGGGCGCCCGAGCGCCCTACTCAACCAGCGGCTCTACAGCACCGGCGGGTTCGTCGCGACGATGAAGATGCCCGCCCAGTGGCACAGGAACGCCAGCAGCGTCAGCGTGTGGAAGATCTCGTGGAACCCGAACTTCCCGGGGAACGGGTTGGGCCGCTTCATCCCGTAGATGACGGCGCCCACCGTGTAGAACAGACCGCCGACCAGGATCAGCGTCATCATCGCGGCGTCGGCCTGGAAGAAGTCGACGATGAAGATCAGCGACGCGTAGCCGAGCAGCAGGTACAGCGGCACGTACAGCCAGCGCGGGGCGCCAATCCAGAAGACGCGGAACAGGATGCCCAGCCCGGCACCGCCCCACACAAGCCAGAGCAGCAGCACCGACTTGTCGTGGGGGAGCGCGAGCACCGTGATCGGCGTGTACGAACCGGCGATCAGCAGGAAGATGTTGGCGTGGTCGATGCGCTTGAAGATGGCCTTGGTCTTCGGTTTCCAGTCGATGCGGTGGTAGAGCGCGGAGTTGCCGAAGAGCAGAAGAGAGGATGCCACGAAGACGCTCGAGCTGATGCGCGCCGCGGCGCCGTCCGCTGCCACGATGAGGATGATGCCGAGCACGATCGCCAACGGGAACGTGCCGGCGTGAATCCACCCGCGCCAGGTCGGCTTCGCGTCGAGGGCGTCGTATTCGATCGCGTCATCCAACAGGGGGACATTCGGCAGATCCGCCGCGGGCTCTTCGTCTGCTCGGGTTCCGGGTGCGTCTGCGGTCATGACTGAAGCTTACTTGGACGGGTTTCTCCCAGAGTGTGCGTCCGGATTGGGCTAGCGTAGGCGAGGTGAAAGACAGGCAAGTACCCCTCGGCCGTGGCTTTCTCTATGGGCTCTACCAGACCCGGCTGCGCCGCCGGCTCGACAAGACCGCCATCCCCCAGCACGTCGCCATGATTTTCGACGGCAACCGCCGGTGGGCCCGGCAGCGCGGCCTCGAGACGGCCGCCCACGGGCACAGCGCGGGCGCGCTCAAGATCCACGAGTTCCTCTCCTGGTGCGACGACCTCGGCGTCTCCGTCGTCACCCTCTACCTGCTCTCGAACGACAACCTCGTCAACCGCGGCAACGAAGAACTCGACCAGCTGTTCGACATCATCGCCGAGCTCAGCGAAGACCTCGCCGCGACGAGCGACTGGCGCGTGCAGCAGGTGGGCACGAAGGAGGGTCTGCCCTCCTCGCTCGTCGACGCGATGGCCGCCGCGGAGAAGAAGACCGCGACGAACTCCGGCCTGCACATCAACCTCGCCGTCGGCTACGGCGGACGCCGCGAGATCGCGGACGCCGTGCGCAGCATCGTGCACCAGCACAACTCCGAGGGCGGCAAGCTCGACGACCTCGCCGAGCTGCTCACCCCCGAGCTCATCGCCGAGCACCTCTACACGCAGGGCCAGCCCGACCCCGACCTCGTCATCCGCACCTCGGGTGAGCAGCGGATGAGCGACTTCATGCTCTGGCAGAGCGCGCACAGCGAGCTGTACTTCGTGGAGGCCTTGGGTCCCGACCTGCGCGAGGTGGACTTCCTGCGCGCCCTTCGCGACTACGCCAAGAGACAACGGAGGTTCGGGTCCTGATGCACATCGACGAATTCGCCGCCCGCTTCAACGAAGAACCCGGCTACCTCGACTTCGCGCGCGTCGGCCCGATCGGCACCGCCGTGATCGAGGAGCAGAACGCGCAGAGCGACCTGCTCTCCCGTGGCCGGTTCGGCACCCTCTCCTCGCTCGACGACGAAGACGTGCGTGTGCGCGATGCCGTCGCGGCGCTCACCGGATTCGCCGCCGACCACGTCGTCTTCCAGCCGAACACCAGCCAGGGCCTGATGCACGCCATGTTCGGCGTGACGGGCGGCGTCGCCCTCTCGATGGGCGAGTTCCCCAGCGTGACCTTCGCGGCCGCCCGCGCCGCCGAGAGCCTCGGTGTGCTCGCCCCGCTCTGGCTCGAGACCGACCACGGCCGGGTCACGCCCGGCAACCTGCGCGACCAGCTCACGCCCGCCATCACCGCGGTCGCGGTGAGTCTCGTGGACTACCGCACCGGGTACCTCGCCGACATCGAGGGCATCCGCCAGGTCATCGGCGACCGCCTGCTCATCGTCGACGCGATCCAAGGCTTCGGGGTGGCGGATGCGCCCTACGGTGTCGCCGACGTCGTCGTAGCCGGCGGGCAGAAGTGGGTACGTTCCGGTTGGGGCACCGGCTTCCTCGCGCTCAGCGACCGCGCCCTCGAGCAGCTCACCCCGGTCTTCTCCGGATTCACCGGCACCGACTCCGAATCCCAGCCCATGGACGAAGTTCTCGAGCCGAGCACCGGCGCTCGGGCGTTCAGCGTCAGCAACCCCGACCGGGTAGCCCAGGCGCGGTTCGCGGCGGCTCTCGAGGAGATCAGTTCTGTGGGTGTCGGGCCCATCCGCGACCGCATCATCGAGAAGACGACGCGCATCATCGACCTGGCCGACGAGTTCGGCATCCCGGTCGCGTCGTCGCGGGCCGAGAACGAGCGCGCCGGCATCGTCGTGATCGAACCGGCCGCCGACCAGCTGACCATTCTCGAGGCGTCGCTGTTCAACCACGGGGTCACGGCGACGACCCGCGCGGGCCGGGTGCGCCTCAGCGCGCACGTCAGCACCGACGACGACACGTTCGACATGCTGCGCGCGAGCTTCACCAGTTTCGGGTCGGCGATCAACGTTTAAGGATTTACCTCCCGGACACATTGGCCATGGCGTGTCGGTTAGTCGCCGGGGTCGCCCGACGCTTAGCGTCAGTTCCATCAGGTATGGCGCCTGGTCGAGACGGCCATGTAAGTTCGTCTTCGCAACGTAGTTGGCCGTCTTCGCAGACTGGATCCGAGTGCGCGTCACTCGGGGATGGAGTGCACGTGCCCTACAACGCTAGCCCCCGACAGAACACCGCACAGTCTTCGGAAAACCAGGCCGCGACAGCCGAGCGCACGTACGTGCTCGACACCTCGGTCCTGCTCTCCGACCCGAAAGCGGTCTTCCGCTTCGCGGAACACGCGGTCGTCCTGCCGGTCATCGTTATCAGCGAACTCGAGAGCAAGCGCAACGACCCGGAGATCGGGTACTTCGCCCGCCAGGCGCTGCGCAACCTCGACGAGCTGCGCGTGCAGCACGAACGCCTCGACTTCCCGATCGCCGTCGGCGACGACGGGGGAACGCTGCGGGTCGAGCTCAACCACTCCAACATGTCTGTGCTCCCGTCGGGTCTGCAGCTGGGCGACAACGACTCGCGCATCCTGGCCGTGGCGCTCAACCTCGCCAACGACGGGCTCGCGGTAACGGTCGTCTCGAAGGACCTCCCGCTGCGCGTCAAGGCCGCCTCGATCGGCCTCGCCGCCGAGGAGTACCGCGCCGAACTGGCGGTCGACTCGGGCTTCACCGGGCAGGCCGACATCACGCTCTCGAGTGAGCAGATGAACCAGCTCTACGACAATGAACAGCTCGACTCGCGAACCGTGCAGGAGATGCCGGTGAACACCGGCCTGGTCATCCACTCCGACCGCGGCTCGGCCCTCGGCCGGGTCACCGCGCGCGGCAAGATGCGGCTCGTGCGCGGCGACCGCGACATCTTCGGACTGCACGGCCGCAGCGCCGAACAGCGCCTCGCCATCGACATGCTGCTCGACCCGGAGATCGGCATCGTGTCGCTCGGCGGGCGCGCGGGAACCGGCAAGTCGGCCCTCGCCCTGTGCGCGGGTCTCGAAGCAGTGCTCGAGAAGCAGCAGTACCGCAAGATCATGGTGTTCCGGCCGCTGTACGCGGTCGGCGGCCAAGAGCTCGGCTTCCTGCCCGGCGACGCCGCCGAGAAGATGAACCCGTGGGCACAGGCCGTGTTCGACACGCTCGGCTCGGTCGTCTCGCAGAACGTGCTCGACGAGGTGCTCGAGCGCGGCATCCTCGAGGTGCTGCCGCTCACCCACATCCGCGGACGCTCGCTGCACGACGCCTTCGTGATCGTCGACGAGGCCCAGTCGCTCGAGCGCAACGTGCTGCTGACCGTGCTCAGCCGCATCGGCCAGAACTCGCGGGTCGTGCTCACCCACGACGTCGCGCAGCGTGACAACCTGCGGGTGGGACGCCACGACGGCGTCGCCTCGGTCATCGAGAGCCTCAAGGGGCACCCGCTGTTCGGGCACATCACGCTCATGCGTTCTGAGCGCAGCGCCATCGCCGCCCTCGTCACCGAGATGCTGGAGTCGAACGAGCTGGCCTAACCGCACCCGCCGCACAACGCAGGGGCAAGTTTTCGACCTTCCCAGCCGGGCTGGGAGTCGATTGCTTGCCCCTCTGTTCGTTCGGCGGCCGCGTGCCGGCCGCCCCAGCCACATCGCGCGCCGAATCATCTCGGCCGCCGACGCAGAACCGCCCGCCCCGGCGAACCGGGACGGGCGGCGGCGGAACCCCGACGGGTGCTAGCGGGGGCTGGCTAGCCCGGGTGCGTCATGCTCAGCACGTCGAGCGACTTGTCGAGCTGCTCCTCGGAGATCTCGCCGCGTTCCACGAACCCGAGGTCGATGACCGCCTCGCGGATCGTGATGCCGCTGGCCACCGCGTGCTTGGCGATCTTGGCTGCCGACTCGTAGCCGATGAACTTGTTGAGCGGCGTCACGATCGACGGCGACGACTCGGCCATCGAGCGGGCGCGGTCGAGGTTGGCGCGCAGGCCGTCGACGGTCTTGTCGGCGAGCAGCACGCTCGAGTTGGCGAGCAGGCGGATCGACTCGAGCAGCGCCGTTCCCATCACCGGGATGGCCACGTTCAGCTCGAAGTTGCCGGTCGCGCCGGCCCAGGCGATGGTGGCGTCGTTGCCGATCACGCGGGCGCCCACCATGATGACGGCTTCGGGGATGACGGGGTTGACCTTGCCGGGCATGATCGACGACCCGGGCTGCAGGTCGGGGATGTGCAGCTCGCCGAGACCGGTGTTCGGGCCGGAACCCATCCAGCGCAGGTCGTTGCAGATCTTCGTGAGCGACACCGCGATCACCCGGAGGGCTCCGGATGCCTCGACGAGCGCATCGCGGGCACCCTGCGCCTCGAAGTGGTCGACTGCCTCGGTGATGGGTAGTCCGCTGTCGGCTGCGAGCTGCGCGATGACCTTCTGCGGGAACCCGACGGGAGTGTTGATGCCGGTGCCCACGGCGGTGCCGCCGAGCGGAACCTCGGCCACGCGCACGATGGTGGCGTTGACCCGGTCGATGCCGAGGCGGATCTGGCGGGCGTAGCCGGCGAACTCCTGGCCGAGCGTGACGGGGGTCGCGTCCATGAGGTGGGTGCGGCCCGACTTCACCGCGGTGGCCCAGAGGGCGGCCTTCTCGTCGAGGGCCGCGGCGAGGTGCTCGAGGGCCGGGATCAGGTCGCCGAGCAGTGCGCCGGTGACGGCCACGTGCACCGAGGTCGGGAACACGTCGTTCGACGACTGCGACGCGTTGACGTGGTCGTTGGGGTGCACGGGCGAGCCGAGGGTCGCCGTCGCGAGCGACGCCAGCACCTCGTTGATGTTCATGTTCGACGACGTGCCACTGCCGGTCTGGTAGGTGTCGACCGGGAAGTGGTCGTGGTGCTCGCCGGCAATCAGGGTGTCCGCGGCGGCGACCACGGCATCCGCGATTTTCTGATCGATGATCCCCAGCGATCCGTTGACGATCGCGGCAGCGCGCTTGATCCGGGCGAGGGCGACGATCTGGGCCGGCTCCAGACCGGAGCCGGAGATGGGGAAGTTCTCGACCGCGCGCTGCGTCTGGGCGCCGTAGAGAGCGTCGATGGGAACGAGCACTTCGCCCATCGTGTCGTGTTCGACGCGGAACGCGCTCGAATCGACGGGGGATGAGGCGGGGGAGGTGGTCACGTCATTGGGCCTTCCGTTGGTGGGGGTGTTACAGATTTCCGATGCGGATGTCGGGGACCGCGCGGCCCTCGAGCAGCCGGTAGTTCGCGCCCACGATAGCCAGCGTACCGGCGGCGATACCGTCGCTGATGAGCTCGGATGACTCGATCAGCTCGGCGATCGTGTCGCGCAGGTGCTCGCGGCCGACGTCGTGGGCGTCCACCGCTCCCGGCGCGAGCGCACCGTCGGTCGAACCGGCGACGCGGCGCACGGCCGGCACGATTTTCGAGATCAGATGGCCGATGTGCGGCGGCAGCGCGGGGGCGTCGTCGGCCTGCGAGTCGATCGCGGCGCGCACGGCACCGCACTCGTCGTGGCCGAGCACGACGATGAGCGGCACCTTGAGCACCGCGACCGCGTACTCCAGCGAGCCGACGACCGACTCGGAGATGATCTGGCCGGCGTTGCGCACCACGAACAGGTCGCCGATGCCTTTGTCGAAGATGATCTCGGCGGCGAGGCGCGAGTCGCTGCAGCCGAAGAGCGCGGCGTCGGGCCGCTGTGCCGTGGCGACGGACTCGCGACGCTCGACGTCTTGACGCGGGTGCAGCGGCGCGCCGGACACGAACCGGTCGTTGCCGCGGACCATCTCGGCCCAGGCCTTTGCGGGAGCTTTATCGGGCATTACTCGGCCTCCATCGCCTCTGCTGCGTCTATTTCTGTACCGACCGACCCCGCGAGTGTGCGGAATTCGTTCGTGTCTGCGGTTCCGTAGAGAACGTAGGTGCTGTCGCCCGACTCGGTGACCATCGCGTACGCGAGGTTGCCCGGGTCGTCGCCGTCACGGTTGTCGTACACCGTCCACTCGCGGCCGTCGACGGTGTCGGTTCCGGTGGCGAGCTGTTGGTCGAGCAGGGTCAGCAGCCAGGTGGGATTCGCGTCGATGCCCTGGTTCAGTGCGATGAACTGCGTCGACGGGGTGATGAAGCCGATGTTCCAGGTGGAGACCCCGTCGCGCGACTGGCCGAGGTCGGCGTTGTTCGCCGTCCACTGGGCTGGGACGTCGGGCACCGCGAGCGGCTCGTCGATCGTGGGCTGCGCCTGCTCTGCGACGTCGGCGAAATCCACTGCCTCACGCGCCGGCTGGTCGGGGCGCACGACGACGATGACGATGAGCAGCATCAGTCCGACCGAGGCCACGAGCGACCAGACGAGGTTGCGCAGGGTCTGGTTGGCGCGGTGCTTGCGCGAGTTCTCGGCCTTGCGCGCGGCCGTCTCTTCGGGCGTCTCGGGGCGGCCGAGCTCGGCGACGATCGGCGCCGGCTTCTGCTGCGGAACCCGCGTGGTGACCGCGCCGGTCGCCTTGCGGTCGCGCGGGGGCTTCTTCTCTGCCACGGCTACTGCGCGCTCGCGGAACGAGCGGCGTCGAGTCGGGCCTTCGCGCCGAGCAGCCACTCTTCGCAGCGCTTAGCGGCGGCTTCTCCGCGCTCCCAGAGGGCGAGCGATTCTTCGAGCGTCGACGAGCCCTGCTCGAGCTCGGACACCACCCGCACGAGTTCGTCGCGCGCCTGCTCGTAGCTGAGCGCGCTGACGTCGGAGTTCACTGCAGTGGCCACGGAACGATTCTACCTAGCTCTCGATGGGAGACTCGTCGACGGTGGAACGGATGCGCCCGCGCGCGATGGTGAGGACAAGCTCGGTGCCCACCGGCGCGTCTGCCACGTCACGCAGCGCCGCTCCCGAGGGCAACTGTGCGATCGCGTAGCCGCGGTCGAGCGTGCCCTGCGGAGACAGGGCGCGCAACTGTCCGGCGAGCTCGCCGACGCGGGTCAGCGAGCGTTCGACGACCCGGTCGACGAGTTCGTGGCTGCGGGCCACCCAGCGGGTGAGTTCTTCGGCGCGCGCGTCGACGAGCGCGACCGGGTTCGCCAGCACCGGCCGGGTGCGCAGCTGCTCGAGCCGGTCGATCTCGTGCGTGAGCAGGGAAGTCATTCGGGTGCCGATGCGCGAGCGGGCCTGGGCGACCCTGGCGAGCTCCTCCGCGACATCCGGAACGACGCGCTTCGCGGCATCCGTCGGCGTCGAGGCGCGCAGGTCGGCGACCTCGTCGAGCAGGGGCCGGTCGGCCTCGTGGCCGATGGCGCTGATGAGGGGGGTGACGCAGGCCGCCGCTGCGCGCACGAGCGACTCGTCGCTGAAGACGAGCAGGTTCTGGAAGTCGCCCCCGCCGCGGGCGACGATGATCACGTCGACCTCGGGGTCGGCGTCGAGCTGGCGGATGCCGGCGGTCACCTCGGCCACGGCGCGTTCGCCCTGCACCGCGGCGTACGCGACCCGGAACTTCACGCTCGGCCAGCGCAGTTGCGCGTTGCGCAGCACGTCTTTCTCGGCGTCGCTGTCTTTGCCGGTGACGAGTCCGATCATGGCGGGCAGGAAGGGCAGGGGTTTCTTTCGCGAGGCGGAGAACAGCCCCTCGCCGGCCAGCTTCTGGCGCAGCAGTTCGAGCCGCTCGAGCAGGTCGCCGAGGCCGACGTGCCGCATCTCGAAGACCTGCATCGTGAGCGTGCCGCCCTTGACCCAGTAGTTCGGTTTCACGAGGGCGACGACGCGGTCGCCCTGCTTGAGGTCGGCCGGCAGTTTCGCCTTGACCGACGACCAGATGGTGAAGCCGACCGTGGCGTCTTGCTCGAGGTCTTTCAGCTTGCCGTAGACGTTTCCGCCGGAAACGCCCCACTGCGTGATCTCTCCCTCGACCCACACGGTGCCGAGACGGTCGATCCAGCCTTTGATCTTCGACGAGAGCAGACCGACGGGCCACGGGGAGTCGACGGTGGCCGGGCCATCCGGTGTGAACTCGACCAAGCTGACCCCTCCCAGACAGGCGCGGCGCACGCCACGTAGAATTGCCCCGTGAGCAATATCACTAATGGAAACGTCGCCGTGCATCTCGAGATGCCGCGCGTTCCCGCGCTGCGGAACAGGCTAAAGGATACCCCCGTCACCGGAAGCAAGCGGGTTCTGCTCGCCGCCCCCCGCGGCTACTGCGCTGGGGTGGACAGGGCGGTCATCGCCGTCGAGAAGGCACTCGAACGTTTCGGCGCCCCCGTCTACGTGCGCAAGCAGATCGTGCACAACATCCACGTCGTCTCCACCCTGGAGAAGAAGGGCGCCATCTTCGTCGACGACGTCGCCGAAGTTCCGCAGGGCTCGCACATCGTCTTCAGCGCCCACGGCGTATCGCCCGCCGTCGTGCAGGGCGCCGCCGACCGCCAGCTCGACGCCATCGACGCCACCTGCCCGCTCGTGACCAAGGTGCACCGCGAGGCCGTGCGCTTCGCGAAGCAGGACTTCGAGATCCTGCTGATCGGGCACCACGGCCACGAAGAGGTCGAGGGAACCATGGGCCACGCTCCCGAACGCACGACCCTGGTCAACAGCCCCGCCGACGTGCCGAACATCGTCGTGAACAACCCCGACCATGTCGTCTGGCTCTCGCAGACGACGTTGAGTGTGGATGAAACGATGGAAACCGTTCGCCTGCTGCGCCAGCGCTTCCCGAACCTCCAGGACCCGCCGAGCGACGACATCTGCTACGCCACCACCAACCGCCAGGTCGCGATCCGCAAGGTCGCCGCCGAGGCCGAGCTGGTGATCGTCGTCGGCTCCTCGAACAGCTCGAACACGATGCGTCTCGTCGACGTCGCCCTGGAGTACGGCGCGAAGGCCGCCTACCGGGTCGACTACGCGAGCGAGATCCAGCAGGAGTGGCTCGACGGCGTCGCGACCGTCGGTGTCACCAGCGGCGCCTCCGTTCCCGAGGTGCTCGTGCAGGAGGTCCTCGACGACCTCGCCGACGCCGGCTACGGCGACGTGAGCCAGGTCGTCACGGCCGAGGAAGACCTCATGTTCTCGCTGCCGAAGGAGTTGCGCAAAGACGCCGACGGCAACGCCGACGAGCGCGGTCTCGGTGGCCGGGTGCGGCAGCTGGACTGGCAGAAGAACCGATGAGCGACCAGCGCGAGCGGCCGCAATACGGCGAGTACGCGAGTGTCGACGAGCAGGTCGCCGCCGGAGGTTTCCGGGTCGAACACGAGCAGCCCGCCGCCGCGCCCCTCGCGCCGCCGCTCGCCACGACCCGTGTGCCGGGCGCCCCGCCGACCCCGCGCCCGTGGGACCTCGCTCTCACCGTCACCTTCCTCGTCTTCGGTGCCTACTCGGTCGCGTCGTCGGTCCCGAGCCTGCTCGACTTCGGCGCCACCCTCGACCAGATGTACGCGCTGAGCGGCTACGGCGATTACACCGAGCTCGAGCTGGCGCACAGCATCGGCATCGCCATCCTCGTCAGCCAGTCGGTGCTCTTCGTGGTGACGGTGATCGTCACCCTGATACGGTTGCGCGCCCGCAAGCTGGCGTTCTTCGTTCCCCTGATCGGCGGTGCCCTCGCCGGAATCGTGATCTTCGTGCTGCTGCTGGTGGCAATGGTCTCGGATCCCGCGCTCGCCGCCACCATCGGCACACCGAGCTAGCCACGGTGGCGGAGACGTCGCGGGTCGCGATCCTGCCCCGCGGGGTGGCGTCGAACATCCTCGTCATCGCGATCTCCCGGGGAGCGTGGGCCGTCTCGGTCGCGCTGATGATCATGACGATCCCGATCGTGATCGACGTCGCCGTCGACCGCGGATTCGCCGACCGGGTGTGGCTGCCCTTACTCTGCATCGCCGGCCTGCTCGCGCTGCTCGGCGTCAGCGGCTGGCGACCCGGCACCGCGACCCGGGTGCTCTTCGTCCTCGGCGGCGCCGCGCTCGCGGTCGTCTACGAGGTGGCGCTGCTCTCCGCCGATCCGACGCTGAACGACGACGCGAGCTTCGTGCTCAACCGGCCGGCGATGGTCCTGGCCTTCGCCGGCGCGTCGACCCTGCGACCGCTCGTCGGTGCGGTCTGGAGCCTCGCCGGCTACGCTCTCTCTTTCGTCGTGTCGGCCATCGCGTCGGCGATCACGGGGCTCGCCTTCGTGCCGGGCTGGGGCCCGACGATCGCCTTCGTCGTCTATGCCGGCTGCTATCTGGCGCTCATCGCCGTGCGGGCCACCCAGGACAAGCAGATCCCCGACCTCGCGCGGCTGGAGGAGGACACCAGGCGCCTCGCGATCGAGAGCCAGTTCGAGCAGCGTGCCGCGGCGATCGTGCACGACACGGTGCTCAGCGACCTGACCGCGATCATGAACGCCAACGGTCCCCTCGACGAGCGGGCCCGTGCACGCTTCCGGGCGGATGTCGCGACCCTCAGCGATTCCGCCTGGCTGCGTGAATCGGCGGAACCCACGGTCGTCGCCCCGCTCGATGCCGTGCTGCGCAACGCCCTCGAGACCCTGGTCAGCGACTTCCAGTGGCGCGGGCTCTCGGTCGACGTGACCGGGGATTCCCGCGAGGTCATCCGGGTGTCGCCGGAGGCGGCATCCTCTCTCGTCCTCGCGGTGCGCGCCTGCCTCGACAACGTGCTCGACCACGCCGAGACGGGGTCGGCCGAACTCGTGATCTCGACCACGACGCGGGCCATGACGATCATGGTGGTCGACCACGGCGTCGGCTTCGACCCCGCGGCGGTCGCGGGCGACCGGCTCGGCCTGCGCTCCTCGGTGGTCGCGCGTATCCGCTCGCACGGCGGATCGGTGCGCGTCTGGTCGACGCCGGGCAGCGGCACCTCCGTGCTCATCAGCGTGCCCGCCGCCGAGTTCGAACAGCCGAGCGGAGCGTCCAGTGTCTCGTGACGACTGGACGGTCTCGCCGCAGCAGATCGATCCGCTGAGCTGGTTCACGCGCCCGCTGGTGCCCGTCGCGTTCGCGCTGCTCACCGTCGTGGTCGGCCTCGCCACCACCTTCTTCCAGTGGAGGCTCGTCGGCGAACCCTGGCTCGACGTTCTGGCGATCGCCCTCATCGCGAGCGCCTGCGTGCTCGTCCAGATCTCGACCAGACCGCTGCGCCCCACCTTCGGCCCGCGTCAGGCGCTCGCGCCGCTCGCCCTCGCCGTCGGCGGTCTCGCCCTCGCGACGCTGAGCGCGATCGACTCCGACACTCTCGTGCAGTACTGGTGGGCATCGATCGGGGTCGGCTGTGTCGTCGCGGCGCTCGGACCGTTCTCGACGGCGCGGCAGGTGCTCGTCTACGGGACCGGCCTGACCGTCGTCACCGCCGCGTGCGGCTATGTCGCGTTCGCGCCCGACTCGAACGTCTGGCCCGGCCTCAGCGTCACGCTCATCGCCGGGTGCGCCGGTGTGATCGCGACGGTGGCGACCGCCACCTTCTGTTACGTCGTCGTCTCGCGCACGCGGTTGCTGCTGCGCGGAGCCGAGCCGCCCACCCAGGAAGGGCCGAGCGACGAGCTGGCGCGCCGGGTCGAACGCCGCACACTGGCGCGGCTCGGCAGCAGGGTGGCGCCGTTCCTCGAGGGCATCGCCGACGCCGGGGAGGTGACGGCCGCCGACCGCGCGCTCGCCGGGCAGCTCGCCCGCCAACTACGCTCCGACCTCGTGAGCCAGGTGAACCGCACCTGGCTCGACTCGGTGGCGCTGTTCGGGCGCATCTACGTCGTCGACCCCGACCGGCTCGCCGACCGGATGAACCCGGCGCAGCGCACCGCCCTGCGCGCGCTGCTGCTCAGCGTGACCACGAACCCGGGAGCCGCCGCGGGTTCGCTCTTCATCGAACTGCGCGGAGAACCGGATGGCTCGACGGCGGTGGCCCTCAGCCTCGACTTCTCGCTTCCCGAGGGCAGACGCGCCATGCTGCTCGCGCCGTACTACCTGACGCTGCAGACCACCGTCGACTCGCTCACGTGGGACCCCTCACGCGACCTGCTGCGATTCCAGCTGCCCGCGCAGGGGTCCGACACGTAGCGGGGTCAGCCGATCGAGTTGCCGGCAGAGCCGAGCTGCTTCGTGGCCTCGACCACGCGGGCCGCGAGGGCGGTCTCGGCGAGCTTGCCCCACGAGCGCGGGTCGTAGACCTTCTTGTTGCCGACCTCACCGTCGACCTTGAGGAAACCGTCGTAGTTCTTCAGCACGGTGTCGGCGACCGAGCGGCTGTAGGCGTACTGGGTGTCGGTGTCGATGTTCATCTTCACGACGCCGTTCGCCACCGCCGTCGCGATCTCCTCGTCGGTCGAACCCGAACCGCCGTGGAAGACCAGGTCGAGCGGCTTGGGGCCGGTGGCGTACTTCGCCTGGATGCCGGCCTGGATCTCGCCCAGCAGCTCGGGCCGCAGCTTCACGTTGCCGGGCTTGTAGACGCCGTGCACGTTGCCGAAGGTGAGAGCCGCGATGTAGCGCCCCTGCTCGCCGAGCCCCAGGGCCTCGATCGTCTGGATCGCGTCATCCAGAGTCGTGTAGAGATGTTCGTTGACGACATCGTGTTCCACGCCGTCTTCTTCGCCGCCGACGACGCCGATCTCGACCTCGAGGATCGAGTTGATCGCCTTCATGCGCGGCAGGATCTCCTTCGCGATGCGGAGGTTCTCATCGAGCGTCACGGCCGAGCCGTCCCACATATGCGACTGGAAGATCGGGTTGCGACCGGCCTTCACCTCGGCCTCCGAGGCCGCGATGAGCGGGTACAGGAAGCCGTCGAGCGCGTTCTCGGGGCAGTGGTCGGTGTGCAGCGCGACGGTGATGGGGTAGTTCTTGGCCGCCTCGGTGACGAACGCCGCAAAGGCGAGGGCTCCGGATGCGCGCGCCTTCACGGTGTGGCCGGCGAAGAAATCGGCGCCTCCCGTGGTCACCTGGATGATTCCGTCGGAGCCCGCCTCGGTGAGTCCCTGGAGGATGCCGTTGATCGTCGACGATGACGAAGCGTTGACGGCCGGGAAGGCGAACCCGGTGCTTTTCGCCTTGTCGAGCATCTCCGCGTACTGTTCGGGGGTTGCGATGGGCATACGGCCTCCAGAGCTGAATTCTTCGGACTATCCGGTCGGGGAAAGTCTAGCCAGCGCGGGGCCGAGCGGGCCCGCGCTACAGTTGAACAGACGTTGATTCGCCTCTCGAATCCCACCACAGCGCCACGCAATCGACCTTGAGGACGACCCACACGTGAGCCCAGAATCCGGCACTCTCTACCTGCACCCCGACCGCAACCTCGGCATGGAACTCGTTCGCGCCACCGAAGCGGCCGCCATCCGCGCTGTACCGTTCATCGGCCGCGGCGACAAAAACGCGGCCGACGGCGCCGCCGTCGACGCTATGCGCAAGTTCCTCGGCACCGTCGAGTTCGACGGTCTCGTCGTCATCGGCGAGGGCGAGAAAGACCACGCCCCCATGCTCTACAACGGCGAGCACGTCGGCTCCGGCGAGGGGCCCGCGTGCGACATCGCCGTCGACCCGATCGACGGCACGTCGCTCACCGCCGCCGGCCGCCAGAACGCGCTGAGCATGATCGCCGTCTCCGACCGCGGCAGCATGTACGACCCGAGCGCCGTGTTCTACATGGAGAAGATCGTCACCGGCGCCGAGGGTCACGGCATCGTCGACCTGCGTAAGCCGATCGGCGAGAACATCCGCGCCTTGGCCAAGGCCAAGGGCAAGGACGTCTCCGACATGGTCATCGCCGTGCTCGACCGCCCGCGCCACCAGCAGCTGGTCGAGGACATCCGCGCATCCGGCGCCGGCACCCGCATGCTGCTCGACGGCGACGTCGCGGGCGGCATCAACGCCGCGATGCACGGCACCCGCATCGACATGTGCGTCGGCACCGGCGGAACCCCCGAGGGCATCATCACCGCCTGCGCCCTGAAGGCCCTCGGCGGATTCATCCAAGGCCGCCTCCTCCCGCGCGACGACGACGAGCGCCAGCGCGCCATCGACGCCGGACACGACCTCGACCGCGTGCTCGAGGTGAACGACCTCGTCACGAGCGACAACACCTACTTCGTCGCGACCGGCGTCACCGACGGCCAGCTCGTCGACGGTGTGCGCAAGGTCGGGCCGAACATCCGCACCGAGAGCATCATCCTGCGCGGCCGCTCGGGCACCGTGCGTCGCGTCGTCGCGGAGCACCTCGCCGAGAAGTGGCTGTAACGCCGCCGCTCGACAGGACCGCCTGATTCGAACGCCGCGTCGACAGGACGGATGCGCCCGCACGGGCCCGTCCCGTACTGTTGACGCGGCGTTCGTTTCATCCGCCCGACTGACGCGGCTTGCGCGCCCCGTCCGTCAGACTGTTGACGTGAGAGCCCACCCCGTCGCAGCCGCGCTCGGGCTCGTCGCCGCCCAGCTCGGGCTGGCGGCCGTCCTCACGTCGCAGATTCTCGCGGTGGCCTATCGGATGCCGGGCGTAGGAAGCCTCGACGAACTCGGGCGCCTCGGATCGGGACCCGGGTGGGCGTTTGCGGCGGCCTGGGCGCCGGCGGCGGTGGCGATCCCGATCACCTTGATTCTGCTCGCGCAGAGATTCCGGCGGCGGGCGTGGACCCTGCCGGCCGTCGGGATGCTGGTGAGCGTCGCGGGCTGGCTGTGGGCGGTCTCCACCTTCGAGCAGCCCACGATCGTCGGCGGCTGAACGGCCGCCCGGTAAACTCCTCTGACGAACGGAAAGGTGGGGCGGTGCGAGTTCTCGATCTGCTCGACCGTGCCGAGCTCGGGCTGTCGACCGTATGGGCAGAGCCCGCGATGCTCGAGCGCGACGTCAAGGGTTCGTACATCGTCGACCTGCCGAACCCCGGCAAGTTCCTCTCCGAGGGCGACCTCGTGCTCACCGCGGCGATCTGGGCGACCGGGCCCGAGAGCGCCGAGACCTACGTGTCCGCGCTCGCCGTGAAGAACGTCGCCGTGCTCGTGGTCGGCACCATTATCGTCGGCGAGATCCCCGACTACATCGTGGCCGCCTGCCGCGCCCGCGGGATCGTGCTGCTGACGGTGTCGCAGGACGTGTCGTTCAAGGCCGTCACCCAGTACATCGAGTCGACCGTAGCGAGCGCCGACAGCGCCGGCACCTCACGCAGCGGAAACGTCACGCGCACGCTGCTCGACGGAATCGGGTCCGGCACAGGGGCGCAGGGCGCGCTGCGGTTGTTCTACGAGGAATTCGCCACCGAGTGCTGGCTGCTCGAGTCGGGCGGCGCCGTCTCGGCGGTGGTCGGAACCGCGCCGAGCGTCGACGACGTGGCCGCGGTGTGGAACCGGATGCTCGGCTCCGCCGAGACCGCGGTGGTGGTCGTCGACGGACGCGGCCGACCCGCGTCGGTCTGGCCCATCGTCACCGAGACCGTGCGGTCGATCGGTTATCTCGTCTGCGCCGGCGACCACCGCTCCTGGCCCACCGACCTCGAGCGGGTCGTGCGCACCCTCCTGCTCGTGGTGCGCGTCGAGCTCGAGCTCGCCGCCAACAAGCGCGAGGCCGAGCAGGCGCAGGCCATCGAGTTCGTGCAGCAGCTCATCTCGGACACGCTCTCGCCCGGGGAGGCCTCGGCGCGGCTGCGGCTGGTGGGCATCGACCCGCTGCTGCCGGTGACCGCCATCGCCGCCCAGGTCGACGACACCGACTACCCGACCAGGGCCGTGCTCGACGCCGCCACCTCCCTGCTCGCGGCGCCCGGACGCGTGGTGATCGGCTGCGACCTCGGCGACGAGGCCGTGGTGCTGCTCGGCGGGGTCACCGAGACGCCAGAAGAACTCATCGCCGGCGCCGAAGCGGCCGCCGACCGCCAGCGCGCGCTGCTCGGCGAGCGGCACCTGCGCATCGGGGTGAGCGAACGCACCCTGAGCCTCAGCCAGCTGAGCTCGGCCGTCGGTTCCGCCCGCGCCCGCATGCGTTCGGCCGTGGGGGAGGGCGCCATCGTCTGGTCGACCCGCTCGACGCCGCGCTCGTACGAGGCGTTGCTCGAGATGCTGCCCGACCGGGTGCGCGTGGCGTTCGGCCGCTCGCTGCTCGCGCCGCTCATCGACTACGACGTGCGGCACGGCTCCGACCTGGTGCAGACGCTGCGGGTGTTCCTCGACGCGAGCGGCGCGTGGCAGCAGGCCGCGACCGAACTGCACGTGCACGTCAACACCCTGCGCTACCGCATCGGCCGCATCGAGGATCTCACGCAGCGCGACCTGTCGACCATGCGCGACCGCGTCGACTTCTTCCTCGCGCTGGCGACCGTGCCGTCGGCCGACTAGTCGAAGCTCAGGTTCGCCAGTCCGTGAGCCGCGGCATCCGGCTTGCGGATGAACCGGGGCGACAGCACCTCTTCGATGACCACCTCGGTGACGTAGTGCACCGTCGCCGCGAGCAGGTGGCCCGCGTAGCCGTTCGCCGAGTAGGCCTTGACTCCCACGGCCACGTGCACGTGCGGGGTCACCGCGCCCGTCGCGGGGTCGAAGGCGATGGTCCCCGACCCGGTTCCCTCGACACCCTCGAGGTGCACCGAGTCGGGCAGCGGTGCGTCGTGGTCGTCGATCACCGAGCAGGTGCCGATGAGCGAGACGCGGGTGAAGGCGCCGAGGAACACCGGCAGGTAGCCCTGTTCGATGCCGTGCTCGGCGCAGACCGCCGCGATCGACGACAGCACGTCGTCGCCCGGCTGCAGCACGACGGCGAAGCGTCGGCCGGTCGTGAGCTCAGCGCTGATCATTCTCGAGCGCCTTCCTCACCTCGAGGCGCAGCGCCTGCTTCTCCGCCTCGGGCAGGAACGACGAGGTGAACGAGTTCTCGGCGAGGGTGCCGAGCTGCTCGGGGCCGAGGGCGAGTTCGTTGGTGATCGCCGCGAAGTTGTCGTTGACGTAGCCGCCGAAGTAGGCGGGGTCGTCGCTGTTGATCGAGACGAGCAGGCCCTCGGCGAGCATCGCGGGCAGCAGGTGGTCGGCGAGCTCGGGCGGCGCCGTCTTGAGCGCGATGTTCGACAGCGGGCACACCGTGAGCGGGACCTGCTCGTCGCGCAGGCGGGCGACGAGTTCGGGGTCCTCCATCGCGCGGTTTCCGTGGTCGATGCGTTCGACGGCGAGCAGGTCGAGCGCCTCCCAGACGTAGTCGGGGCCGCCCTCTTCGCCCGCGTGGGCGACGCGGTGCAGGCCCTCGGAGCCCGCGATACCGAACGCCTCGGTGAACAGCGAGGGCGGGAAGCCGAGTTCGGAGGAGTCGAGACCCACCCCGATGAAGCGGTCGCGGAACGGCATGGCCTCCCGCAGCGTCTGCGTTGCCGCCTCGCCGCCGAGGTGCCGCAGGAAGCACAGGATGAGGTCGGCCGAGATGCCCGTGGCGGTTCGCGCGTCGGCGATCGCCGCGGTGAACCCGGCGAAGACGGCCTCCTGCGGAACGCCGTTCTGGGTGTGCGTCTGCAGGTCGAAGAACATTTCCGCGCGGCGAACTCCGGATGCCGCGGCGCGCGTCAGGTAGGCGGTGCCCAGATCGTAGAAGTCTTCTTCGGTCTTCATCACGGCGAGGTTCGCGTAGTAGATGTCGAGGAACGACTGGAGGTCGGTGAAGCGGTAGCGGGCCTTCAGCTCGACCGGATCGAAGGTCGGAAGGTCGACACCGTTGCGGCGGGCGAGAGCGACGACGAGTTCGGCCTCCAGTGATCCCTCGATATGCATGTGCAGTTCGGCTACTGGGAGCACGGGCGTTCCTCTCGATTCTCGCGACACTTGTGGTGTGTGGCTTTCGAGCTAACCACAGCATTGCGGGGCGGTATTCGGAGGATCGCCCAACCTTGCCCCGATCCGGGGGAGCGGAAGTCGGTGGATCCACCAAGCCGCAACACGGCGACCACGGGCCGTAACCGGGGTGAAACGTGTTCGGACGATCGTCTAAACCGAGCGGGGCGGATGACCCGTTTCTTTGTCCGGCTCGTTATGGTGCGAGCGTCGCCCGATTGCTTGACTGAGCCGGTGATAACCCGAACCGAGCCAGACGAGGCCACCGCCGCGTTCATCGCCGGCATGCCCAAAGCGGAGCTGCACGTGCACCTCGAGGGCACCCTCGAACCCGTCCAGCGGCTCGAGTTCGCCGAGCGCAACGGCGTAGCGCTGCCGCAGGACGACGTCGCCGTCTACACCGATCTCACCAGTTTCCTCGCCTCGTACTACCCGAACATGACGGTGCTGCAGACCGAGCGGGATTTCTTCGACCTCGCCTTCGCCTACCTGACGAAAGCGGCCGGCCAGAACGTGCGGCACACGGAGATGTTCTTCGACCCGCAGGCCCACACGAGCCGCGGCATCGCGTTCGCCACCGTGATCGCCGGGTACCACGAGGCGGTGGTGCGCGCCGAGCGCGAACTCGACATCAGCGCGCAACTCATCATGTGCATCCTGCGCGACCACAGCGCCGAGTCCGCCATGGACACCCTCGCCGAGTCGTTGCACTACAAGCACTGGATCGTGGGCATCGGGCTCGACTCCGACGAGCGTGACAACCCGCCGTCGAAGTTCGCCCGGGTGTTCGCCCGCGCCCGCGAGGAGGGCTACCTGCTCACGATGCACTGCGACGTCGACCAGCCGAACAGCATCGAGCACATCCGTCAGGCGATCGAGGACATCGGCGTCGACCGCATCGACCACGGCACCAACATCCTCGAGGACCCGCGACTCGTCGCGCTCGCCCGCGACCGGGGGATCGGGCTCACCTCGTGCCCCCTGTCGAACGCCGTCGTGAGTGACGGCGGAAAGGCGCCCGAGATCGTCGAGCTCCTGCGCGCGGGCGTGAAGATCACCGTCAACTCGGACGATCCGCCCTATTTCGGCGGCTACGTGACCGACAATCTGCTCGCCCTGGCCGCGGTGACCGACCTCAGCCGCGACGAGCTGGTGCTGCTGCAGCGCAACGCCTTCGAGATCTCGTGGATCTCGTCGGTCGACCGCGACGCCCACCTCGACGCGCTCGACGCCTACGCGGCGGGAACGGACTGACCGACCCCACACACTGTTTCGACTTCATTAAGAAATCGCCCGATCGGGCCCACTTGTCAACAAGTGTTGCCGATGCTCGATACGGTCGAAGCAACTCTCCTGCGCGGGGCATCGTCGCCACCGCTACCGACATCACCCACGCTTGGAAAGGCACCGCTATGAGCCGCATCGATGGCATCGCGATCTGGAACGGCCGCTCCGCGGTCGGAACGGGATCGCTCAGCTGGGAGGGCGACGAGATCGTCGCCGTCGAGCCGAGCGAAGCCGACGCGGCGGCGCTCGCCGAGTACGGCATCATCCCCGGCCTGGTCGACACCCACGTTCACATCAGCGGCTATGCGGGCGAGCGCACCGTCGACTGGTCGAGCTGGCCGATCACGACCCCGGCCGTCGAGAAGTCGCTGCACATCGCCGCCAACGCCCGCAAGGCGGCGGCGATGGGGATCACCACGCTGCGCGACCTCGCCGGCGACGAGAACCAGATGGCCGTGGCCCGGGTGTTCGACGAGGGCATCCTGCCCGGCCCGCGCCTGCTGGTCAGCGGACAGGTGGGCATGACCGCGGGGCACGGCGACCTCTTCGTGCCGCCGCACTACCCGCACCGCGACCCCGTCGCCGACAGCCCCGACGAGTGCCGCAAACTCGTGCGCCACTGGGCGAGGGCCGGCGCGACCGGCATCAAGATCTACCTCAGCGGCGGCGTGCTCTCGATGGGCGACAAGGTGGGCTGGCGCAACCAGACCCTCGCCGAGATCCGCACCACGATCGACGAGGCGCACGCGCTCGGCATGCCGGTCGCGGCGCACACCCACTCCGCCGAGGGCGTCGAGATCGCGCTCGCCGAGGGCGTCGACTCCATCGAGCACGGCACGGGGATTTCGAGCAAGCACTGGGCCGATCTCGTGGCGAAGAACGTGCCGGTCGCGCCGACCCTCATGATCAACAACTTCATCGCCGACGGCACCGTCTCGTTCTCCGAGGAGGCGCAGCAGAAGGCCCAGCAGGTCGTCGCCGAGCGCGACGCCGGGTTCGTCGGGGCCGGTGCTGCCGGCGTGCGGTTCGTGCTCGGTACCGACGCGAACGGCAAATTCGTGAAGTTCGGCGACCAGTACGAGGAGATCCGCATGATGGCGAAGACCTTCGAGTGGACCGCCGAGCGTGCCCTCGTCGCCGCCACCTCCGACGCGGCCGACGTGGTGGGCCTCGGCGGGAAGGTCGGAACGCTCGCCCCCGGATTCGGCGCCGACTTCATCGTGATGAAGGGACGTCCCTGGGAGGACATCGCCGACATGCGCGTCGAGAACATCGTCGCCGTCGTCTCCCGCGGCTCGGTCGTCTTCGGCCAGCTCCCCGCCTGACCCCGCTCTTCCCCAAGCACATCTACAGCACCGTGAAAGGAACCACAGTGAGCACCAAGAAATCTCGCGTCTTCCGCCTGACGGCCATGCCCGTCGCCGCGCTGGCGGCGATCAGCCTCCTGGCCGCCTGCAGCTCGGGCACCGCGGACAACGACGCGGCACCCCTCGAGTCGTCGAAGGACACCATCGTCTTCGCGATCAAGGAAGACCCCACCTGCCTCGACCCCCAGCTGACGTCGCTCACCACCTCGCTGAACATCGGACGCCAGGTCGTCGACTCCCTCGTCGACCAGAACCCCGAGACCGGCGAGATCGTGCCGTGGCTCGCCGAGTCGTTCGAGACGAACGACGACCTGAGCGCCTTCACCTTCACCCTGCGCGACGACGTCACCTTCAGCGACGGCACGGCCCTCACCTCCGCGGTGGTCAAGGCCAACCTCGACTCCCTCATCGCGCTCGGCAAGACCGCACCCCTCGCTTCGCAGTTCCTCGCGGGCTACGTGAGCACCGACGTCGTCGACGACCTGAATTTCACGGTGACCTTCAGCGCGCCGAACGCCCCGTTCCTGCAGGGCGCGTCGACCATGACGCTCGGCATCGTCTCCGAGGCCACGACCGCGCAGGCCGCCGACGTGCGCTGCACCGCCGGCCCGATCGGCTCCGGTTCGTTCGTCTACGACTCGTACACCCCCAACGACTCCGTCGTCATCGTCAAGCGTGACGGCTACGACTGGGCCTCGGAGCTGCGCGAGCACACCGGCGAAGCGCTCGTCTCGACCATCGAGTTCCCGGTCATCACCGAGAACGGCGTGCGCACCGGCGGCCTCGAGTCCGGAGAGTTCGACATCATCCAGGACCTCCCGTACATCGACGAGTCCCGCTTCACCACCGACGACTACAACCTGTACGCGGCCGCCAACACCGGCGTGCCGAACAGCCTCATCCCCAACACGACCCGACCGATCGTCGCCGACGAGGCCGTGCGCAAGGCCATGCTGCTCGGCACCGACCGCGAGGAGATCAACCTGCTCACCGGTTCGGTGAGCGGCCAGCCGGCGACGAGCGCGCTCACCAGCTCGACCTCGGGCTTCGAGAGTCAGGCCGAGGCCACCGCCTACGACCCCGACGCCGCCGAGGAACTGCTCGACGACGCCGGCTGGGAGATGGGTTCCGACGGAATCCGCGAGAAGGATGGCACGAAGCTCACCGTCACCGCGACCGCGTTCTACGCCCAGGACGTGCTCGAGGCCACCCAGATCCAGCTCAAGAAGATCGGCATCGACCTGCAGCTGAAGATGGTCACCTCCGGCGACTTCTTCGGCGCGATCGCGACGGGCGACTACGACTTCCTCGCCGCCGGCCTCACCCGGAGCGACCCCGACGCCCTGCGCGTGCTCTTCTCCCAGGCCTCGGCCGCGAAGTGGGGCATCGTCGACGACGCCGAACTCGAATCGATCCTGCTCGAACAGGCCGCGACATCCGACACCGCCGACCGCCAGGCGCTCATCGACCAGGCCCAGGAGATCATCATCGACAAGGCCTACCTCGTGCCGATGCTCGAGACCACGCAGCTGCACGCGTCGGTCTCGACCGTCTCCGGCGTCACCTTCGACTCCGCGTCGCGCGTCCAGCTCTACGACGTTCGCGCGTCGGAGTAATCGGGTAGTCCGGAAAGCACCGCAGTGAAATCAGCAGGAACGTCACCCACCAGGTTCGCCGTAGCCGTGCGCTACCTCGCGCCCAAGCTCGTCCAATTCGCCTTCGTGATCTGGGCGACCTACACGGTGACGTTCCTGCTGATCCACCTGCTGCCCGGCGACCCGTTGCTCGCCGCACTGTCGGTCAAGGGCGGCGACGCGACGACCACCGATCCGGCCGCGCTCGAGATCCTTCGTGCGCAGTACGGTCTCGACGGTTCGCTCTGGGACCAGTACTGGGGCCACCTCATCCAGGCGTTGCAGGGAAACCTCGGCCTCTCGATCGCCACGGGCCAGCCGGTGGGAGACATGATCGCCCGCGCCCTGCCGAACACCGCGGCCGTGGCGATCCTCGCCCTCGTGCTCGGCGTCGTCTCGTCGGTCGTCATTACCTACTTCGCTTACGTCACCCGGTGGGGCTGGGTGCGCAACACCCTGCTGCAGATCCCGCCGCTCGGCGTCGCGATCCCCGCGTTCCTCTCCGGCCTCGTGCTCGTGAGCATCTTCGCCTTCGGCCTCGACCTGCTGCCGTCGTCGGGGAGCCGCAACCCGCTCAGCATCGTGCTGCCGGCCATCACCCTGGCGCTGCCGGTGGGGGCCATCTTCTTCCAGGTCTTCTCCGCGGCCGTGCTCGAGGCGATGGCGAGCCCCTACGTCTTCACCGCGACCGCCAAGGGTCTCGCCCCACGCACGATCTTCCTCCGCCACGTGCTGCGCAACTCGTTGCTGCCGTCGATCACGATCCTCGGCCTGCTCATCGGCTACCTCGCCGGCGGTACCGCGGTCGTCGAGACCGTCTTCTCCCGCGACGGCATCGGCCGCCTAACCGTCGACGCCGTGCTCGCCCGCGACTCCAACGTCATCCAGGGAATCATCATCGTCGTCGCCCTCGTCTATTCCGTCGTCAACCTTCTCGTCGACCTCTCCTACGGCGTGATCGACCCGCGCACCCGGGCTGCGCTCAGCGGCACCGCGGTGGCACGGGCCAAAGACGAGGCGGCGGTCGAGGTATGAGAATCCTGCGCCAGCCCGGAATCATCGTCTCTCTCGTCATCATCCTGTTCACCGTCGCGGTGATGCTCTGGCCTTCGCTGTTCGCCACCCACGACCCCTACGAGGGTGTGGCGGTCGACCGCCTGCAGGGCCCGAACGGCACCTACTTCTTCGGCACCGACCACCTCGGCCGCGACCTCTTCTCACGGGTCGTGTACGGCGCCTTCCTCTCCCTCGCCTCCGCGGGGGCGGCCGTGCTCGTCGGGGTCGTCGTCGGCGCCGTCGTCGGACTCTTCTCAGGCTTCGTCGGCGGCCGCGTCGACTTCGTGATCATGCGCTTCGTCGACGTGCTCATCGCCGTGCCGAGCATCCTGCTGGCCCTGATCGTCGTCGCGAGCCTCGGCTTCGGCCCTTGGTCGGTCGCGTTCGGCGTCGGGCTCGGGGCCACCGGCTCGTTCACCCGCATCATGCGCTCCCAGGTCGTGCGCGTGCGCAACGAGGAGTACGTCGAGGCGGCGCGCACCCTCGGGGTCCGCTGGCCGAGCATCCTGTTCTCCCACATCCTGCCCAACTCGGCGCGTCCCGTGATCGCCTACGCGGCGCTCGAGCTCGGCACCGCGATCCTCGCCGTGTCGGCCCTCAGCTTCCTCGGTTTCGGCGCCCAGCCGCCCGAGCCCGAATGGGGCGCCCTCGTCTCCGCCGGCCGCGACTTCGTGTCGACCGCGTGGTGGCTCAGCGTGATCCCCGGCTTCGTGATCCTCGTGATCGTGCTCGCCGTCAACCGCCTCGCGCGAGCGATCGGAGAGAACAAATGACCGACAACCTCCTCACCGTGACCGGCCTCGCGGTCGACTACACCTCGCGCACGGGCACCACGCACGCGGTGCGCGGCGTCGACTTCGCTGTGCCGCGCGGTGCGATCGTCGCGATCGTCGGCGAGTCGGGATCCGGCAAGAGCACCATCTCCCAGTCGATCGTGCGCAGCCTCGCCGAGGGCGGAAGGCTCGTGGCCGGCTCCATCGAGTTCGACGGCCGTGACCTCGCCCTGTTGCCGGAGCGCTCGCTCCGTGGCATCCGGGGCAAGGAGATCGGCTTCGTTCCGCAGGATCCGAGCAATTCGCTGAACCCCCTCCTGCGGGTCGGCGAACAGATCGCCGAGACCCTGCGCCTGCACAAAAATCTGGACAGGGCGGATGCCGCGGCGGAAGCCGTGCGCATCCTCGACGAGGTCGGCATTCCGAACGCGGCAGCCCGCGCGGGACAGTACCCGCACGAACTCAGCGGCGGAATGAAGCAGCGCGTGCTCATCGGCATGGCGTGGGCCTGCACGCCGAAGCTCGTGATCGCCGACGAGCCGACCAGCGCGCTCGACGTCACCGTGCAGCGCCACGTCCTCGACCGCATCGAGCAGCTCGCCCGCGATCACGGCACCGCGGTGCTGCTGGTCACGCACGACCTCGCCGTCGCAGCCGACCGGGCCGACCAGATCATCGTGATGCAGCGCGGCCTCGTCGTGGAGACGGGCACGGCCGCGGAGGTGCTCGGCTCGCCGAAGCACGAGTACACCCGCGAGCTGGTGGCGGCGGCGCCCGGCCTGTCGAGCACGCGGCTCACCGCGCGCGCGGTGAACGTGGCGAGCGAGGCGCTCACCCTCGGATTCCGGGCGCGCCCCGCGAAGCCGGCTCCGAACATCCTCGAGGTCGAGCACCTCACCAAGACGTTCGTGCTGCGCAACGCCGGCGTCGCCGCGTCGTTCACGGCGGCCGACGACGTGTCGTTCCAGGTGCCGCGCGGGTCGACGTTCTCGATCGTGGGGGAGTCCGGCTCGGGCAAGACCACGACCGCGCGCATGGTCGCGCGCATCACGGCGGCCGACTCCGGAACGGTGCGTTTCGACGGCGAAGACATCTCCGCCGCGAAGGGCGACGCGCTGCGTCAGCTGCGCCGCCGCATCCAGGTCGTCTACCAGAACCCATTTGGTTCGCTCGACCCGACCATGTCGGTGACGAGGATCGTGACCGAGCCGCTGCGTGCCTTCCACATCGGCTCGCGGGCGCAGCGCGCCGAGACCGCGCGTGCCCTGCTGAGCGCCGTGCGCCTCGACCCCGAACTCGCCGAACGCCGCCCCACCCAGCTCTCGGGCGGCCAGCGCCAGCGGGTCGCCATCGCCCGCGCCCTGGCCCTCGGGCCCGAACTGCTCGTGCTCGACGAGCCGGTCT
Source organism: Conyzicola nivalis (assembly GCF_014639655.1). NCBI lineage: Bacteria > Bacillati > Actinomycetota > Actinomycetes > Micrococcales > Microbacteriaceae > Conyzicola > Conyzicola nivalis. The sequence continues at coordinate 612,618 of NZ_BMGB01000002.1, forward strand.
CCGCGCTCGACGTCTCGGTGCAGGAGCAGATCCTGCAGCTGCTCGTCGACCTGCAGGCCGAGTTCGGGTTGAGCTATCTCTTCATCTCGCACGACCTCGGGGTGATCCGCCAGGTCTCCGACCACATCGCGGTCATGCGCCTCGGCCGCATGATCGAGCAGGGGCCCGCACGCATCGTCATGGCGAACCCGACCGAGCAGTACACCCGCGAGCTGCTCGAGGCGATCCCCGGAAGACGGCACGCGTGACCCGCGCCGACCGTGTCGACGAGAACACGATCCGCGCGCTGCCCAAGGCCGAGGTGCACGTGCACCTCGAGGGCGGCTTCGAGCTCGTCGACCTCGTCGACCTGGCCAAGGCGGCGGGGGTCGCGCTTCCCGGCCCCGCGCGTTCGCTCTTCGATGTCAGCACCCACTACGAGCCCGCGCCCGACGCCGTCTCCTCGGGCGGCGGCGCCGCGAACGGCGTCGGTGTCGGCGGGCTGAGCGGGTTCCTGCGTTTCCTCGACTGGCAGTGCTCGCTCGTCACGACCGCCGAGCAGGCGGCGCGCGTCGCCTACCGCTTCGCCGCCCGCGAGAGCTCCTCGGGCGTGCGCTACGCCGACGTCGTGGTGAACCCCACCCACTGGAACGCGTGGAACGGCCGCACCCCCGAGCTCTTCGCCGCCTTCGCCGCCGGGCTCGACGAGGCGCGGCAGGACGGTCTCGCCGACATCGGGCTGTGCGTCTCGCTGCTGCGGTCGCAGAGCAGGGCCGAGGCCCGCGAGCTCGTCGAGTGGATGGCCGCCGCCCGCCCCGCCCACGTCGTCGCCCTCTCCGTCGACGGCGACGAACGGGTCTCCGGCCGCACCGGCGAGAAATTCGCCGAGGCCTTCACCCTCGCCCGCGACTCCGGATTCCACCGCACCGTGCACGCCGGCGAGTCGAGCGGGCCCGAGGGTGTCTGGGACGCCATCGACCTGCTGCACGCCGAGCGCGTCGACCACGGCGTGCGTGCGATCGAGGATCCCGCCCTCGTGCGACGCCTCGTCGACGACGGCATCCCGCTCGGTATCTGTCCCCGCTCGAACGTCTCGCTCGGCATCTACCCCGACTGGGCGAGCCACCCCGTCGAGCGCCTGCGCGCCGCCGGCGTGACGGTCACGGTCAACACCGACGATCCCGCCCCGCTCGGCACCCGCCTCGAGTCGGAATGGGCGATCTGCGCCGACACCTTCGGCTGGGATCTCGCCGACCTCGGCCAGCTCGCGCACAACTCGGTGCGCGCCAGTTTCGCGGCCGACGACCTCAAGCACGAACTGCACGCCGAGATCGACGCCTTCATCGCGGACGGCAGAAGAATTTCGGATGCCGCGGCGCCGGTTACGGCAGAATCGGCATCGTGACCACTGCGCTGCGGCCCGAGTTGCTCCCCACCCACGCGGAGCTGGCGCTGCTCCGCCGTGTCGCGATCGGCCAGGCCCCGGCCGACCTGATCGTGCGCGGCGGCCGGGTGCTCGCGGTGCACACCGGCGAATTCCTCGAGCGCGACGTCGTCGTGTCGGGCAGGCACATCGCCGCCGTCACCCCGGTCGGCCACTTCGACTGCGACAACGTGATCGACGCGACCGGCAAACACGTCGTACCCACCTTCATCGACGCGCACCTGCACATCGAGTGGACCATGCTCACGCCCGGCGAGCTCGCCAGGGTGAGCGTTCCGCGCGGCACCACCACGGTTCTCACCGACCCCGACGGCCTCGCCAACGTCGCCGGCCTCGCCGGCATGGACTTCATGCGCGAGACCGGAACGCCGCTGCGCATCTTCGAACAGGTGAGCCCCTCGACGCCGGTGAACGCCGAGCTCGAGCGCGGCGGCGCGACGATCCCCGAACAGGACGTGCTCGACCGCCTCGCCGACCCGCGGTCGGTCGCGCTCGGCGAGGGCAACCCGTTCGACCTGAGCGACGTCGCCACGAACCGCTTCCGCGAGGCGCTCGTCACCGGCAAGCGCGTCACCGGACACAGCGCGCGCCAGAGCGGCGAAGGCCTGTGGGGCTACCTCGCGGCCGGCGTCGGCGACGACCACAACGCGGCCACGATCGACGAGGTACTCGACCGGGTGCGCCTCGGCGCCATGATCACGCTGATGAGCGGCTCGATGAACGACAACACCGTCGAGGTGTTCTCCGACCTCGACCGGGTCCGCCCGGCCCTCGACCACATGTCGTTCTGCGCCGACGACAAGCACGTGCTCGACATCGCCACCGAGGGCCACATCGACCACCACGTGCGCCAGGCGATCGCCGCCGGCATCGCGCCGGCGCAGGCCTACCGCATGGCCACCTGGCAGCCGGCGCTGTACTACCGGCTCGACCACGTGCTCGGCTCCGTCACGCCCGGCCGGCTCGCCGACCTGCAGATCATCGGCGACCTCGCCGCGGTCACGCCCGAGAAGGTCGTGGTCGGCGGACAGCTCGTCGCCGCCGAGGGCGTGCCCTTTTTCGACAACACCGACGACGTGCCGCGGTGGCTGCTCGACACGGTGCACGTGCCCGACGATTTCGACCCGTCGTTGCTCGCCGTCGCCGCGCAGGGACCGACCGCCACGGTGCAGGCCATGGAGATGTACGACGGCTACTTCAAACGGGCTTTCCACGTGGCCCTCCCCGTCGTCGACGGGGTAGTCCGCACGCATCCGGACCTCGACGTCCTGAAAATCGCCGTCGTCGACCGGCACTACGGCGACGCGCAGTGCGGAGTCGGCTTCGTCCGCGGCTTCACCCTCACCCGCGGAGCCATCGCCGTGAGCATCAACTGCACCAACGCCAACATCGTGGCGGTGGGCGCCGAGGACGTCGACATCGCCGTCGCGGTCGGCGCGCTGCGCGACCAGGGCGGCGGGTTCGTCGTCGTCGACGGCGGCGTGGTCACCGCCCGCGTCGAGTTGCCCGTCGGCGGGATGATGAGCGGCGCGCCCTGGGAGGCGACCGCTGCCGCCCTGTCGGTCGCCAACGACGTGGCCTTCGAGCTCGGATGTCGCATCCGCTCGCCCTTTATGGTGTTGTCGTTCGTCGGGCTCGGGGTGGTGCCGGATCTCGGCCTCACCGAGCTCGGCCTCATCGACGCCACGAGCCAGAGTTTCATCGATCTGGTGCTGACGGTGGGTCCGGACGGGATAGCCTGCCGTTGTCCCAATCACGACTTTCCCGTACACGCCCTCATGGAGGACCAATCGTGACGATCAACCGCACGGCCCACGTGGACGGCCGCGCGCGCTCCGAAGACGACAGGGTGCGCGGGGGAGTGCTGCGCTACGTACGCGAAGCGGTCGTCGCGAACGAGTCGCTTCCCGGCGAGGTCGAACTGGCCAAGCGGCTCGACGTCTCGCGCCAGCAGATACGTAACGCGCTCACGTCGATCGAGCGCCTGGGCATCGTCAAGCGCAGGCAGGGCGCGGCCACGGTCGTCGACCCCGTCGCCCTGCGCATGAGCGTGCGGCTCGAAGAGCAGCTCGAGCATTCCGAGCTGCTCGCCCGCATGGGCTACGAGCCGGCGGTCGAGGTCATCGAGTCGTCGCTCGTGCCCATGCAGCAGCACATCGCGCCGCTGCTCACCGCCGAGGCCGGTCCGCGGGCGTTCAGCGTGCTCAAGCGGTGGACCGCCGACGGCGTGCCCGCGATGGTCGCCGAGAACCTCGTCGCGCTGCCCGTCGACGTTCCCGACGATGTCGGAGGAGCCGAGTCGGTCTTCACGCTCGCCGAGCGCATCTGGGGCGAGTCCATCGTCTGGGAGGTCGCCACCCCGGGCGTGGCGACGCTCGACGAGCGGCGCGCAGCCCTGCTCGAACTCCCCGTCGGTTCCGCCGTGCTCACCCTCGAGATCATCGGCACCACGGTGAGCGGACGCCGCACCTTCCACGCCTTCGAGACCCACAACCCGGAGATCGTCACCTACTCCTTCGTGCGCACGGTGCGCCCGCCGTGGAGCAATCCCTACAACGAGGGATGACGCCCCGCGGCCGTGCGCGCGGCAACGGTCAGCTCGCGCGTTCGCCGCGCTCGTCGTCGCCCAGCTCGTGCGGGCTCCGCTCGTGCGGGCTCACGCGGTCGAACTCGACGGCCGTGAGCGGCTTCGCCGTCGCGTCGAGCGGGACGGCGGCTCCGAGTACCTTCGACTCGTCGAGGGCGCCCAGCTTGCGCGCCGACACCAGCACGCGCGACTCGAGCGAGTTGGCGAACTGGTTGTAGCTCGAGACCGTCGAGTCGATGCTGCGGCGTAGCTTGTCGGCGTGCTCCGACAGCGTCGACAGCCGCTGGTAGAGCTCTTTGCCCAGGTCGAACAGGTTCTTTGCCTCGTCGGTCAACACGTCTTGCTGCCAGCTGAACGCCACGGTCTTCAGCACCGACCAGAGGGTGACGGGGGAGGCCAGCGCGACCCTCTTGCTGAAGGCGTAGTCCATGATGCTCGGGTCGGCCTCCATCGCCGATGACACGAGCGACTCGCTCGGGATGAACGCGATCACCAGCTCGGGGCTCGCGTCGAGGCCCGCCCAGTAGGCCTTGCTCGCGAGGGTGTCGATGTGGCCGCGCACCACGCGCACGTGCTGCTTGATCAGGGCGTCGCGACGCGCGCCCTCTTCGCCGGTCGCGGTGACCGCGATCTGGGAGGCCTCGAGAAACGCGGTGAACGGCACCTTCGCGTCGACCGCGATGTTCTTGCCGCCCGGCAGGTGGATGACCATGTCGGGCCGACCGGCGCCAGTGTCGCTGCGCACCGACTGCTGCACGTCGAAGTCGACCCGCTCGACGAGCCCGGCCGCCTGCACCACGTTGCGCAGCTGGGTCTCGCCCCAGACGCCGCGGGTGCCGTTGTTGCGCAGCGCAGAAGCGAGCGACTCGGCGGTGCCGCGCAGCCGTTCTTCTGATTCGGTGGCGTTCTTGAGCTGCTCGCTCAACTGGCCGTGCTGCAGGCTGCGCTGGCTCTCCAGGTCGGCGACGGTCTGCTGCATGGTGCGCAACGTCTCCTGCACGGGGGAGAGGGCCTGGAGCACGCGGTTGTCGGCGTCCCTGCTCTGCTGCGCCGCGCGCTGCTGCGCGAGCAGGTGTTCGACCTGCTCGCGGAGTGCGACGGCTGTGGCATCCGAAGCGGCCGCTTCTGCCTTCAACTCGCTGAGCACAGCGATGGTCGCAGGCGAGTTCGACCGGGCGCGCGCGACCAGCAGGCCGATGATGGCGCCGAGGATCACGCCGAGCAGCAGGCCGAGCACGAGCGACAGTATGGGGTCCATGCGCCCAGTGTCGCACCGCCCGCCGACACCGTCGCCGCGCCCTACCGGCGGTGGGTCAGTTGACCGGGCCGGTCCACTTCTCGCCGGGGCCCTTGCCCACGCCGTCGGGGATCGACGACGCCTCGCGGAAGGCGAGCTGCACCGTGCGCAGTCCGTCGCGCAGGGCCAGGGCGTGGTGGTCGCCGAGGTCGGGGGCGCTCGCGGTGACGAGGCCGGCGAGGGCGTTGATGAGCTTGCGTGCCTCGTCGAGGTCGATCTGCGCCTCGGCGTCCGGCTCGTCGGCGAGCCCCAGCTTCACGGCGGTGGCGCTGAGCAGGTGGATGGCGACCGTGTTGATGACCTCGATCGCCGGAACCTCCCCGATGTCGCGGATCTCGACGTCGGGGTCGAGGTTCGCGCCGCTGTGATCGTGGCCGTCGCCGCCGTGCAGCGCCGAGCTCGAGGCGTGATCGTGGGAGTAGGGCTCGCTCATTCGGTGCATCCTTAGTCTTTTCGCGCGGCGTCTGCTATTCTTGTGCAGGCTTCGGGGCTTGCCCCGATACGAAAGTGGAGATTCTCCCACCCGTCAACCGCTTCTCAAGGTTACCGGGTAGTTACACCCCGCCGAAGTTGTGCGTCACAGCGCGATAGGTAGATAAACAGGGTGTTGGCGTCGCAATAAACAGCACGCGTGATTCTTCTCTTCGTCCCTGCCCGGCATCCGCCGACAGAGTGGCCACCAGAAGATCTAAAGGAGTCCCGCATCAGCGATCCCCGTACTAACGACCGAATCCGCGTACCGGAGGTCCGACTCGTCGGACCCGCCGGAGAGCAGATCGGTGTCGTTGCCATTGACGTGGCACTTCGACTTGCCCAGGAGGCCGACCTGGATTTGGTTGAGGTTGCTCCCAACTCCAAGCCTCCCGTCGCCAAAATCATGGACTACGGCAAGTTCAAGTACGAAGAGGCCCAGAAGGCCAAGGAAGCACGTCGTAACCAGGCGAACACGATCCTCAAAGAGGTCCGTTTCCGTCTGAAGATCGACGTGCACGACTACGAGACCAAGCGCAAGCGTGCCGAGGGCTTCCTCGCCGCCGGCGACAAGGTCAAGGCGATGATCCTGTTCCGTGGTCGCGAGCAGTCGCGTCCCGACCAGGGCGTGCGCCTGCTCAAGCGTTTCGCGGAAGACGTCGCCGAGTTCGGCACGATCGAGTCGAGCCCCACGATCGACGGCCGCAACATGGTCATGGTCATCGGCCCGCTCAAGACGAAGGCGACAGCCAAGGCCGAGGCCGAGGCACGCCGCGTCGCGAACAAGCCCGCAAAGGGCGGTTCGGATGTCACGGACGGCGACGACGAGACCGACGAGGTCTCCCCAGAACCCACTGAAAATGTGTCGGCTGACTCAGCCGAAGATGTATCAACGAAAGAGGATAAAGATGCCTAAGCAGAAGACGCACTCGGGCGCCAAGAAGCGTTTCAAGCTCACCGGAACCGGCAAGATCAAGAAGCAGGGTGCCGGCATGCGACACAACCTCGAGGTCAAGTCGAGCAAGGTCAAGCGCAGCTTGAGCAAGGACCGTCTCGTCGCACCCGCCGACGCGAAGATGATCAAGAAGCTTCTCGGCAAGTAACGCCGCCGGCCCCCAAGATTTAGGACAAGAAAAATGGCAAGAGTCAAGAGAGCAGTAAACGCTCACAAGAAGCGTCGCGTAATCCTCGAGCGCGCAAAGGGCTACCGCGGACAGCGTTCGCGCCTGTACCGCAAGGCCAAGGAGCAGGTCACCCACTCCCTCGTCTACGCGTACCGCGACCGCCGCGCCCGCAAGGGTGACTTCCGTCGCCTGTGGATCCAGCGCATCAACGCCGCGTCGCGCGCGAACGGCCTCACCTACAACCGCCTCATCCAGGGACTCAACCTGGCCGGCGTGCAGGTCGACCGTCGCATCCTCGCCGACCTCGCGATCACCGAGCCGGCCACGTTCGCGGCGATCGTCGCGACGGCCAAGGCAGCACTGCCCGCCGACACGAGCGCCCCGAAGGTCAAGGCGTAACACCCCGCTTTATCCCACCGCCGCGCTGGCGCTCCTCGTGAGCGTCAGCGCGGCGGCCGTTAAACGGCCGTTCTGCCGCCTAAACTGGCGGCATGATCGACAACCCGCGCTCCCCTCGAGTACGCGGCGTGGCCAAGCTAGCCAAGAGAGACGCCCGGTCCCAGACCGGGTTCTTCCTTTTGGAAGGCCCCCAAGCCGTCACCGAAGCCCTCACCTACCGGTCGGAGCTTCTCGTTGAGCTCTTCGCCACCCCGACAGCCCTCGACAAGTACCCCGAGATCGCGAGAATCGCCGACGAGATCGACCTCGAGGTCGAATTCGTGACAGAAGACGTGCTCGACTCCATGGCCGACACCGTGACGCCGCAGGGCATCATCGCCGTCTGCAAGCAGTTCCCGACGTCGCTCAAAGACATCCTCGCGTCGGAGCCGAAGCTCATCGCCATCCTCGAAGAGGTGCGGGACCCCGGCAACGCCGGAACCATCATCCGGGCTGCGGATGCCGCCGGAGCCGATGCGATCATCCTGACCGGCCGGAGCGTCGACCTCTACAACCCGAAGGTCGTGCGAGCGACCACCGGGTCGATCTTCCACATCCCCGTCGCCATCGCGGCCGACCTCGAGACCGTCATCGAGAAGGTCAAGGGCTACGGCCTGCAGATCCTCGCCGCCGACATCAAGGGCGCCGACCTGCTCGAAGCGCGCACGACCGGCGTTCTCGACCAGCCCACCGCGTGGCTGTTCGGCAACGAGGCCCGCGGTCTGAACGACGAGCACTACGCGCTCGCCGACAAGGCGATCACGGTGCCCATCTACGGACACGCGGAATCGATGAATCTGGCCACCGCGGCATCCGTGTGCCTGTACGAAAGCGCGTTCGCGCACCGCTCGGCCTGATTGTTTCAACTTAGTTAAGAATTTCGTTCAAGTTTGTACCCCACCCGACCCGTGTGGTTGGGTGGGGGCATGGAACCTCTAGTCGTCGTCGACCACGTCAATAAGCACTACGGCGAACTGCACGTTCTGAAAGACATCACCACCACGATCCACCGTGGTGAAGTGGTCGTCGTCATCGGCCCCAGCGGCTCGGGCAAGTCCACGCTGTGCCGGGCGATCAACCGTCTCGAGACCATCGACAGCGGCACCATCACCATCGACGGCAAGCCGCTCCCCGCGGAGGGTTCGGAGCTGGCGAAGCTGCGCGCCGACGTCGGAATGGTGTTCCAGAGCTTCAACCTCTTCTCGCACAAGACCATCCTCGAGAACGTCACCCTCGGCCAGACCAACGTGCGCAAGCGTTCGAAGGCGGACGCCAACAAGCGCGCCATGGAACTGCTCGACCGGGTCGGTGTCGCGAACCAGGCGAGCAAGATGCCGTCGCAGCTGTCCGGCGGACAGCAACAGCGCGTGGCCATCGCCCGGGCGCTCGCAATGGACCCGAAGGTCATGCTGTTCGACGAGCCCACCTCGGCCCTCGACCCCGAGATGATCACCGAGGTGCTCGACGTGATGGTGGGGCTCGCCAAAGACGGCATGACCATGATCGTCGTCACCCACGAGATGGGCTTCGCCCGCAAGGCCGCCCAGCGCGTGCTGTTCATGGCCGACGGCTCGATCGTCGAAGAGGCCACCCCGGAGAAGTTCTTCACCGACCCCCAGAGCACGAGAGCGCAAGACTTCCTCTCGAAGGTACTTACCCACTAATCGGTGGGCGAGCAACACAGCAACCAGGAGGAAACCATGAGACTCAAAAAAAGTCTAATGATCTCAGCCATCGCCCTCACCGGCGTGCTCGCGCTCAGCGCCTGCACCAACTCGGCTGAGACCGCACCCGAGGCGACCGTCGAAGAAGATGTCAGCTTCGACGAGGGAACGACCATGGCCGCGCTCAACGAGGCCGGCGAAATCACCATCGGCACCAAGTTCGACCAGCCCCTCTTCGGCCTGGCCGGCCCCGACGGCAACCCCGTCGGCTTCGACGTCGAAATCGGCAAGCTGATCGCCGCGAAGCTCGGCATCCCCGCCGACGGCATCACCTGGACCGAGACGGTGTCCACCAACCGCGAGCCGTACATCCAGAGCGGACAGGTCGACCTCGTCATCGCGACCTACACGATCAACGACGCCCGCAAGGAAGTTGTCTCGTTCGCCGGCCCCTACTACGAGGCCGGTCAGGACATCCTGGTTCTCGAGGGCAACCCCGAGGGCATCGAAGGCCCCGAAGACCTCGAGGGCAAGAACGTCTGCAGCGTCTCCGGTTCCACCTCCGAGAAGAACCTCGCCGAGTACGGCGCCGTGGTTCTCCCGGCCGCCGGCTACAGCGACTGCCTCGAGCCCCTGCGCACCGGCGCCGTGGTCGCGGTCTCCACCGACAACGTCATCCTGGCCGGCCTCGCCGACCAGAACGAGGGCGAGTTCGAGGTTGTGAACAACCCGTTCACGCAGGAGCCCTACGGCATCGGCCTCGCGCTCGAAGACGACGAGTTCCGCGCCTGGATCAACGAGACACTCACCGAGGCGTACGACGACGGCGACTGGGAAGCCGCGTGGGAGGCAACCGCCGGAAAGGTCCTCGACCTTCCGGAGCCGCCCGCAGTAGACAACTACACGCGCTAACCAGCACTCACGGAATGGCCCGCGCGGTTCGCCGCGCGGGCCATTCCCCAGCGAAGACAACAAGAAAGGGAGGTGGGCTGTGGATGCCGTAATCGAGAACCTTCCCGTATTCCTCGACGGATTCGGGCGAACGCTCACCCTCCTCATCTTCTCCGGCGCCTCGGCGCTCGCCATCGGCATCGTCGTCGCGGCCATGCGCATCTCGCCGGTCGCGTCGTTCCGCGGTTTCGCCGCGTTCTACACCGAGATCGTGCGCAACACCCCGCTCACCCTCGTGCTGTTCTTTATGGCCGTCGTCGTGCCGTACCTCGGCATCCGGGCCGACTACTTCCCGCTCGCGACCATCGGCCTGGCGGTGTACACCTCGCCGTTCTTCGCCGAGGCCATCCGCTCGGGCATCAACGGCGTGCCGATCGGTCAGGCGGAAGCCGCACGCAGCATCGGGCTCGGCTTCGGCCAGACCCTGCGCCTCGTCGTTATGCCGCAGGCCCTGCGCATGGTCGTGCCGCCGCTCATCAACGTCTTCATCGCTCTCACCAAGAACACCTCCGTCGCCGGCGGGTTCTTCGTGATCGAGCTCTTCGCCTCGGCGCGCGTCGTGATCAACGACCGCGGCGACGCCGTCATCGCGATCCTCATCGCGGTCGCCGTCTTCTACCTGATAGTCACCATTCCGCTCGGCCAGATCGCCGCGCGGATCGAAAAGAAGGTGGCGATCCTGCGATGAGTTCCTCCGTTCTGTACGACGCCCCCGGACCCAAGGCCAGGCGTCTCTCCCGGATCATCTCCGTCATCGGCGTCGTGCTGATCCTGGGCCTCGTGGCCTGGGTCGTCACCGCCCTGGCCGCGCCGCGCGTCTCGATCAACGGCAACGTGCAGCCGAGCCTGCTCGACCCGAGCCGCTGGGACATCTTCAGCGACGTGCAACTCTGGCTCGGCGTGGGGGAGGGCGTGCGGGCGACGCTCGCGATGTTCGTCGCCGGCGCCATCGGCGCGCTGCTCATCGGCCTGCTGTTCTGCTTCGGCCGGATCTCGAACACCAGGTGGATCCGCGTCCCGGTGTCGATCCTGCTCGAGTTCTTCCGTGGCATCCCGGTCCTGCTGCTTATGCTGTTCACCCTGCTGGTGTTCAGCACGGGTTCCTACTGGGCCGGCGTCATCGGTCTCGCTGTCTACAACGGTGCGATCATCGGCGAGGCGCTGCGCGCCGGCGTCAACTCGCTGCCCAAGGGCCAACGCGAGTCGGGACTGGCCATCGGGCTGACTCCGCTGCAGACCAGGCTCAAGATCGAGTTCCCGCAGGCGTTCCGCCAGATGCTGCCGATCATCATCGCCCAGCTGGTCGTGCTGCTCAAGGACACCTCGCTCGCCTACGTGATCGCGTACCCCGAGCTCCTGCGTCGCACCATGAACTACCTCGTCAACTACTACGGCGAGAGCTACCGGTTCTCGCTGTTCGTCATCACGTTGGCGATCTACCTCGGCATCAACCTGCTGCTCTCGTGGGTCGCGCGCATCGTCGCGCGACGCACCGCGGGCGGGCGCAAGAGGAAAGGTCCGCGAAAGACGGTCGGCGAGCCGGTGCTGCTGGATCCCGACGCGGGTGCCACCGCCGGCGGCGGCCTCGGCGGTTCGCGCTAACCGTTCCCGCTAAACTCGGTGCTTGTGTCAGAACCCACCCAGATCACCGAAGAAGCCGTCGCAGCGGCGGTCGACGCCGCCCTCGCCGCGGTCGCAGCCACCACGACGGTGAGCGAACTCAAGCTCGCCCGCGCCGCGCACACGGGGGAGACCTCGACGCTCGCCCAGCTCAACGCGCTGATGCGCAGCGTGCCCGGCGACCAGAAGGCCGCGGCCGGGAAACTCGTTGGCCAGGCCCGCGGCACCGTGAACCAGGCGGTCGCCGCTCGCGAAGCCGAGCTGGCCGTCGCCGAGGAGAGCGCGAAGCTCGCCGCGGAGGCGGTAGACGTGACCGCCGTCCCCCTGCGCTGGACGGGCGGAGCGCGTCATCCGATCTCTCTCCTGATGGAGAAAACGAGCGACATCTTCGTCGGCATGGGCTGGGAGATCGCGGAGGGACCCGAGCTCGAGAACGAGTGGTTCAACTTCGACGCGCTCAACTTCGACGAGGACCACCCGGCCCGCGCCATGCAAGACACCTTCTTCGTCGACCCGGTCGACTCGCACCTCGTGCTGCGCACGCACACGAGCCCGGTGCAGGTCCGTTCGCTGCTCGGCCGTGAGCTGCCCGTCTACATCGTCGCGCCCGGCCGCGTCTACCGCACCGACGAGCTCGACGCCACGCACACCCCCGTGTTCCACCAGATCGAGGGCATCGCGATCGACAAGGGCCTGACGATGGCGCACCTGCGCGGCACGCTCGAGCACCTCGCCCGCGCGCTCTTCGGCGAGGGCGCGCAGATCCGCCTGCGCCCCAACTTCTTCCCGTTCACCGAACCCAGCGCCGAGATGGACGTCTGGCAGCCGAACGCCAAGGGCGGCGCGCGCTGGGTGGAGTGGGGCGGATGCGGGATGGTCAACCGCAACGTGCTTCGCGCGGCCGGCATCGACCCCGACGAATACCAGGGCTTCGCGTTCGGTCTGGGCATCGACCGTACGCTGCAGTTCCGCAATGACATGAACGACATGAGAGACATGGTCGAGGGCGATATCCGCTTCAGCCAGCAGTTCGGAATGGTGGTCTGATGCGTATCCCCGTCAGCTGGCTCGGCGAGTACGTCGACCTGCCCGAAGATGTCTCCGTCGAGCACCTGCACGCCGCCCTGGTCAAGGTCGGCTTCGAGGAGGAGGGCTTCCACGGATTCGATCTCACCGGCCCGGTCGTCGTCGGCCAGGTCCTGGAGTTCACCCCCGAGGCGCAGACCAACGGCAAGACCATCAACTGGTGCCAGGTCGACGTCGGAGAAGCCGAGCCCCGCGGCATCGTCTGCGGCGCGCACAACTTCGCGGTCGGCGACAAAGTCGTCGTGTCGCTGCCCGGCGCGGTGCTGCCCGGCCCGTTCCCCATCGCGGCGCGCAAGACCTACGGCCACGTCTCCGACGGAATGATCGCCTCGGCCCGCGAGCTCGGCCTCGGCGAAGAGCACGACGGCATCCTGGTGCTGGGCAGCCTCGGCCTCGACCCCGAGGTCGGCGCCGACGCGATCGACCTGCTCGGCCTGCACGACTTCGCGGTGGAGATCAACGTCACGCCCGACCGCGGCTACGCGCTCTCGCTGCGCGGCGTCGCCCGCGAGTACTCGCACTCCACGGGCGCGGCCTTCCGCGACCCTGCGCGGTGGAGCTATGGAAATCGCGCCAGCGATTTCGCGACCCCAGCGCCGACTGAGCCTGCGAAGGAGGGCTCGGTCCCGACCGGCTTCCCCGTCACCATCGACGACACCGCGCCCATCCGCGGCCGCGCCGGCGTCTCGGTGTTCGAGGCTCGCGTCGTGCGCGGCATCGACGCCACCCGCCCGACCCCGCCGTGGATGGTCGCGCGCCTCGCCCTCGCCGGCGTGCGCTCGATCTCGCTGCCGGTCGACATCACGAACTACGTCATGTTCGAGCTCGGCCAGCCGATCCACGGCTACGACCTCGACACGCTCACGGGCGGCATCACCGTCCGCCGCGCCACGGCCGGCGAGAAGTTCGAGACGCTCGACGGAAAGGTGCGCTCGCTCGACGTCGAAGACCTGCTCGTCACCGACGAGTCCGGCCCGATCGGCCTCGCCGGCGTGATGGGCGGCGCGAAGACCGAGATGACGACCGGCACCGTCGACGTGCTCATCGAGGCGGGAAACTGGGAGCCGGTCTCGATCGCGCGCACCGCCCGCCGCCACAAGCTTCCCAGCGAGGCGGCCAAGCGGTACGAGCGCGGCGTCGATCCCGCCGTCGCCGCGCCCGCGGTCGCCCGTGTCGCCCAGCTGCTCGTCGAACTGGCCGGCGGCACCGTCGACACGCTCGGCTCCAGCTACAACGCCGCCACCGTGCCCGCTCCGATCGAGCTCCCGGCCGACTACGCCGCGAAACTGATGGGAGTCGACTACACGGCAGACGAGATCAAGTCGTCGCTCACCACGATCGGCGCCGACCTCTCCGCGTCATCCGGCTCGTACACCGTCACCCCGCCTTCGTGGCGACCCGACCTCACCGACAAGGCCACCCTCGTCGAGGAGATCGCCCGCATCGTCGGCTACGACCGCATCCCGTCGGTGCTGCCCGTCGCGCCCCCCGGCCGCGGACTCACCCGCTCGCAGCAACTGCGCCGCTCGGCGTCGCGGGCGCTCGCGGGCGGCGGCCTCACCGAGGTGCTCTCCTACTCGTTCGTCACCAGCGCGAGCAACGAGCTCTTCGGCTCGGCGACCGGCGGCCCGGTGCCCGCGATCAAGCTCGCCAACCCGCTCGACAGCGAGTTCGGCTGGATGCGCACCTCCGTGCTGCCCGGACTCATCGACGCCGCCCGCCGCAACCTGTCGCGCGGTCTCACCGACCTCGCGCTGTTCGAGGTCGGGCTGGTCTTCCAGCCGGTCGCGGGCGAGACCTACGGCAGCGGACCGCTGCCCGTCGGCAACGCGCGCCCGAGCGACGAGACCCTGCTCGCGCTCAACGCCGGAATCCCGCCGCAGCCGTGGCACGTCGGCGCGCTGTTCCTCGGCGACGCCGTCGTCAAGCAGCCGGGTCTCACCGCCGTGCGCACGGGAGTGGCCGACGCGATCGCGGCGGCACACCAGCTGGCCCTCGCGGTCGGCGCGACCATCACCGTGCGGCAGGGCAGCCACCAGGCCATGCACCCGGGGCGCACCGCCGAACTCTGGGCGGGGGACACCCTCGTCGGCTACGCGGGCGAGCTGCTGCCCGCGATCGCCGACGACCGCGACCTTCCCCGCGTCGTCGCGTTGCTCGAGGTCGACCTCGACGCGCTCATCGACAGCACCAGCGACGAGGTGACGCCGACTCCGATCGTCTCGTTCCCGGCGGCGACGCAGGACCTGTCGGTCGTCGTCTCGGATGCCACGCCCGCCGGCGACGTGCTCGCGACGGTCATCGAGGGCGCCGGTTCGCTGCTCGAGAGCGCCCGACTCGTCGACGACTACCGCGGCACCGGCATCGAGCCGGGGTCGAAGTCGCTGACCTTCGCGCTGCGCTTCCGGGCGTCCGACCGCACGCTCACCGCCGCCGAAGCCACCGAGGCGAAGACCGCCGCGGTCGAACTCGCCGCGTCCCGCTTCGGGGCGTCCCTGCGCGAGTAAACGCCGCTCACTCGCGGCATATTGCTGTTCCGGAGCCCCCGGAACAGCAATATGCCGCCGATGAGCGCCGCACTAGCGAGTGCGGGCCGCTACTTCTTGCCGCCACCCAGCAGCCCGCCGAGCAAGCCGCCGAGCACGTCTCCGCCGCCCTTGCCGCCGGCCGCACCACCGAGGAGCCCGCCAAGCAGGTCACCGATTCCGCCCGAACCGGAGGCCGCGGCATCCGTCGACTTCTTCTTGTTCAGAAACTGCGACGCGAGCCAGCTCAGCACGATCGGGGCGACGATCGGCAGGATCTTCGCGATGATCGACTCGTCGGCCTTCGCAGTCTTGCTCACCGCCGACACGACCTTGTCCTTGTTCGACCCGAAGACGTTGCGCACGATCTTCTCCCCGTCGTCCGTGTCGATCTCGTCCACCGCGGCAGGGGTGCGGCCCTCGTGTTTGACCAGCGCCTTCTCCAGCGAGGCGGCGCCCGCCTTGTCTTTCGAGTTCGCCGAAAGTCCGGCGACGATCGTGGGCAGCACCTTCTCCACCGCGTCGCGCGCGACATCGTCGTCGACGCCGAGCTTCCTCGCGATCTGGCCGATGGGGATCTGCTTGAGCAGTCCGTCGAGGTCTGACATGGGGACTCCTGACTGTCTGCGATTCGCGGATGCGACCGCTCTGTCACGCTAGCGAGACACCGCTCGGTGCAACAAACGGCAATCGAGGATTCGGCCGACAGGTGTAGCGCTGCTACAGTCGGCAGGTGGCCACTCTTCGCAACGCAGTCTCGATCAGCACAATGCTGTCATTCGGGCTGCGACGTCGCGCCACCTCCGAGCGACTCTAGGCGTCGAGTTCGCGACCCGGGTCGATGCATTCCCCGGTATCCGTCGCTCTCGCCGCCGCCTCATTCCCTCGTCCCCACTGAATAAGGTTGAGTCATGTCACTTTCCGTTGCCGTCGCCGGCGCAAGCGGCTACGCCGGGGGTGAGCTCCTGCGGTTGTTGGCCGCGCATCCGGAGTTCACCGTCACCACCGTCACCGCGTTCCAGAACGCCGGCCAGCCGCTCATCGCGCTGCAGCCCCACCTCCGTTCCCTCTCCCACCTGACGCTCGTCGAGACGACGCCGCAGAACCTCGCCGGTCACGACGTCGTCTTCCTCGCCCTGCCGCACGGCAAGTCGGGCGAAATCACCGCGGCCCTGCCCGACGGCACGCTCGTGATCGACTGCGGCGCCGACCACCGTCTCACCAGCGAGTCCGACTGGGCAGCGTTCTACGGCGGCGAGTATTTCGGCGCCTGGACCTACGGCCTGCCCGAGCTGCTGCACGCCGACGGTTCCAAGCACCGTGACGAGCTCGTCGGGGCCACGCGCATCGCGGTTCCCGGATGCAACGTGACCGCCATTTCCCTGGGACTCGCGCCCGGCATCCAATCGGGCCTGCTCGAGGGCGACGACCTCGTGGCCGTGCTCGCCGTCGGCCCGTCCGGTGCCGGCAAGGCACTGAAGACGAACCTGCTGGCGAGCGAGATCCTCGGTTCGGCCTCCGCCTACGGCGTCGGCGGCACGCATCGGCACACCCCCGAGATCGTGCAGAACCTGACCCTCGCCGGCGGCACCGACGTGGGCATCTCGTTCACCCCGATGCTCGTGCCGATGAGCCGCGGCATCCTGGCAACCTCGACGGCGAAGCTCAAGCCGGGAGTCACCGCCGCGCAGGTCCGTGAGGCGTTCGAGGCCGCCTACGCCGACGAGCCGTTCGTGCACGTGCTGCCCGCCGGCGAGTTCCCCCGCACGGCCGACACCGTCGGCGCCAACACGGCGCTCGTCGGCATCGCGGTCGACGAGGCCACGCGCAGGGTGGTCACGGTCACCGCCATCGACAACCTCGTGAAGGGCACGGCGGGAGCCGCCATCCAATCCGCCAACATCGCCCTCGGCTTCGCCGAAACGACCGGCCTGAGCACCAATGGAGTAGCACCGTGAGCGTCACCAATGCGGCCGGATTCGTCGCCGCCGGCGTGGTCGCCGGACTGAAGAGCACCGGCAAGAACGACGTCGCCCTCGTGCAGAACCTCGGCCCGAACAAGGCCGCGGCCGTGGTGTTCACCAGCAACCGCGCCAAGGCCAACCCCATCATCTGGTCGCAGCAGGTCATCGGCGACGGCATCGTCGAGGCGATCGTGCTCAACTCGGGCGGGGCCAACTGCTACACGGGGGCGTTCGGCTTCCAGACCACCCACGCCACGGCCGAGGCGGTCGCCGAGGGCCTCGGCGTCTCGGCCGGCGACGTGCTCGTCTGCTCCACCGGCCTCATCGGGGTGGGCGGACAGGACTTCCGCGACAAGGTCATCGGCGGGGTCGCCACCGCGATCCCCGCCCTGAACGACGACGGCGGGCACGACGCAGCCCTCGCGATCATGACCACCGACTCGAAGCCGAAGGAAGCCGTCGTGCAGGGCGCCGGCTGGTCGGTCGGAGGCATGGCGAAAGGCGCCGGCATGCTCGCCCCGGGCCTCGCCACGATGCTCGTCGTCATCACCACCGACGCGCTGCTCTCTTCCGCGGATCTCGACGCCGCGCTGCGTTCGGCGACCCGGGTGACGTTCGACCGGCTCGACTCCGACGGCTGCATGTCGACCAACGACCAGGTCTCTCTGCTCTCGAGCGGGGCATCCGGTGTCTCGCCGAGCCTCGAGGTGTTCACCGCCGCGGTCACCGCCGTGTGCGCCGACCTGGCCGCGCAGCTGCAGGCCGACGCCGAGGGCGCGAGCCACAACATCTCGATCGAGACGATCAACGCCGCGAGCGAAGACGACGCCGTGGAGGTGGGCCGCTCGGTGGCCCGCAACAACCTGTTCAAGGCGGCCGTCTTCGGCAACGACCCCAACTGGGGCCGCGTGCTCGCCGCCATCGGAACCACGACCGCCGAGTTCGACCCCTACGACGTCGACGTCACCATGAACGGTGTGCGCGTCTGCCGTTCGGGCGAACCCGACCGGCCGGCCGACGACGTCGACCTCACACCGCGGGCCACGCACGTGCTCATCGACCTGAAGGTCGGCACGGCCACCGCGACGATCCTCACCAACGACCTCACGCACGACTACGTGCACGAGAACAGCGCGTACTCCAGCTGATGGGTGCGTTCAGAGAGGCCCAGGGGCTCGAGGTCGAGATCAAGACCGCCGTGCTCATCGAGTCGTTGCCCTGGCTCAAGCGCTTCCACGGCCAGATCATCGTCGTGAAGTTCGGCGGCAACGCCATGGTCGACGAGACCCTGCAGCGGGCGTTCGCCGAGGACATGGCGTACCTGCACTTCGCCGGCATCCGCCCGGTCGTCGTGCACGGGGGCGGCCCGCAGATCTCCGCGCGCCTCGCCGAACTCGGCATCCCCAGCGAGTTCCGCGGCGGCTACCGGGTGACGACCCCCGAGACGATCGGCGTCGTGCGCGACGTGCTGTCGGGGCAGGTCGGACTCGAGCTCGCGGGCATGATCGACGAGCACCAGGCCGGTCTCGCCGTGCCCCTGTCCGGTGAGACCCGCGACCTGTTCGGCGGGCGCCGTCGCGGCGCCGTCGTCGACGGCGAACTGGTCGACCTCGGCCTCGTGGGCGACGTCGCGACCGTCGATCCCGCGGTCGTACTCGACGCGGTCGCCGCGGGCAAGATCCCGGTGATCGCGTCCATCGCGCCCGACCTCGACGAGGCCGGTCAGTCGCTCAACATCAACGCCGACTCGGCGGCCTCGGCCCTCGCCGTGGCTCTCGGCGCCGCGAAGCTCGTGATCCTCACCGACGTCGCCGGCCTCTACCGCGACTGGCCCAACCGCGACTCGCTCGTCTCGATCATCGACACCGACGAGCTCACGGCGCTGCTGCCGAACCTCGAGTCGGGCATGATTCCCAAGATGACGGCGTGCCTCGAGGCGGTCGCCGGCGGTGTCGCGAAGGCGGCCATCATCGACGGCAGAACCCCCCACTCGATCCTCGTCGAGATCTTCACCCAGAGCGGCATCGGCACGGAGGTAGTACCCGCATGACAGAGACCACGCTCCCTGAGCCTGTCGAAGGGCCGGCAACCTGGCGCAGCGATTTCCGTACCGCGATGATGGGCTCCTCGCCCGCGCCGCTCACCCTGCTCGAGCGCGGCGAGGGCTGCTACGTGTGGGACGTCGACGGCAAGAAGTACCTCGATTTCCTCGCCGGAATCGCCGTCAACTCGCTCGGTCACGCGCATCCGGTGCTGGTGGATGCCGTCAGCCGGCAGGTCGCGAACATCGCGCACGTCTCCAATTACTTTGCGACCGCCCCGCAGATCGAATTGGCTCAGCGCCTGAGCCGCATCTCGGGTGCCGGAGAGCGCGGACGCGTCTATTTCGGCAACTCGGGAGCGGAGGCCATCGAGGCCGCGATCAAGCTCGCGCGCCGTAACGGGCAGCACAAGACGATCCTCGCGCTCACCAACTCGTTCCACGGCCGCACGATGGGCGCGGTCTCGCTCACCGGCAAGCCCGCCCTGCGCGAGCCCTTCGACCCCGCGGTGACCGGCATCGACCACATCGACTCGACGATCGAGGCGCTGGAGCACGCGATGGGCGACCACGTGTCCGCGCTCGTGGTCGAGCCGATCAAGGGCGAGGCCGGCGTGATCGACCTTCCCGAGGGCTACCTCAAGCGTGCACGCGAGCTCACCGAGAAGCACGGCGCACTGCTCATCCTCGACGAGATCCAGACCGGCGCCGGCCGCACCGGAAGCTGGTTCGCCTTCCAGCAGCACGGCATCGTGCCCGACGCGATCGCCGTGGCGAAGGGCATCGGCGGGGGAGTGCCGATCGGCGCCCTCGTCACCTTCGGCTGGGCCTCCGAGCTGTTCACCGTCGGCCAGCACGGGTCGACCTTCGGTGGCAATCCGCTTGCGACGGCCGCCGCCAACGCGGTTCTCGGCGAGATCGAGAACGCCGGGCTCGTCGAGAACGCGGCCCGCCGCGGCGACGAACTGCGGGCCGCGATCACCGCGATCGGCTCGCCGCTCGTGGGCGAACTGCGAGGCGCCGGCCTGCTCATCGGCGTCGGCCTCACCGAGCCGGTCGCGGCGAGAGTGTCCGCGAAGGCCCTCGAGCTCGGCCTCATCATCAACGCGCCGAACGACACGAGCATCCGCCTCGCTCCGCCCCTCATCGTGGGCGACGCCGAGATCGCGCAATTCATCTCCCTCTTCACCCAGGCCTTGGAGGCATCAGCATGACCCGCCACTTTCTCCGCGACGACGACCTGACCCAGGCCGAGCAGCTCGACATCCTCGACCTCGCCGTCGAGCTCAAGAAGGACCGCTACCGGGTCAAGCCGCTCGCCGGGCCGCAGACCGTCGCCGTGATCTTCGACAAGTCGTCGACCCGCACGCGTGTCTCCTTCGCGGTCGGCGTGGCCGACCTCGGCGGCAGCCCGCTCATCATCTCCACCGCCAACAGTCAGCTCGGCGGTAAGGAGACCCCTTCCGATACCGCCCGCGTTCTCGAGCGCATGGTGTCGATGATCGTCTGGCGCACCTACGCGCAAGCGGGACTCGAGCAGATGGCCCTCGGCACGACCGTTCCGGTGATCAACGCCCTGAGCGACGAGTTCCACCCCTGCCAGCTGCTCGCCGACCTGCTCACGATCCGCGAGCACCGCGGAACGCTCGCCGGCCTCACCGTCACCTTCCTCGGCGACGGCGCGAGCAACATGGCGCAGTCCTACCTGCTGGCCGGGGCGGTCGCCGGTATGCACGTGCGCATCGCCAGCCCGCTGTCCTACGCTCCGGATGCCACGGTCGTCAGCGACGCGGAGGCGGTAGCCGCCACGACCGGCGGCTCGGTCACGCTCTACACCGACCCCGCCGAAGCCGTAGCCGGCGTCGACGTCGTGGTCACCGACACCTGGGTGTCGATGGGTAAAGAAGACGAGAAGGCCCAGCGCATCGAGACGTTCGGCGCCTACCAGGTCGACTCGCAGCTCATGGCGCTCGCCAAGGCCGACGCGTTGTTCCTGCACTGCCTGCCGGCCGACCGTGGCTTCGAGGTCTCCGCCGACGTGATCGACGGCGAGCAGAGCGTCATCTGGGACGAGGCGGAGAACCGCCTGCACGCCCAGAAGGCCCTGATGGTCTGGCTCCTCGAGAAAGCCTGATGACCCGCATCGTCGGCATCGATATCGCGCGCGGCCTCGCCGTGCTCGGAATGTACGGCGCGCACGTCGGGGTCACCGAACCGCTGGTCTTCACCGAGCCGGCGACCTGGCTCGACGTGGTCAACGGCCGCTCGTCGATCCTGTTCGCTCTGCTCGCCGGCGTCTCGATCGCGATCATCTCGGGGCGCACCCGCCCGGTCGACGGCACCGAACTCAGAGCCGCGCGCATCCGGATTCTGGTGCGCGCAGCGCTGATCTTCGCGATCGGCATGCTCCTCATCTGGCTCGACACGCGTATCGCCGTCATTTTGCCCGTCTACGCGGTGTTGTTCGTGGCGGCGATCCCGGTGCTGCGCTGGCGGCCGCGGTCGCTGTTCGTCGCCGCCGGCATCCTGGCGATCGTGTCCCCCATCCTCGCGGCGATCACGACCGTCCTCGTCCCGGTGGCCGACCCGGTCGTCGACCTGCTGCTGACCGGCCACTATCCGGCGGTGATCTGGATCGTCTTCGTGCTCGTCGGCCTCGGCGTGGGGCGGCTCGACGTCACTGCCCGCGTCGTCCAGCTGCGCCTGCTCGCCGTCGGCGCGGGGCTCGCGGTCGCGGGATACGGGCTCGGCGTCGCGGCGAACCGGGCAGTGCTTGAAAGCACAGCGCCGGTTCCGGTAGACATCGGCATGCTCGCGACCACCGAGCCGCACAGCGGAAGCCCGTTCGAGGTTGTCGGCTCCACCGGGTTCGCGCTCGCCGTCCTGGCCCTGTGCCTGCTCGTCGCGACCCGGGCGCGCATACCGCTCTACCCGATCGCCGCCGTGGGGTCGATGGCGCTCAGCGCCTACACCGCACACGTCGTGATCGTCGCGATCATCGGCGACGGCGCGTTCACCCAGAACGACAACGGCCTCTATCTGGCCTTCATCGGCGGAGCCCTCGTGCTCTGCACCGGCTGGGCGCTTCTGTTCGGCCGCGGACCGCTCGAGCGGGTGCTCACCTGGGCCTCCAACCTGGCGGCCCGCACCACCCGGCGCGCGCGAACCTGAAAGTCGCGTGCCGGTAGTCTTGACCATGATTTAACCCAAGGAGAAACACAATGGCGGAACGCGTCGTCCTGGCCTATTCAGGCGGACTTGACACCTCGGTTGGTATCGGCTGGCTCAAAGACGCCACGGGCAAAGAGGTCGTGGCCCTCGCCGTCGACGTCGGCCAGGGTGGCGAAGACATGGACGACATCCGCCAGCGCGCCCTCGACTGCGGCGCCGTCGAGTCCATCGTCGTCGACGCGAAAGACGAGTTCGCGGCCGACTTCCTGATGCCGGCCCTCAAGGCCAACGCCATGTACCAGAAGACCTACCCGCTGGTCTCGGCGCTGAGCCGCCCCGTCATCGCCAAGCACCTCGCGATCACCGCGAAGCGCCTCGGTGCAGACAGCGTGGCCCACGGATGCACCGGAAAGGGCAACGACCAGGTGCGCTTCGAGGCGGCCGTCGCCGCCCTCGCGCCCGAGCTCACCAGCATCGCCCCCGTGCGCGACCTGGCCCTCACCCGCGACAAGGCCATCATCTACGCGGAGCAGAACAACCTCCCGATCCGCCAGAGCGCCAAGAACCCCTACTCGATCGACAAGAACGTGTGGGGCCGCGCCGTCGAGACCGGCTTCCTCGAAGACCCGTGGAACGCGCCGATCGAGGACCTCTACGAGTACACGCAAGACCCCTCCGTCTTCAAGGAGGCCGACGAGGTCGTCATCACGTTCGAGGCGGGCATCCCCGTCGCGATCGACGGCGTCGCGCTGAGCCCCCTCGCCATCATCGAGAAGCTCAACGAGGTGGCGGGCAAGCACGGCGTCGGCCGCATCGACGTCGTCGAAGACCGCCTGGTCGGCATCAAGAGCCGCGAGGTCTACGAGGCGCCCGGCGCGATCGCCCTGATCGCCGCCCACGAGGCCCTCGAGAGCCTCACCCTCGAGCGCGACGTCAGCCGTTACAAGCGCGGGGTCGAAGCCGAATGGTCTAACCTCGTCTACGACGGACTCTGGTTCTCCGGCCTCAAGCGCAGCCTCGACGCCTTCATCGACGACACCCAGAAGTACGTGTCGGGCGACATCCGCCTCAAGCTGCAGGGCGGCCGCGCGGTCGTCACCGGTCAGAAGAGCGCCACGAGCCTCTACGACTTCAGCCTCGCCACCTACGACACCGGCGACACGTTCGACCAGTCGCTGTCGAAGGGCTTCATCGAACTGTGGTCGCTCCCGAGCAAGATCGCGGCACGCCGCGACGCCGCCGTAGACGGTCGTTGAGCCGGTCGAAATGAACACGAAATCGGACGACGGCACCGCTGGAGCGACCGGCGAGGGCTCCCTCTGGGGCGCCCGCTTCGCCAGCGGGCCGTCGCCCGAACTCGCGCGGCTGAGCCGGTCGATCCACTTCGACTGGCAGCTCGCCGGGTACGACCTCGCCGGGTCGAGCGCGCACGCGAAGGCGCTCGCGTCGGCGGGCTACCTCAGCGACGACGAGCTCGAACGCATGCTGGCCGCCATCGTGCAGCTGGCCGAGTCGGTGGTCGACGGCTCCTTCGAGGCCCGTGACGACGAGGAAGACGTGCACGCCGCCCTCGAACGCGGCCTCATCGAACTCACCGGTCCCGAGCTCGGCGGCAAGCTGCGCGCGGGCCGCAGCCGCAACGACCAGATCGCCACGCTCGTCCGGCTCTACCTGCTCGACCACGCCGCGGCCATCGGCCACCTCGTCGTGCAGCTCATCGACGCCATCGCCTCGCAGGCCGAGAACCACATCGACGCCGTGATGCCCGGCCGCACCCACCTGCAGCACGCGCAACCGGTGCTGCTCGCCCACCACCTGCTCGCCCACGCCTGGCCGCTCGTGCGCGACCTGGAACGCCTGCGCGACTGGCGGATGCGCGCCTCGACGAGCCCCTACGGTTCGGGTGCCCTCGCCGGCAGCTCGCTCGGACTCGACCCCGTGCTCGTCGCTCGCGAACTGGGCCTCAGCGGACCCACCGAGAACTCGATCGATGCCACGGCCAGCCGCGACAACGTCGCCGAGTTCGCCTTCATCGCCGCGCAGATCGGCGTCGACATCTCGCGCCTGGCCGAGGAGATCATCCTCTGGAACACCCGGGAGTTCGACTTCGTCAAGCTCGACGACGCGTTCTCGACCGGCTCGTCGATCATGCCGCAGAAGAAGAACCCCGACATCGCCGAACTCGCGCGCGGCAAGTCCGGTCGTCTCATCGGCAACCTCACCGGCCTGCTCGCGACCCTCAAGGGACTCCCGCTCGCCTACAACCGCGACCTTCAGGAAGACAAAGAACCGGTGTTCGACTCGGTCGAGACCCTCGAGGTCTTGCTGCCCGCGTTCACCGGCATGGTCGCGACCCTGCGCTTCAATACAGACCGGATGCGCGAGCTCGCGCCCCAGGGCTTCTCTCTCGCAACCGACGTGGCCGACTGGCTCGTGCGGCAGCACATTCCCTTCCGTGAGGCCCACGAGGTGAGCGGATCGCTCGTTCGTTTCTGCGAGGAGCACGACCTCGAACTGCACGAACCGACCGACGAGCAGTACCTGGCCGTGTCGCCGCACCTCACCGCGGGCGTGCGCGACGTGCTCACCGTCGACGGCTCGATCGCGAGCCGCGACGGCGCCGGCGGGACCGCGCCCGTTCGCGTCGCCGAGCAGCTCGCCGCTCTCACCGCGCGGGTGCGCGCACTGAACGTGGCGCGCTGACGTGGGCGACGACGACAAGAAGCCCGGGTTCGACTGGTACGACCCGATGTCCCGCCGCGGTCGCGCGGTCGTCGTCGTGATCGCCGGGCTGGTCGTGGTCGGGGCGGTCATCGCCGCCGTCGTCCTCGGCATCCCGTTCTTCTAACAGCGCCCCGCACGTGTTCGATCGCAGCTTCTTCTCCCGCTCCGCGGTCGAGGTCGCGCCAGAATTGCTCGGTGCGCGCCTCGTCAGCGGCGAGGTGGCGCTGCGGATCACCGAGGTGGAGGCGTACCTCGGCGAGGGCGTCGATCCCGGTTCGCACTCGTTCCGAGGAAAGACCAACCGCAACGCCGTGATGTTCGGCGAACCCGGGCACCTGTACACGTACTTCACCTACGGCATGCACGTCTGCGCCAACGTCGTGTGCTCGCCGGCCGGAACGTCGGGCGGCATCCTGCTGCGCGCCGGCGAAATCGTGGCGGGACGTGAGATCGCGACCGCCCGGCGGCGCACCTCGCGCTCGAGTGTCGACCTGGCGCGCGGCCCCGCCCGGCTCACCGTGGCGCTCGGCATCACGCTGGCCGACGGCGGTACCGACCTCGCCTCAGGTCCGCTGCGGCTCGAACTCGCCTCCGAGTCATCCGACTATGAATCTGGTCCGCGCACCGGGGTCTCGGGTCCCGGCGGGGGAGGCGAGTATCCCTGGCGGTTCTGGATCCCCGGCGACCCCACGGTCTCGCCCTACAAGGCGCACGCCCCGAAAAAGCGGGTCTGACCGTGGCCCGGTTCACCTCGGTCGAGCGGGCGATCGACGGCTATGCGCATCGGTTCCTCGACCGGGCACCCCTCAGCGGCGCGCGCGCAGCCCTCACCGAGTTCGTGGTGTTCGGGCTCAAGCAGGCGTGGGCGTGCATCTTCGGCGCCGCGGTGCTCGCCGTGCTCGTGGGCACCCGGCTCTGGTACCCCGACGACGCGGCCCTCGCCCGCAACGACTTCCTCGTGCTCGCCGCGCTCGTCATCCAGCTGGCGATGGTCGTCTTCCGGCTCGAGACCCTGCGCGAACTGCGGGTGATCGTGCTTTTCCACATCGTGGGCACCGGCATGGAGCTGTTCAAGACCGACGTCGGATCGTGGAGCTACGAGGGCGACGGCCTGCTGCGCATCGGCGGAGTGCCGCTCTACAGCGGATTTATGTACGCCGCTGTCGGCTCCTACATGGTGCGGGTGTACCGCATGTTCGACCTGCGCTTCGAGCGGTACCCGCGCCGGTGGATCACCGCGATCCTCGCCGGCCTCATCTACGTGAACTTTTTCTCGCACCACTACGTGTTCGACGCCCGCTACCTGCTGCTGGTGGCGATCGTGCTCGTCTTCGGACGCACCCGGATGCAGTTCACGGTCTTCCGGTCGCGGTTCCGGATGCCGTTGGTCGTCGCGTTCCTGCTCGTCGCCGTTTTCATCTGGCTGGCCGAGAACATCGCCACCTGGGCCAACGCGTGGGCGTACCCCGACCAGCTCGACGGCTGGCACCTCGTGTCGGTCGCCAAACTGGGCTCGTGGTTCCTGCTCATGATGATCTCGGTGGTGCTCGTCGCCTGGGTCTACCCGCCGAGGCCGCCCGACGCGCGGCTGCCCGCTACCCGCTGATCGAGCTACCAGCTGAGCGCGATCGCCGCGGCGCATGCCCCGGCCCAGAGCAGGCTCGCGAGGGTGCCGATGATGAACCGCTCCCGCGCCGCGGCGTTCTCGAGCTCCGAGTACCGCCCGAGCCCCTTGATTGCCACGATCACGGCGACCGCGGCGGGCTGTCCGACGAGCACGGAACCGATCAGGGATACCCGTTCGAGGTAGCCGATGACCGCGCCGCCGCGCAGGATCTCGCGAGGGGGAGCGGCGCTCATCACGAGTATCCCGCCGTGGGCGCCGAGCGTCACGCTGTCGCGCGTCGCCAGATCCAGCACGAGCGACACGAACGGGCTGCCGCCGACCGAGCCGAGCAGCACGAAGCCGACGCCGGCGAGGATTCCGAGGGCGGGATGCACGACGGGTAGCCCGGCCAGGGCGAAGACGATCGCTCCGACGATGGGAACGGCGCACGGAACGACGAGCCAGTGCCTCCCGGGCTTGGTCGCGAACCAGGAGAGGACCACGCCGGCGTAGAGCACCACGAGCCCGACGATCGAGTAGGTCAGTGCGACTTCGGTCATCGCTTTTCCTCGGTTGCGGGGGCCGCATCGAGCGCGTCCGCGAGCCGCGCCAACGGTGCGATCGCGGCGTTCTCGGCCTTGAGATCCGCCGCGCGGGCGCGTTTGCTCGCCGACTGCGGCGTGATGCCCATTTCCGTCGCGGCGTCGGCCTGGCTCAGCCCGCGGGCCACGAGGTCGTGGATCTCCCACCCCTGATCGCTGCGGCGCGCGCGCAGGATGAGCAGGAGGTCGACGAGCGCTTCGAGGTCGCGGGAGCCCGTCTGCACGGGCTCGGTCGCGGCGGCGAAACGGGTCTGCTTTTTCTTCGCGCGCTCGACGGCGGAACGCGCCGCGACGAAAGCGTCGCCGGTCGATTCGCGGATGCTGGCGCCCAGCGGTTCTCGAACAGGTCCGAATCCCATCCCCACGCTCCACCGGCCGGTGCGGGTGAGGTCGAGCACGACGTCGATCGCCGCTCGGCCGCCGTCGACGAGCATCTGGATCTCGTCGCCCGCCGTGCGGTCGGCAGCGAGCTCGAGGTGCTCGCCGAACATGCGGTTGAGGCGCTCGAGCGTTGCCGAAGCGACGTCGGGCGTCGACCGGCTGTCGACCTGATCCGCCGTGATGACGATCACCGTTGCTCCAATCAGGTCCACAGGGTTGATGAGACCAATATCAACCCTAGGGGGTTGATTTAGTCACATCAACCCGGGGCGGCTGCGCGGGGTCGGTCTCCCGAAGCTCGGCTAGCCTGTATCCGTGTCTTCTCCAGCATCCCCGGTACCCGCACTCCAGCGCAACGACGACTCGTTCGACGACGTCTGGGACGAAATCGTCTGGCGCGGCCTCGTGCACGTCTCGACCAACGAGCAGGAACTCAAGCAACTGCTCGCTGGAGACCCGATCACCTACTACTGCGGTTTCGACCCGACCGCGCCCAGCCTGCACCTCGGCAACCTCGTGCAGCTGTTGCTCATGCGTCGCCTCCAGCTGGCCGGCCACAAACCACTCGGGCTCGTCGGCGGATCCACGGGGCTCATCGGCGACCCGAAGCCCACGGCGGAACGAACGCTGAACACCCCCGACGTCGTCAACGAGTGGGTGGGCTACCTGCAAGGGCAGGTCTCCCGCTTCCTGAGCTTCGAGGGTGACAACGCGGCGCGCCTGGTGAACAACCTCGACTGGACGGCGCCGCTCTCGGCGATCGACTTCCTTCGTGACATCGGCAAGCACTTCCGGGTCGGCACGATGCTCAAGAAGGACGCCGTCAGCGCGCGGCTCAACTCCGACGCCGGCATCAGCTACACCGAGTTCAGCTACCAGATCCTGCAGGCGCTCGACTTCCGCGAGCTCTACCGTGAGTACGGCTGCATCCTGCAGACCGGTGGTAGCGACCAGTGGGGCAACCTCATCGGCGGTACCGATCTCATCCGGCGCTCCGAATCCGTGTCGGCGCACGCCATCGGCACGCCGCTCATCACCAACGCCGACGGCACCAAGTTCGGCAAGAGCGAGGGCAACGCCATCTGGCTCGACCCCGAACTGACGAGCCCCTACGCGATGTACCAGTTCTGGCTCAACACCGACGACAGCGACGTCGTCGCCCGGCTCAAGGTCTTCACCTTCCTCGACCGCGCGCGCATCGACGAGCTCGAGGGGCTGGTGGCCGCCGAGCCGTTCCGCCGCGAGGCGCAGCGCACGCTGGCCTTCGAGGTGACGAGTCTCGTTCACGGTCTCGCCGCGACGGAAGCGGCGATCGCGGCCTCGGCCGCGCTCTTCGGGCAGGGCGAGTTGACCACCCTCGACGCCGCCACTCTGACCGCGGCCACGGCCGAGCTGCCGTCCACCGAGGCGGCCGTCGCGACACCGATCGCGCAAGCGCTCGTCGACACGGGTCTCACCAAAGGCCTGGGGGAGTCGCGGCGCGCGATCGCCCAGGGTGGCGTGTACCTGAACAACGTGACGGTCACCGACGAGCAGGCCGACTTCACCGGCGCCGCTCTCGCGAGCGGCCACGCGATTCTGCGCCGTGGCAAGAAGACCCTCGCCGCGGTCCTGATTTCCTGACCCTCGCGGTCGCGACACGCCCGGGATGTGTGGTGCTTTGCCGAGGTGGCGTGGCGCACGTAGAGTAATCACTCGTCACCCCAAAGGTTCGGAAAGCCGCAGAGCTTCCCGGCCTCAAGTAGGGGACTGAATCCCGAT